>JAAYUQ010000137.1 GCA_012517575.1 Bacteroidales bacterium | reverse complement strand
CTGAAAGTTTTATCCGAAATTTATTCTTGAAACCGGCAGCATTGTTGGTGCTTTTCTCGTGCTGCCATTTTCAAATATCCGCCCAGCAGACGCCCATGTATTCGCAGTATATGTTCAACATGCTGAATATCAACCCCGCTTATGCCGGCAATAGGGCTGTAAACAATATCACTGCCTTATACAGAGATCAGTGGGTAGGATTTGAAGGAAGACCGGTAACGGCTGTTATCTCATGGGATCGCAGGCAATCGGAAAGCAATGTGGGATATGGGCTGCAACTTTACGACGACCGATTGGGTATTGAAAGCACCACCGGTTTACAAGGATTTTATTCTTACCGCATTCCATTTGATCAAAATGTGTTGACTTTTGGTTTGAGTCTGGGATTATTAAATTTTAAGGCAGCCTACACCGAAACTACTATTATCGATGCAGGCGACCCTGCTTTTGCACAGAATGAAAGCGTTTGGCTACCGACAGCCGGTTTTGGAATGTTGGTTGCCGGCGAAAAATGGTATGGCGGTTTTTCCATTCCTGCACTCTTGAAAACCAAAAGTTTTTATAACGACAGAGAACGAACGGCTTTAACCCGAGGAGCAAATTATCATTATTTTCTTACCGGCGGATATATTTTTGAAATGTCAGATGCAATCAAATTAAAACCATCTCTTTTGTTTAAGGCCGTTGCTGGTGCTCCTTTACAGGTGGACGCCAATCTAAACAGTTGGTGGAATGATTACGTAGGATTGGGAATCAGTTATCGAACTGGCGAAGCAGTTGTAGGGTTGGTAGAATTACAGGTGAATCCGCATATCCGGTTGGGATACGCTTATGATTACACAATTTCTAAGTTAAATCAGTTCAATCAGGGTAGCCACGAATTAATGCTCCGTTACGAATTTGAGTTGGATAAAGTGGTCGAAATCTTTTCTCCGCGTTATTATTAAAATTGTCATCCAAATATGTTTTTAAGGAAAAACAACTTATGAATTTGGGAAAAAATAAATATAAGGCTTTTTTTAATTTGTCCGGTTACATGAAGAATTTCGGCAAACCTATTTTTCTGGTTTTGTTGCTCATTTTTTCATCATTTACTTTACCTGTGTCTCTGTTTAAAAAAGCGTCGGCTTCCGATCATTTATTAAATCGGGCGGATACTGCTTATCGGTATGCACAATATTATCTTGCCGCCAAAAATTACCGCCAATATCTGCTCAACACCGATACGGCAAATGCAACGATTTCTCTGAAGTTGTTCTACTGTTATTGGAACATGCGCGAATACGGTGAAGCAGAAAAAATTATGGAAAATTTTCCCGTTCAAAATTTTATACAGACCCTTCCCGAATTAAGAGTTCGCTTGGCCGAACTGCAGGCACGAAAAGGAAATTATGTGCAGGCTGGTCGGCTATTGGAAGGAGTTGCAGGTTATGAAGAAAAAGCCGCATTTTATCTTAATGAAGCTGCCCGAAACTATATCAGGGAAGATTCCGCCGACTGGTTGATTGTACCATTAAGCTTCAATACTTCATTTAGAGAATATTCTCCGTTTATTTATGATGAAAAATTGTTTTTTACCACAAATCTGCCGCTTCAAGACAAGGAGAAATCCTATTTGTGGGATGGAAGAAGTTTTTCGCGCTTGTGGCAAATTCCTTTGCAAGAGGTGACTGTGGAAGATTCGGTGGAACATCTTCCGAATAGTAATAAAATTTCGAATGTTACGGGAACCAAATATTATGCACCCGTTTTTGAAGGCAGCGATACCCGCCCTTTGTGGAGCGAAAGTTCACAAAAATTGCAAACCGATTACGTAACACGTGCATTCACTCCCAAAGGAAAACCTGCGTTTGCAACAGGCAAATGGAAATACAATGTAGGGACTGCAAGTTTCGATACATTGGGAAATATTTATTTTTCGGCCAACCGCAATCGCTTCAAAGGAACAAAAAATACAGTGAATATTCTACAAGCCAAGTTTGCTGATGGCCAGTTGTTGTATCCGAAACCCGTTTTCCCCGAAGACACTTTTTCTTATCTTCATCCGGCTGTATCAGCGGATGGTAAATTGTTGATTTTTAGCAGCAATCGTCAAGGAGGAAAAGGAGCCTTTGATTTGTATTTCGTTACCCGACAAAATTTATTCTCCGGATGGAGTGAAATACAATCATTTTCTGAATCAGTCAATACGCCGGGGAACGAAGTTTTTCCTTCATTGAGCAATGATGGTTATCTTTATTTCAGCAGCGACGGAAAAGCAGGCTTTGGCGGATTGGATATTTACCGAATTCCTTTGCAGAAAGCATTGAAAGGAGAAGGAAGTGCAGAGTTAATTGGCTATCCGGTCAATGGTGCTTATGACGATTTTGGTTGGGCACAAACAGCGGATACGACCAAAGGGTTTTTTACTTCCGACAGACGAAGGGACAATGACGATATTTATGCCTTTCGGTATGAGCCGAAACCAAAAATCTCCTATATCACCGGCATAGTGTTGGAAAAGAAAACCCGAACACCCATGCCGGGCGCAACGGTCTTCTTGCTGAACCAAGCAACGGGCGAAGTGATGGTAGATAAAGCCGATTCGACAGGAAGATATACTTTTGTTATCAACAACATGGGCAACTACATCGTAAAAGCAGTAGAAATCAACTGTAAAGACGACTGCCTATCGATGGAAGTATTGTCGGCTAAACCGAAATATGTAACTTTTCCTGCCCCACGTCCCTTGTTGCTTGAACTCACGTTTAAACCGGTATGGGTGATTAACAATGTGTTGTACGACTTCGATAAGTGGCATATCCGCAACGATGCCCGTCCTGTTCTCGACAGTGTGGTAACCATTCTAAAAACCTATCCCATTAAAGTGGAATTGGGCTCTCATACCGATTGTCGTGGTTCGTTCAAGTACAACGACCGACTTTCGCAGCGCCGTGCCGAATCGGCAGTGGCTTATATTGTCAGTCGGGGTATCGACCCTTCCCGCATCACCGCCAAAGGATACGGCGAGCGGAAGCTTGTCAATCGTTGCAGCGATGGCGTGGATTGTACGGAAGAAGAACATCAGCAAAACAGAAGAACCGAAATTACGGTGATTTACAATCCTTCACCGGCCAACAGTATCGATCCTACGCCTTATCACAAAGGAGATAAGTTGCGCAAGGAAAATTTTCCTGAAAATTTTTTTAACGACTGTCGATGAAGGAAGTTGAAAAAAGTTGAGTTAAAAACATTTTTACGAAGAGAGAAATTAACAATTTTTACTAATCCCAGATTCAGCATTAGAAAAAACATGGTTAAAACTAATTGTAAGTCAGTTTATAAAGTTCAGAATTTAGTCTAATTATTTATAATGAATAAGTTAAAGTGAGTTCAATAGATGAAGATAAATATTATACAAGCAATTATAAATAAGGTAATAAGGTTGATGAAAAGAAAGTATTCACATATTACGAATTACGAAGGTTAGTTGTGTCTAATAAGGTCTTTATATTCAGAAAACGAAACTTATTTTTTTAATAAAAACCTTAGTAACAGCAATCAACAACAAGAATAAACCTTATTATCTTATTAATTATCAACTTTTTATATGATTAAAACAGGTAAATCGTTATACCGAACTCACGTTAAGTAACATAGTTCATTGAGTTGCAGAAATGAAATTTACTATTTTTGAATGCGTAATCTGTGTTCATGTCAATATACGAAGCAATGATTTGCGGAAAGGGAGAAAAGCCTGATGGTCAGGTACTCTGAAAATTGTCGGAAACATTCAAATGTCATTTGGTTTTATAAAAAAACAGAACAATTTCGTTAAGATAATGTTTTATTTGTATTGCATTTTTAACCTATGATGGCCATGAAAACGAAAACACGAAAAAATCTTGCTGCAATTGCAAGAATATTCTCTTGCAGGGTGAAGTTCCTTGTATTTGCAGGGTTGATTTGTGGTTTTTCTACAATGGTTTTAGCCGATCATCCCTTGCCGGTGTATCATCCGCCCCGTTCTTACCCTGCTCCGGTTTATCGGTACGCTACTCCCTATTCCGTTACACCGGAGTCCTCCGAACGCTCCTTTTTTTCGGTCCCGGATTATACGCAGCGCAAGCCTTTTGAAGAGACGGATGTTTCTATGTTGTCTCCCACTACCAAGCCCATGCGCGCCCCTATGGAAGACGACCCCCCATTCCCCGGCGATCCGGGAGATTTGCCCGTAGGCGATGGACTGGGGTTACTGCTCCTGGCAGCGGCGGGGTATGCTTTTTACAAAACGAAAAAATCTAAAATTTCGAAGATATGAAAAAATCATTATTCATAAGTTTGTTACTTATAATTTCTTTTGCCGGTAAAATTCATGCTTCTGATCCTATTTGGGTAAGCCCTATAACAACAGGTAGACCTATCGCTACCTATTATTTAGGTGATAAACTTTCAAATCCCTATTATTTTCAATTTGAAATCGGACAGGGCTCGTGGAATAAATCTGAGGTAGGAATTGGGCAAAATACCGACGGGAGCACCGGTTGGAGTTGGGCTGATGCAAACTGGTATGAGGATAATGGTTCCAATAAGAGAGTTCGGAGAGATTTGGCTAATTTTCAATTTACGGCTACCGGCACTTGGTATGTAGTGGGCAGGGCAAGAGAAAGTGCTGGAAGTTCTTGGACTTATGCCGATGAAGGAGGCTGGACAGATGAAACAACTTTAACTTGTAGTACAACTGAAAAGGCTTGTCCTTACTTTACCGTCAATGCCCTCAACACTCCTTCTCCTCAAACGGCTGCTTTTACCGAATCGGCAAAGGTACATTTAACATGGAGCAAGGATGCACAAGGCCACAATGTGATGATTGTACGTTATGCCAAAGGTGCTTCGCCAACTACACCTACCAATGGTACGGGCTATTCGGTAGGCAGCACACTGGGAAGCGGAGACAATCAAGGGACGGTAGTTTATAACAGCAATGGGACTTCATATGATGATACCGGCGTTACGAGCGGGAACAATTACGATTACTATTTTTATTCGGAAAACTGGAGTTACTACAGCTCCGGCGTGAAAGCCACCGCAGATTATCCAACTACTCCCACGACAGCTGCTTCCAATTTGAGCTTTTCGAGTGTTAAACCTACAAAAATGACGTTGAGTTGGACCAGCGGGAATGGGGCGAATCGTATTGTGGTGGCCAAAGCCGGTTCCGCACCTACAGGTACGCCTTCGGATGGCAGCAGCTATACCGCCAATGCAGCGTATGGAACATCGGGAACGGCATTGGGTGATGGGTACGTGGTGTATAATGGGAGTAGCAATACGGTTACCGTAACCGCACTGACGGCCAGCACTACCTATTATTTTGCCATTTACGAATACAACGGCACCGGTACGGCTACCAAATACCTCACTTCTTCTTATTTGTCGGGGAATCAAGCTACGGAGGCTCCGAATCAAATTACCGTAAAATTTAAAATGCCTACAGAAAACTGGATTACTGCCAATGGCGTATATCTTTTTGCATGGAATGGCGGGACTTTAAATCCTTCGGGATTGGGTACATGGCCGGGCGTAGCCATGGAATCCATTGGAAGCAACTGGTATACCAAGACTTTTACTTTTACAAATGATACGGTAGATATTATTTTTAATGACAACAACAGTGGTCATCAAACTGTTGATATCACCGGCGTTTCAGACAGTACCTGCTATGAATACGATACATGGAACGGGAGTAAATGGACTACAAAAATTGCAGCAAGCTGTCCGGGTAAATATCATTATCGCTCCAAAGGGACAGGAAATTGGGGCGCTACCGGTAGCTGGGAACAGTCACCTGATGGGATTGATAATTGGACAGATGCAACGGTTATTCCGTCTTCTGGAGCATTGGGTATCACCATTCAAACGGATGATACCATTTCGGTTTCCTCTGCGGTTTATTCGTCCAATTGCAGGGTAAATGGTACGCTGGAAATACAAAATGGTGGTAGTTTGAGCCATGCTCCTACTTTTGGCTCGGGTTCCACTTTGAAATACAATACCGGCACGAGTAGTGTGCCGGGTGCAGAATGGAAGCCCAATGTTACCTCCGGCGCAGGTTACCCTTACAATATTCAAATTGATTCCTGCACCTTGCAAATGTCCGTTGCCTCCTTTGCCAACAAGTATTATGCAGCTGGCAATGTTACGGTAGCAAGTGATGCCACGCTCGATTTCAATATGGCCTACGACAGCAATGTAGCCGAACATCAAGGGAAACCGGTGGTCATTGTAAACGGGGACATTACCAACAATGGTACCATTTATTTTGCCAATAGTAAGGGAGGTGGAAATCTTGCTTTTCAATGCAAAACCATGACCAATGCCGGCACCCTGAGTTTGTCGGAGAACGAGACCGCTCCATTACAAGCCATCGGTTGCGATATGAAATTGACCGGCGACTTTATCAACAACGGAACTTTCAACTGCAAAGGCAGAGCCATTGTATTTACCGATTCCGCCAACCAAAAAATTGATGGTTCCACGGACGGCCCTTATGCCATCGATTTTATGGTGTTGGATAAGACCGGAGGACAAGTAACGCTCTATAAAGATGTAACCTGCAAAGGGTATTCTGCTAATGGTGGCGGTTACTGGGCTTTGAGCCTGTCGGGCGGAACACTTGTTTTGAATGGGAAAAATTTGGAAATCAGTGCTACAGACTCTGATTTGGCAACCAATAAGGGAAGAGCCGGTGTGCAATGTGTCAACGGAGGAAAAATTAAGGGAGACAAAGATGCCACCGTCAAGTTGCTGGGAAACTATACCCAGTGGACAGCAAGTTCGGGGCAATCTTTAATTTTCGATCAGACTACAAACGGAGTTACCAATGTGCTGAAAGATTTAACTATTAACAGAATAGACTCCGCCGGTTTGAGCGACAAAATAACCATTAATAATATTATTATCGATCATTTGTTGGATATTCAGGCAGGGAAAGTTGAAGTAAGCAACCATTTGGGTTTGGATACTGCAGCAGTAGGGCGGTTGTCATCAACCTATACCAATAATGCTTCGCTGAAAGTGAAAAAACTGATACTCGGCAAATCGCCTCTTCATGCAGCAGAATTTTATCGAAATGGCCGAACGTTGACCATCGATGATAAAGTAATGGTAAAAGTACATTTCTATCATACAGCCCAATGGAACTTTTTTGCTTTTCCGTTTCCTATTACCCAAATTTTAAAAGCCGACACGACGACCACTGCCACATGGAATACCGATTACAGTGTAGGCATTTATGATCCGGTAAGACGGGCAAACAGAACGTCGGGCTGGAAAACGCTGACCAATGTTACTACCTTAAAAGCTGATACGGGATATATTATCAACAAGAAAGGGAGCGTTGCAGATTTGTTCTTCGTAACCGATAAGAATAGCAACGACGAGTCTTTTGGCAATCCCTCATCGAGCTCACCGGTCTATACAGGGGTAAGTTATACCACTGTGCCCGGAGGTCTGACGTGCAATTTCGGATGGAATTTTGTATCTCAACCTTTGGTGGCAAAAGCTACTTCTTCTCTTTCGGATGGACAGTTTGCTTATAGTTACAATCCTGCAAACGATGCTTATAAATTGTATTATGGTTCCGATAATCCGGGCTATACTTATGGGGGCTCGGCTTCGTTGGTTCCCTATGAAGCTTTCTTTGTAAAAACGGCTGCGGCCGGAAATATGGGTTCTTACATAACATCGCCACAAGGCGTACGTCGCAGGACGGATGCCCAACCGGAAGATGTGGTACAGCTCAATCTGGCTGCCAATGGTACGAATTATGAAACACTGGTACGCATGCTGCCGCAAGCAACGGCTGGATATGATGAACTTTACGATGCACCTTATTCCGACCCCATGAATACGGCTACGCCACGTATTTATACCTTAAGCAACGGAAGCAATTATGCACTGGCATTGAATACCGTTCCGGAAGAGACAACTGTTCCCGTTTACGTAAAAGTGCCGCAAACAGGCGATTATTCCTTTAACTGGGACACACAATTGACCAATTTGCCGGTTTCGCTTACCGACCAACAAACGGGCGAAACGGTAGATTTGACAACGGAAACGGAATATGCATTCCAGACTTCCACGACGGAAATGAAGAACCGCTTTTTCCTGAATGTTCCCAAAAGAGTAATTACAGAGAATGCGAATATTGAAAATACGGATCATTTTCTGAGAATTTATCCGCAGAAAAGGAATATAGTGATTGACGGATTAAAGGGCTCTTCCCAAATTTATGTTTCCGATATGGCAGGTCGTGTATTGCAGGCAAAAACAACAGCCGATTCGCATTGTACGCTGGCAATTCCTGCGGCAGGACTCTACGTCATCGTAATCAGGGACGAACAACATTCCAATTATCGGACAAAAATGCTGGTTTGGTAAGAGAACGGGTTGTTTAGAAGTTTGAAATCCGATTCATTGCGTCAATTTGGGTATTTGTAGAGTCGTAGCATGCTACGGCTCTACTTGTAATTCAGTGTATTTGGGCCATGTTGAGTATGTAGCCAGCAGAAGCTGCGTCAAGCGGCAAACCTGACCGATCAGTGTTTGTCGTCTATGCCGAATTCTTTCCATTGCGATGGCGGAATGTCCATTTTTATTAGCTTTTTGGCTTCACTGTATTTTTTCCACAAGTCATCAATTCTCTTATTCAACGCTTCTGTTTTGCTTTTCAAATCTGCCTTCAACTTTTCTTGCTCTTCATTTAGCTGTTGAATTCCATTGAATACTTCTTTCATTTCATTGATAAATGTTTCGTCAATGCCTCGTTTCGACAATTTTTCCTCATTTTTTTTCAAGGCTTCGATCATAATCTGTGAGCTCGAAATAAGCTCGGCATAACTGTTTTTAAGTTTTCCCATAGTTTAAAAATTTTAAAAGTTAGACATAAAAATAATTTTCGGAAAAAATCTCTCTATTGATGTATCTTATTCATTCCAACGGGAGTTCGATATAAAAATATCATATAAACTAATAAGGTTGATGAAAAAGAAGCATTCACATGTTAATAAGGTTAGATGTGCCAAATAAGGTCTTTATACATGGAAACCTTGTTTTTTAATAAAACCTTAATAACTATAATTAACAACAAGAATAAACCTTAATTTCTTATTAATTATCATCATTTTTATATGGTTAAAACCTGTAATCGTTATGCCGAACACACATGAATAGGAGGTATAAAGGTAAATTTTTAACCTTCTATCAAGCATCCTACACCTGTAGGGAGTTATCCTTCACTTGTAGGAAAGCATGCAACACCCGTAGGAGACATTTCACACCTGTAGGAGTTTATCTTTCACCTATAGGAAAACATCTTTTACTTGTAGGAAATCATCCGCCATAAGTAGGGAAGCAACCTTTATTGGTAGAGAATCATTCGCCACTTGTAGGGAAACAACCTTTACATGTAAGCAGGCATAAAAGAATCTGTTAATGAAAAATTTTATTTTTACAAAATTATAAAAAAATCAATTCATCCAAAATTTTGTAAAAATTTTTTCGGATAATGGGGTTAACAGCGATCCGATAAATAATGGATGAAGGTTCATGAGGAAGGGATGTTTTTCATTATTCAGGTGGTGGGAGATTGAAAAGATGAGGTACGCGTTTTTTCGTATCTTCAAATAATTGTAATTGTTTTTTTGAAATAATATTGGCACCCCCCTCGCTACAAATGAAACCGTTGTAAATTTTTCGAATCCTATTTTTAGGATAACCTTTATAAAGGATAAAAACTCCGAAATTTCAAATCATATTGTCAGACGAATGAATATCCAAAGACTTTTTTCTTTACCCAATGGAGTCTGAAGGCTTAGTCATGCAATAAAATAGGTGTATATCAAACACTTACTTTCGGTGGTTTCAAACGTTTGCATAACTTTTTCATGACTTTTTTGAGAAAAAAGATTTTTTCCAGTTGCAGATAGATTAAATTTGGTTGCAAATAATGATTTTACAACTATCCATAACTAACAAACCATGAAAAAAACGTTCTATTTTCTTGTTATTTTTTTCATTTTATCTGCATTTTCTGTAAAGTCTCAGGCTCCTTCTCAATGTACGGATGTAATGTTGCAGGCTTTTTATTGGGATTCGTATGCCGATTCCAAGTGGACCAATCTGACATCACAGGCAAGCGAAATTGCCGGAAGTTTCGATTTGGTTTGGCTACCGCCAAGCGGAAACGCCAATTCTCCCTATTACAACACCATGGGTTATTCGCCTGTTTATTATTTCAATCAAAATAGCAGCTTTGGAACGCAAACGGAATTGAAAACCCTGATTTCGACTTTAAAAAATGCTGGTACGCGTTGTGTAGCCGACATTGTTATCAATCATCGCAATGGGGTTTCCAGTTGGACAGATTTTCCTTCGGAAACTTATAACGGCGTTACCTACACATGGGGCAGTTGGGCTATTTGTAATACCGATGAATGTGTTGCAAAAGGCTATCCGGCAACCGGAGGACCGGATGAAGGTGAAAATTTTGATGGTGCAAGGGATCTGGATCATCGGAATGTTACCGTACAGAATACCATAAAAGCCTATTTGCAATTTCTGAAAAACGATATAGGGTATGCCGGCTGGCGTTACGATATGACAAAAGGCTATCCGGGTTCGTATAATGCTATTTACAATGATGCGGCAAATGCCGATTATTCTGTTGGCGAATACTGGGACGGGAGTTATGATGCATTGTGGAACTGGATCAAAGCTGCCAATTACAAATCTACCACCTTCGATTTTTCGTTTAAATATGCGTTGAATAATTTTGCTTCAGCAGGTGGCGATTTTACCAAATTGGTGTGGCTTTACAATGGAGCTTACCAACCTGCAGGATTGATTCATCATCCCGATTCCAAGCGTTATGCTACCACTTTTATCGACAATCATGATACTTATCGCGACAGCAACAAATTTAACGGTGACGTATTGTTGGCGAATGCCTTTATGTTGTGTTCTCCTGGAATTCCTTGTGTTTCTTTACCCCATTGGAAACAGTATAAGAATGAAATAAAAGCCATGATAGCTGCCCGTCATGCGGTGGGCATCCACAGTGAGAGTGCAGTAACCGTCAATCAGGTAAACTCCGGATCGTATGTGGCAACTGTTGTTGGGAAAAAAGGGTCATTGATGGTGAAATTGGGCAGTGGAAGTTATGCCATCCCTTCAGATTATACGCTCGCTGCTTCGGGAAACAATTATGCCATTTACACCAAAGGTGGTTCAAGTGTACCGGTACTTACGGTTTCACCCAATTCAGGAAGTTATTATTACGGGCAGACCGTCACCATGTCGGCTACAGGGAATGCTGCAATTTATTACACTACCGATGGCAGTACTCCCACCACTTCTTCCACCCGATACACTTCACCTTTTACTTTACCCATAGGAAATACGACTGTAAAAGCCATTGCTGTTGATGCTTCCCAGCAAACTTCTAAAATGGCGGAATACAATTATACGATAGTAGAAAAACCTACAGCCATTACTGTTCGTTTCACTCCTCCACCTTCATGGACTTCTTATGCGGTATATGTTTGGGAGATGGTGAACGGAAACGCCGTGCAGCTTGCCGGAGTATGGCCGGGAACAGTCGTAAGCAAGGATGCACAGGGATATGTAAGTTATACTATTACCAATTTTACCCAACCGGTAGTAAATGTTATTTTCAACAACAATAACAAGAAAGAACAAACAGTAGATTTATCGACTTCGGAAAATATTTGTTGGACTTACGGAACTTCTTCCGTTTCGGGCAGCAATACGGTTTATAGCTGTACGGTTGATCCCTCCTGCACCACCGCAGTTGAACAGCACGAAACAAATCTGTTGAAAATTTATCCCAATCCGACACAAGGAATAGTTTATTTGTCGGTATCCGAAGAGATAGAAGATATTACGGTTACTTCAGCATTGGGAATAACTTGTAAAATTCCCTTTAGCAGAAAATCTGATGTTTATTCAATTGATCTCTCCGATTTTCCTTCGGGCATTTATTACGTTGGTATTTTTTGGAAAAACGGCTCTAAAGAAACAGGCGTTGTATTAAAGAATTAATATTTTACAAAAAATAATCGAATAAAAAACTTTTAAAGTCTTGTCAAGCAAAGTTGTTGCCACAGCTTTAAAAAATTAATAAACCATGAAAAACTTTCATTTCAAAAGCATCCATTTTTTTACGAAAAGAAAACAAATATTGTTGTTCTTTGCTCTCATTTTTTCTTTCGCTTTATCAGCAGGAAATAATTTTGTCCGTACCGATTTCCGGGACGAAACCATTTACTTTGTGATGACTACCCGTTTTTACGATGGAGATGCCGACAACAATGTGCAATGTTGGGATGCTCAGAGTTTAAATCAGGGAGATCCAGCATGGCGAGGCGATTTCAAGGGTTTAATCGAAAAACTGGATTATATCAAAGCGCTTGGCTTCACGGCAATATGGATTACGCCGGTTGTAGAAAACGCCAGTGGTTACGATTATCACGGATACCATGCTTTCAATTTCAAAAAAGTAGATCCGCGATATGAATCGCAGGATGTAAGTTTTCAAACACTAATTGATGCCGTCCATGCAAAGGGAATGAAAATTATTTTGGATATTGTGTTGAATCATACCGGTAATTTTGGAGAGGCAACTTTGTGTCCCATGTTTGAAAAGGATTATTCTGCTGATTTATCAGACATAAATACTTCTATGAAACGTATTAAAAATGGGATTTTACCTGACAACTATGAAAGTTTGTCAGCTAGTGATCAATATCAAGCTCGGTTAGCACGCATGAAAAATACCGATGGGCAGAATCATGATGTAAACAACTATTGGCATCATTTTGGAAATTTCAATTGGGACGACATTACCTGTCAATGGGCTCAAATTGCCGGTGATTGCGTGGACTTGAATACGGAAAATCCATTGGTTTACAACTATCTGATTGATGCCTATGGCCAATTTATTCGTATGGGCGTTGATGGTTTCCGTATCGACACGGGGAGGCATATTAACCGGCTTGTCTTCAATAAGGCTTTTATTCCGGCTTTTCAACGAATCGCGCATGAATGTGGAAATGACGATTTCTTTATTTTCAGTGAAATATGCACACGCGACAGAAATTTTTGGTACCGGAATACGGCTGCCATGTCAACACCGTTTTATACATGGAAAGATTCCAGAAATTATGACTGGACAGAGGATGCTACCTATTTTCAAAACACTTGGATAAGAGGAACCAGCGAGGAATTTTTGAACAATACCAATCAGCGTTCATGTGTACAGAATTATAATGATAATGTGGATACTTCCATTCAACCATCTTCCAACAATGCTTTTTTGAATGGGAATGATTATCATGCTCCTGATCATTCCTTGCATTCAGGCATGAATGTAATCGACTTTCCGATGCACTGGAATTTTGAAGATGCCAAAAGTGCATTTCGGGTTGCCTGCAATGGCGATTATGCTTATAATGATCCAACTTATAACGTAGTGTATGTGGATTCTCATGATTATGCGCCCGATGGCGCTCCCGAAGGGCAACGGTTTGCCAAAACGCAGGATGTTTGGGCTGAAAATTTATGTTTAATGTACACTTTTAGAGGAATACCCTGTGTGTATTATGGCAGCGAAATCGAATTTAAAAAAGGCTATCCTATTGATAAAGGACCTACCATTGCTTTAAAGGAATCGGGTCGTGCTTACTACGGCGGATATATCTCTGGGACCCTTCACGTAAATGATTTTGCAAATTATACCAATGCCACAGGTAATGTAGCAGTTACCCTGAAACATCCGTTGGCTCGTCATATTCAGCGTTTGAGTCAAATCAGGATGGCTATTCCTGCTCTGCGTAAGGGAGAATATTCTACAGAAGGACAGCAAAACAACCTCGCATTTAAACGCCGCTACGTAGATGCTACTACCGACAGTTATGTGTGCGTAGCTATTTCCGAAAGTTTTACGTTTAACAATGTATTGAATGGTACTTATGTTGATGCCATAACAGGAGATACAAAAGTGGTATCCAACAATAAACTTACGGTGAATGTTTCAGGCAAAGGCAATATGCGGGTATATGTTTTGAATACTGTTAAAACTCCGGCTCCAGGAAAGATTGGCGTTGATGGCAAATATTTGTATGGAACTACACCTGTAATAGAAGATCAGGGAACTTATCCCGACGAGACTGAACCATTGATTGGTTCGTCAGAAGAGCCTGAAACTCCTCAGGAACCGGTTTTGAATATCGGAGAAAAGGCTATATTTTTTGAAAAACCGTCGAATTGGGGCAGTAACATTAATGTATATATTTATTATGACAACAACGGTACGGTCGTAAAGATTACTAAAAGTTGGCCGGGTGATGCTGCAACAAAGCTTGGAAACAACGTTTATAAATATAATTTTGAAGGTGAGATTACCAATTGGAAGGTACTTTTCAACGATGGGAGCAATCAGGCACCATCAAGTATAGGTTTTGATGTAGTCAATGGTGGATATTATACAGTAAATGGATTGCATCACGTTATTCAACCATCTGTAAATGCTGTGAATAATATATTTTCAAGGGGAAAATTTACTGTTTCGAGTGGTCAAAATGTATTGCATATAAACAGTACGGTAGAAGGCATTTATCCTATGTATTCCATCAGTGGAACAGTTATCAAAATGCTCGACATCAAGCGGGGTCAAAATGCTTATTATGATATTCCGAAAGGAATTTATCTGATTGATCATCAAAAAGTGATGATATATTAAAATATTTTATAACTAATTACTAATGAATTGCATTAATAAATGTTCATTATTCAATCTTTAGATCAATTGTCATGAAAAAATCATTTTTATTTGTTCTTTTTTTCATCATCCTTCAAGCCGGTTTATGGGCTGTGAATCCACCCATTTACATTGCTTTCCAGTGGCATATGCATCAGCCCATCTATCAACCCGGTGAAACAGTAATTGAAACACAAAATTCCGGAGTTTTATCCTACAACTTGTATGATGTTTTTACTTCCCGCACTGGGCCGTATACATGGTGGCCTGCCAATGCAGTTAACAAGATGCTTTCATTTCCTCATGCGGGTGCGCAAGTGAGTTTTTCGGGGTCGTTGGTGGAAAATTTGAATATATTGGAAGCAAACGGTATTGGATTTTCCAATTGGAAATCGTCGTGGAACAGCATGGTTTCGAAAAAGACCTCTTTGGGTCATCAGCGTCTCGAAATGGTAGGTTTTGGCTATCATCACCCACTCATGGCGTTGATTGACGAAGCCGATATCGAGAAACAAATTGCAAAACACAAGGAATCTTTTGCAGCCAATTTCCCGGGCATGCCTTATTCAAAAGGTATTTTTCCGCCTGAAAATGCTTTTGAAGAACATATGATCCCTGCATTGAAACGCAGTGGATTGGATTGGGTAATGGTGGACAATGTACATTTTGACCGTACTTGCGAAGGACATCCATGGTCGAATGGTGGTTCTATCGTGGAAACCAACAAAGCCGATAAAATTAACTTAAATCCAAACGATTGGAAACAGCTGAATGGATTGTGGGCACCACTGCCTGTCTCTGCAGCATGGGGACATCGTCCACATTGGATGAAATATGTTGATCCGGCTACAGGAACGGAGTACAAAATGATTGCTGTACCTACTTCCGCTTTTTTTGGCAATGAAGATGGGCGCGGAGGTTTTGGCGCTTTAAATTACGAAACAACTTTGAGCCAGTTGGAGAGTTACAATACTGATCCCGCTCATCCTATTTTGGTGGTTTTGCATCACGACGGAGATAACTATGGTGGTGGCACTGACAGCTATTACGGAAGTAATTTTGACAACTTTGTGAGTTGGCTGAATGCCAATCCGCAACGTTTTGTCTGCACTACCATTCAGGATTATCTGGATCAGTTTCCTCCTGCTGAAAATGACATTATTCACGTTGAAGCCGGAAGTTGGTATGGGGCAGGTGCCGATCCGGAATTTCTGAAATGGAATGGCGACCCTGTAAATGGTTATAGCCCAGATAGAAACAGCTGGTCGGTTATTACGGCAGCTTCCAACATTGTGAAAACTGCAGAGAAAATAAATGCTGCTGCTTCCGATACAAAGTCAGCATGGAATTATCTACTCAATGGTGAAACCAGCTGTTACTGGTATTGGGATGGAACGGAAGATTGGGATAATAAACCCACGCGCGCAGCCAATCTTGCGGTAACTCAGGCGATAAATGTAGTGAATAGTGGTACGGATATTACACCTCCTTCCATTTATCATCCACAACGCGAGCCATATAATCCGGGCGAAACCGAATGGGGAACCGTACAATCATCCAATTTCACAGTTTGGTCTTACGTATTTGATGTCAGTGGACTTTCTACTGTTAAATTAAAATACCGCACTGATAAAGATGGAAAAAATCCATTGTCGAGTAATCAAAACGAGACTTATATTGGAGGTGAAGAAGTGAATGACTGGCAGGAATTGGACATGGTTAAAAAGACAATTGCTTCGAAAGGCTTGGCTCCTTTGTACAAAGCAGATGAATATTCGGCTCAAATTAGCGGCATCCGCAATAAGTTGGTAGATTATTATATTGAGGCCACCGATAGCAAAGGAAATGTTGCACGTTCCATGATTTTGCATACGTGGGTAGGCACAGGAGACGGATCATCTTCTACTACACTTTCTGTTACACCGGCAGGAGGCTACTACGAAGGCGGTACGACAGTAACATTAACAGCTACGGGCGAAAATGAACCAGTTTATATTTATTATACATTGGACGGTACAACTCCTACTGTCAATTCGAGCAAAGTTCCATCGGGCGGAACTGTTTCCATCACTCAAGATAAAACCACACTGAAAGCCATTGCCATTGACAGTCAGGGAATAGAATCCACTATGATTACTTACGTTTATTATACTGTGAAGCCGGATGGCATTACGATAAAATTTCAGAAACCTTCCGAATGGAGTAAAGTTTATTTGTATGCGTGGACTTCAACAACGCCTGATTTATTGGGAGCTTGGCCCGGCACTGAAATTCAGGCCGATGCTGATGGATGGTATACTTACACTTTTACTGATGACATAACTGATGTGAATTTAGTATTTAGCAATGGCAGTGGTAGCCAGACACAGGATGTGACCCAAGTTACAGCAGGTACTTGTTTTAAAACTAATGGTATCTCTGGAGGAAAATATGTAGTTGTAACAACTGATTGCCAAGAGGGTGGCGTTACACCTCCGCCGCCTTCGGGTTCAGGAATTACGGTGAAATTCCAAAAGCCGGAGGAGTGGAACAAAGTATATTTTTATGCATGGACAGGAACTTCAACAAATTTGCTTGGAGCATGGCCAGGAACAGAAATTCAGGCGAATGCTCAAAATTGGTATGGCTATACTTTTGCCGAAGGTATTAATTCCATCAATATGGTGTTCAGTAATGGATCAGGCAGTCAGTCTGTGGATGTGACCGGTATTAGTTCGGATATTTGTTATAAAACCAATGGCACAGCCAATGGAAAGTATCTTGTTGTTTCGACCGATTGTTCTTCTACCGGCGTAAATAATTACGAAAAATATTCATTGATTGTTTCTCCCAATCCTGTGAAGAATCGGCTGAGCGTGCTGTCAGAAAAACCTTTTACAAAAGTTGAGTTAATATCTGTAAGCGGAAGTGTAATGAAAATTTTTGAAAACGAGCAAACGCTGGAAATGTCAAATATCCTGGCAGGTCTGTATTTCATAAAAGTTCATTTTTTAGATCATTCATTTGTTGTTGAAAAAATCATAAAATTATAAAACCTGATAATCTTAACTATATCAATGGCTTGCTGATGTATATCACCGGCAAGCCTTTTTTCTTTAATCCGACTTTCTTCAACCAATTTCTTTGTATTGTGAAATTTGTTTTCGACTCAAGTCTTACCAACATTTTCCTGCTTTTTACTTTTCTAAAAAATAAACAATTCCCGGCAAATGGTTGTTTGAACAAAAAATTTGATACTTTTGTCCAGTTTTTCCATAAAATAATCGAGCATGTTCAATTTTTTGAAGCAGATAGACAACAAATCCTATCGCCCGGTATTTGGGGCGTTGGATATTTTCAAATTTATCGGCCCCGGTTTACTGGTAACGGTTGGTTTTATCGATCCTGGGAATTGGGCTTCCAATTTGGCTGCCGGTTCGAATTATGGTTATTCTTTACTGTGGATGGTAACTTTGTCCACCATCATGCTTATTATGTTGCAGCACAATGTAGCACATTTGGGTATTGCTTCGGGTTTATGTTTATCTGAAGCAGCGTCTATTTACCTGAAGCCTGTTTATTCCCGATTTGTTCTGCTTTCTGCCATGTTGGCTTCTGTTTCTACTTCTCTGGCTGAAATTTTGGGAGGAAGTATCGCTTTGAACATGCTGTTCGATATTCCCGTGCGAGCCGGTGCTTTGCTGGTAACGGCTTTTGTGTTTATTATGCTGTTTACCAATTCATACAAGGTTATCGAAAAATGGATCATTGCTTTTGTATCAATTATCGGACTTTCCTTTTTATATGAATTGTCGCTGGTACAAATCGATTGGAATCATGCTGTTGCCGGCTGGGTAACCCCAAGTTTTCCCGAAAATTCGATGTTGATTATTATGAGCGTATTGGGAGCGGTAGTAATGCCACACAATTTATTTCTGCATTCGGAAGTTATTCAGAGCCGTCAATGGAATCTGACAGATGACAAAACCATAAGAAGGCAACTGAAATACGAGTTTTTGGATACATTAATTTCTATGCTCATAGGCTGGGCTATCAACAGTGCCATGATTTTGCTGGCTGCTGCCACTTTTTTTGAATCGAAAACACCGGTGACAGAATTGGAGCAAGCCAACCATTTGCTGGCTCCGTTGCTGGGGAAAAATGCTTCTGTTGTGTTTGCCGTTGCTTTGCTATTTTCGGGGATTTCATCTACCATTACTTCGGGAATGGCCGGAGGAACAATTTTTGCCGGCATGTACAAAGAACCTTACGATATTAAAGACAACCATTCACGATTGGGTGTTCTTCTTTCGCTATTGCTGGCAACAGGTGTCATTTTTCTGATTTCCAATCCATTTCAGGGACTTATTATTTCTCAAATGTTGCTTAGCATTCAATTGCCTTTTACCATTTTCACGCAAGTACATCTTACTTCGTCAGAAAAAGTAATGGGAAAATATAAAAACACCACTTTTTCAAAAATACTGCTTTACTTGTTGGGCGTTATTGTTACCGTGTTGAATATATTCCTGTTTATCAGTTTTTTCAAGTAAAAAGTTTAACTTATTCTTTCCAGTTTTTTAGTTCATTGTACAATCGTTGCATGGGTAAACCCATTACGTTGTAGTAAGATCCGTTAATGTATTCCACCCCGACGAAACCAATCCATTCCTGAACGCCATAAGCACCGGCTTTGTCGTATGGCTGAAAATTGTCGAGATAAAAATCAATCTCTTCGGGTGCCAGCCGCGCAAAACGAACTTCAGAAGCAACGCCAAAAGTTCGCTGTTTTTTCATGGTTGTAATGCTGACGCTGGTGATTACATCATGCGTTTTACCGGAAAGTGTGGTTAACATTAATTTAGCTTCATTACGGTCAGCAGGTTTTCCGAAAACCTGTCCCTGATACCAAACAATGGTATCGGCCGTTATCAGCATGGAATTTTCTTTTAAAATTTCGGTGCAAGCTTCCGCTTTTTTCTTTGACAGATACATGGGGATGTCCATTCCTATCAGTTCGGGAGGAAAAGACTCATCTACTTCAATTGGATAAATTTCAAAAGGGATATTCAATCCTTTAAATAAATCCTGTCTTCTTGAAGATTTTGAGGCAAGGATAATTTGGTATTTTTCCAAATGTGAAAGCAACTTGAACATGTTTTTACAGTTTGAAGGATTGTTTTTTGTTCACGTACCGAATTTTCATATTACAATGCTACAAATGTATGATTTTTTTTTAATTGTGAGCGTATTTTGCAAAAATATCGTTTAAATTTGCCGTATGTTAAGTAATTATCTTATTTCGCTGATAAAAGCACAATTGCCTTTTGAACCGAACGAACAGCAAAACGATTTGTTGGAAGCATTGGGGCAGTTCATGATGGTGCATGAAAAAAGAAAAATTTTTCTGTTAAAAGGTTATGCCGGTACCGGTAAAACTTCTGTTGTTGGCGCTTTGGTAAGAGCGTTAAATAATATAGGACAAAAAACCGTTTTACTGGCTCCTACGGGCAGGGCAGCGAAAGTTTTTGCCAATTATTCGGGTTCTCCGGCTTTTACGATACACAAGAAAATTTATCGGCAGAAATCCTTGACCGATTTTCATTTTCAGTTGGCCGAAAATCTTTCGTCGGATGTGCTTTTTATTGTGGATGAGGCTTCAATGATTTCCAATACCGATTTTGATTCGGTTTTTGGTTCGGGTCGGTTACTGGACGATTTGATGGAATATGTTTTTAGCGGTCGGAATTGTAGTTTGATACTCTTGGGCGATACGGCACAACTTCCGCCGGTAGGACAGGCTGAAAGTCCGGCGTTGGATGTTAATTCGCTGGAACAGTATCAAGTGAAGATTTTTGAATTTACATTAACCCATGTAGTTCGTCAAGCGCTGAAAAGTGGCATTTTGCATAATGCGTCTCTGATAAGGGCAAAACTGACTAAGGAAAATTCAGCCCGATTTCCTCCTTTTCAGTTGGAAAAATTTGTCGATATTTCCCGCTTAAGTCCGGCGGAATTGACAGATGAAATTCAGAAGGAATATGCAGGCTCAGGAGTGGAAGATACGATGGTAATTACCCGCTCCAATTACAGGGCAAATTTTTACAACAATGGTATCCGTTCTCGGGTTATGATGAAAGAAGAGGAATTGTCGAATGGTGATTTACTGATGGTTATGCGCAACAATTATTTCTGGCCCAAATATTATCCTGAAATTGATTTTATTGCAAATGGCGATATTTTGGAAGTTTTGCGTATTAGAAAATTTACCGAGATGTATGGTTTCCGATTTGTGGATGCGACTGTTCGTTCTCTCGATTATAATTGGGAAATCGATACCCGCCTTTGGCTGGATACCCTCAAGGCAGAAACACCGGCAAAAGTTCAGGAAATGAATAAGATGTTGTTTGAAAAAGTGGCAGAAGATTATCCTGAAATAAAACAGAAACGCCAAAAAGTGAAAAAAATCTATGAAAACGAATTTTTCAATGCACTGCAGGTAAAATTTGCTTATGCCATTACTTGTCATAAGGCACAGGGTGGACAATGGAAAAAGGTTTTTGTAGATCCGGGAAAGATTTCCGACGAGCAAATCAATGATGATTTTTACCGATGGCTTTACACAGCGTTGACACGTGCTACCGAAAATGTATTTTTGGTAAATTTTCCCGTAAAATTTTTCTCGTAAAAAAGTAGAGATTTTTTTGTTTTTTCTAACTTTTTATTACTTTTGTGGAGAATATAAAAATTATAAAATCTTTTAAATTTATTCTAAATTTCATTTTTGTTTTTGTTACGACTTAACCGTTTGTTTGCGTTCTTTCTCAACATTCCACTTATTTTTTCTTGATTAGTTTTTGTTTGTTAGTAGTTTTTTACCCGATTTTCTTTTACAATTATGTAACTTTAATATCCTACTAAAATGAAATCTTCAGCTTCTCATTTTCTTGTGGCAATTTTTTTAAGCATCTTAATTTTGCCATCATGTATGAACGATGTGGATCTTACCAACATTTCCGACAAGTTCCAATGGAACGGTTCTTTGGCTGTGCCTGTGGGAGAAGCCACTCTGACTTTGGAAGATTTGCTGGCTCAACTCGACAGTCAGAATATACTGATTACCGAAGGTCAAGAAATTTTGTATCAAGATTCCGACAGTATCGATTTCCGATTTAGAGAAATCGATTTGGCGCAATATTCGCAATCGCTGGTAAAATCTTACAATGTTTCTCCTATCGTTGTAACCATTCCTGCTCGCACGACTTTTCCAACTTTAAGCAGTAACGAAAATATCGATTTGGGTTTAAATAATTCTCCAAACGAAGAAAGAGTTGACAGTGTAGTAATCAATTCAGCAGTTTTATCAGTAAAGGTAACTGTGGAAAACATTAACATTAATCCCGGCAATTTGAAATTAAAATTGAATTTCCCCATTGATAAGGTACATGCTACAAACGGTTCTTCTGTAAATATTTCTTTTACTCCTACAGCTTTTAATCAGGCTGAAAATGTTACGATTAGCAATTTTGTAATCAATACCTCAGGGAATGCTACGGGGATACCGTTAACTTTACAACTGGATATTACCACCGGTAGCTTACCCGTGACTGTTGGTCCAACTTCAAAAGTGGGCATTGAACTGAAATTTACCGGTTTTGATTATAAGGTTGCTTATGGTTTTTTCACACCGGCAGTAATTGCTACCAAAATATTGACACAAGATATGGATTTACCATCATTCACAGATGACGGTTTGTTTTTGTTTGCCAATCCCAAAGCTTTTCTTACTGTTAAAAGCAATATCGGTGAGTACTTGAAATTTAATGTAGATTATGTGAAAGCCTATCCCAAATCCAATCCTTCTCAAGAGGTTTATGCATCTTTCAATGGAAGTTCTTCAACATTCGAATCAATGGGTAATAAACCCGCAGCTCCGGGGAATTGGGTAGTCAAGCAATTGAGAACCTTAGATAAGGATTATGGTTCTACCGACCTTCTTTTCGGTAATGAAAACAAACCCGATGTATTGGAATACAAATACAGTGTAGGGATTGACAACAGCATAAATGACCCCACGCCTGATTTTATAACACCTGATGGCACCATTAAAGTTTTGTATAAGATTCAAATTCCTCTATATCTGAAACCGGGCAGTTATTACGAGTTCAAAGATACGCTGGTGGATGCCGGCGAAGATATCAATTCGGCTTTGGAAGATGTGGAAGTAAACAGCGGATCGATTTTCCTCACCGTTTCCAATGGGCTTCCGGTGAAAGGCAAATTAACTTTGGCTTTGAAGGATTCTTTGGGAAGAGACATTTCTACTACCTTTACAAAAGAATATGATATTGATGCTCCTCAAGTAGATGCTGAAGGTTATGTAGTAGAAAGTGGAATTACCCCTCAAAAAATCGAGATTGCCTTAAATAATGATCAACTCAACGATTTTAAAAATTCAAAAGATATCGTTTATACGTTCAGAATTGACAGTAGAGATACCGAATCCTTTATTCATTTCAGAAAATCGGATTCTTTCAAGGTTAAATTAGGTCTGTTCGTTAATGGCAAAGTTAGCAGTGATTTAAATAACAACGATTAAAAAACCGAGTAACCATGAAAAAGATTATTATTTCAATACTGGCAGGTATATTTTGGATGACCGGCATGTTATCTACGTCAGCTCAGCAGGTGAATTCGTTGTTCTTTATGGAAAATTCACCGCTTCGTTCTTATTTGAATCCGGCTTTGCAACCAACAAGCAGTTTTTATTTGGGATTCCCCGTGTTGGGTTATACTTATTTTGGTTTGGGAAACAATTCGTTGACGCTGAAAGATCTGGTTTATAATAAAAATGGAGAAACTATTTGGTTCTTAAATCCGGAAGGAGATGTGGATAAATTCTACAAATCATTGCGTCCTTCGACTTTGCTCAATACCAATGAGCAATTGAATCTTTTAAATTTCGGTTTTCGTGCAGGTAGCGCTTATTGGACATTTGGCATCACCGAAAAAATTGAAGGAAATTTGGCATTGCCTAAAGACATGTTTAAACTTTTGCTTTACGGAACCCCAGATCAAGAAAACAATTATTTCAATTTTAAGGATTTGAATGCCGATATAATGGCTTATACCGAGTTTGCATTGGGATATTCCAAAATAATTAATGACCAATGGACAGTGGGCGGAAAATTGAAATTTTTGGCCGGAAATGCTATTGTAACTTCTTCTAACGATTATTTCGATTTGAATGCCGGCATTGATCAGTGGAACATGAAGGGTACTGGTTCATTGAATATTGCTGTTCCCGGAGAAGTAACAATCGGCGATAAATTTGAATCTATGGATTATACTGAACCGGAAGATATGCAGAGTTGGCTAAAACCTTCCGGAATAGGTTTTGGGATTGACTTGGGGTTAACTTATAAACCTTTGGAAAATGTAACTCTTTCAGCTGCCTTGGTTGACTTGGGATCGATTAATTGGAACAAGAACATGAAGAAGGTAGCGTATAATATGGATTATACCTTTGATGGGCTTGCAAAAATCGACAATTTGGATTCCGTAGATATGGATGCTTTTTTGGATACGTTGTCCAATGCTTTTAAAAATTCCTTTACAACCGAAGAAAAAGCAACATCGTTTAGTACATCCCTTTCTCCAAAGCTCAATGTGGGTGCAGAATACGCTTTTGCCAACAACAAACTTAGTGTGGGTTTACTTTCCTCTACCATGAAAGTGAAAAGCAACATGTATCAGGAACTGACCGCTGCGTTCAACATGCGTCCAAGTAATTGGTTCAACTTATCTCTTGCCTATTCAATATTGAATGGGAGAATGAGCAATATAGGTGCCGCACTCGGAATCAGAACTGGATTTATTTACTGGAATCTGGCCAGCGATTATGTTTCATTAAATAATGCGCCTTTGTTGTTGAGTGATGTAGACTCTTCTCTGCCATCTACAAAAGTTCCAATACCATACAATAGCAAAGGACTAAATCTTGCATTGACCGTTAATTTTGTTTTTGGCAACAAAGTCGATAAAGATCATGATGGAGTTGTGGACAAAAAAGATAAATGTCCCGATACCCCTAAAGCAGCGCGTAAAAAAGTGGATTTGAATGGTTGTCCGCTTGATACGGATCAGGACAGTATTCCCGATTATCTTGATCAGTGTCCCGGTACACCATTGGCAGCTCGAGGATTTGTGGATAGTAAAGGTTGTCTTTTGGATTCCGATAATGATAGCATTCCCGATTATCTCGACAAATGCCCCGACACGCCATTGGGAGTAACTGTTGATTCTTTGGGTTGTCCGTTGGATACCGACCGTGACAGTGTTCCCGATTATCTGGATCAGTGCCCTGACACACCAATAGAAGCTCACGGATTTATTGATTATAAAGGTTGTTTGTTGGATACCGACCAGGACAGCGTTCCCGATTATTTAGATTTATGTCCGAATACACCATTGGAAGCAATAAATTATATTGATAAAAACGGATGTCCAATGGATAGCGATAGTGATGGCGTTCCCGATTATCTGGATCAATGTCCCAATACACCTGTAGAAGCTCGTGGAATGGTGGATGAAAAAGGATGCCCGCGTGATACCGATGGTGATGGAGTGTATGATTTCAAAGATGATTGTCCAAAAATTCCCGGCGACAGCACCAATCATGGTTGTCCTGTAGTGAAAAAAGAGGTGCGTACACTTTTCCAAAAAGCATTAAAAGGAATTCAGTTTGATACCGGAAAAGATATTATCAAACCTTCTTCCTATCCTATTTTGGATCAAATAGCGCAGGTATTAAAAGAAAATCCGACTTATTTGGTTGAAATTCAGGGACATACTGATAATGTTGGCAATCCGCAGAAGAATATGGAACTTTCCGAAAAACGAGCTACAGCAGTGAAAAAATATCTTGTCGCCAAAGGTGTTGAAGAAAGCAGGATGACAGCAAAAGGCTATGGCGATACCATGCCAGTAGCTTCCAACAAAACTGCAGCAGGTAGAGCGTTAAACAGAAGAGTGGAATTTATTGTAACTTTTGAGGAAGTGAAATTCGAGTAGGGAATATTTTTCTTCTAAAGTTTAGCTGGATTATAATTTTAAGGCATTTCAAGCGTTACGTTTGAAGTGCCTTAAAATTATCAGAAAGAAATTTAGTATCCTGAGGCAAGCACATCGGCCAGATGAATGCCACGAATGGACAAGTTGTGTTTTTTGCAGAAGCTGTTGATGTTCATAAGGCATGATGCTTCTGTACTGACTATATATTCGGCTCCCGTACGAACACTATTGGTGGCTTTTCGAGCTGTCATGGAAGTGGAAATGGCCTGATTTTTAACTGCAAATGTTCCGCCAAAGCCGCAGCATGTATCACTTTCTTCCATCTCAACCAATTCCAGTCCTTTAACGTGTTGGAGCAATTTGCGTGGTTCATCCTTCAGTCCATATTCGCGTAGAGCAGAACATGCATCATGAAACGTTATTTTGTGTGGGAATATAGCTCCCAAATTTTCTGTTTTTAAAATATTTACCAGAAAATCAGTTAATTCATACAACTGACTTTTGACATCTTCAAATTTTTGCTGCAGCTCAGGTTTGTCCGCAAGTATTTTGTGATAATGATGCAAAATAAATCCAGTGCAAGAACCGGAAGGGGAAACTATGGGCATATCAGAGTTAAAATCAAAAAGAAATTTTTCTGCCAGATAGGCTGTTTCTTTCCAATAGCCGCTATTAAATGCCGGTTGTCCGCAACAGGTTTGGTTAGGGTTGTAATGAACGCGACAGCCCGCTTTTTCAAGAATTTTTATGACGTTAAATCCGGTTTGCGGGTAAAGTTGATCTATGTAACAGGGAACGAATAGTTGAACATCCATGTATGGAAAATTTTTTGAATAAAGTTTTTTGTATTAATACCATAAGTCAACAAAGACGGGAAGATGATCGGAAAATCCACCCTGATATTTCATGCCTACATAGGTACGAAAAGGCTGTTTTCCTAAAAAAGTCCTGTCCTCTTCCAATAAAAATTCGGCTTCAAAAATATGAGCATCAGTTGGAAGTGTAAAAATGGAATTAGTTGGTATCAACAAATTCCCCGAAACAATGATTTGATCGAGTGTTCCCCATTCTCCGTTGTGTTTGTGAGAACCCTTTCCTTTCAGATGAATGGGGAACATCAAATTGTACAAATTATTTTGTAAGTATGGTTCCTTTGGAGGGAGTGCTCTCAGCGTTTCTGACAGGCTCCGATTGGGCGGATAATCGTTAAAATCCCCCATAATGACAATATTTGGTTTGTTGTTGAACGTGAATAAACTGTCCACTTTTGAACGCAATACGGAAGCTACAAAAATTCTTCTTTCTTCTGATTCCAATTCACCTCCCAACCTTGAAGGGAAATGACAAACAAAAACGTGAAGGGTGTCACCGGAAGGAACAATTCCTGAAGCAAATAAAATATCGCGCGTTTTAATTTCAGGATAATGTGGAAAGTTTATGTGAATAGCTTCATTATGAATTGGTTTGAATAAGTAAGGTTGATAAAGAAGTGCTACATCCACACCTCTGGCATCAGGCGACTCATGATGAAGAAATTTGTATTTTAAATTCTTTAAACCGGCATATCGGGTCAAATCTGACAGACATTTTTCGCTTTCCACCTCACATAGTCCTACTAATGCAGGAGTTTCCCACCCGCCAATAGAGCAGATTACTTTACCAATATTGGTTTGTTTCTTTTTATATTTTGTCGTATTCCAAGCCCTTAATCCACTTGGAAGATATTCTTGATCGTCAGTAAGCGAATCGTCCACGCAATCGAAATAATTTTCAACATTGTAGGAAACTATCTTAAAGTTATGTTTTTCCTGACAACAAAGTTTTATTGCAGAGAGTAAACAAATCGTTATGGCTAAAACGATTCTTTTTTTCCCTGATATAAAAGAATATTTCATAGAGGTTTTACTAAAAAAGTTTAAAAACCCGGCAATTATTCATCCTTTTTTACCGGCATCCATTCATAAGCGCCTATGTCGGGAACTCCATCCTGCAAACGATTCACACCATTTAAGTCAACTGGACAGTTTTCAGCAGCAATATTGTAATCTCCCATGTTTCTCAAGGGTGAAACAGAATCGGGCTCAAAATTGAAGTAAGTACCTTTCTTATAATCAAAGTAAATATTCTTAAAAACAGTATCGTTTTTTTCCGACCAGCGAATGTACGTGAATTGTGGTAAGTCCAAAGCTTTCGGTTTCCGAATATAGCAATGGGAAAAAGTTCCTTTGTACATTGCTGGGAAACGGGTAGCAAGAGAAAATTCATTCTCCATACTGCCGGCTATTGCACAATTTATAAAAGTTGTTCGCATGGGAGCAATGCGGTTTAAATCCATAATCATTACAGCGGGTTCTTTATCGCGCAAAATGGGCTGAACAGAACTGTTGTTAAAATAATTAGCTATTGTGCAATGAATAAAAGTATGCTGTCCGCCATTGAGATAAACACAAAAACTGCTGCTGTTGGAAATCTCAGAATTCAAAACTTTTACATTCCCATTTTGAACCACCAACCCATAAAGTAAAAAGTTATGTATCCGGCAGTCAGAAATTTCAAGTTCCGGTAATTGATTTTTGTCCTGATTGGATAAATATATTCCCACATAGCCGCTGTTTAAATTCACATGGCGTAATACATGTTTCCCTTTATTCCAAAGCAAATGAATACCACCCCATTGGCCGGCAACAACATTGTACAATACTGGTGTTTCAAATTTGATTTTGTCAAATCTGTCGCCACGCATGATGATTGGTTGCTCGAAAGTTCCTTTGGCCATTAAATTCCCATATACAATAAGATTGGCGTTATTGTGAAAATAAAGTCTTGTACCTGGAGCCAAAGTGAGTGTCTTTGCACTGTCAACAGCGAGATATCCGAATACAAGATAAGGTCTTTCGGCTGTCAGCGTTGTGTCGTTCACTATGAGTTTGTTCCTGAAAATAACCGCATTTTGTCCTATTGCCTGTAAGGTAATTGTTTTGATATTGCCATTTACAAGAAAAATCAAGGCATCTTCTATCAGTAAAGGCAAATTGTCGTCGAGAGGATCAATGTTGACTTGAACAAAAATATACAAGCTGTCCTTTGCACCAATTTCTATATCGGTAAACTGGTTGTTTTCATTGTTTTTCCCATCCACATTGATTTTAAAAGCAGACGATTTTCCGTTTGCCAGAAAAATGTTTGAAATCAGTATGGCTTTGTTATTGGGATTGTAAACCATAATTCGGGAAGTGGCGCTGCCAACGGTTGTGAATGTGGTGTCGAATGTCAGCGTATCGGTGGAAAACAAAACAGTATCGGCAGGATTGGTGGTAAAATCCTCCTGACAGGCAGATAAAAAGTTGATTATTGCCAAAAAAACAATCAGCTTTGCGAGAAAAAAGGCTGTTTTTTTAAACTTGAACATTCTATCGTTTGTTTTTTAATGATATAGGTTGATCATTACGTAGATTTGTTTATGCAAATTTAGTGTAAAAGATGACTTTATCATAATATTGGTTTATATTTGTGCAACAAAAAAACTTAAATCGTTCTATCATGGCAAGCAGAAAAGAATTGAAAAAACAAATAAAAGATGTTACGGGTCAGCTGGCATTGGAAATTTTATTTCGGGGTACAGTTTTGCAGGCGTTAGAACCCGAAAAAATGTATTCTTTACTTTCCGAAGTTATTTTCATGAATAACCAGTTTATTTCAAGGGTAAATACAGCCAAAGGCAAAAAAGGGACAAATGAAGTAAATGATTTTTATCGAAAATTTTTCTCCGATTGGGAAGAGGAAATAGACAAAATTATTCGGGAGTTCTAATTTTTTTGAACAGCTCCATTTTCCTTCCATATCTTCGCTTCTTATTCGAAATTGAAAGAAAGGGTTATCATTTTATTGGTTAGTTTGGAAATGGAAGTGGTATAAATTTTATCTTCTTCGGTTAAGCCACCCGCATTTCTTTGTTCGAGAGGCGTAAGCATATTGTTGAAGCCAATTGCAAATTTTAGTTCTGGTGCCAATTTGAAGAAACTGAAATACAAGTCACACCCAGCACCAAATTCTATAAAATAATCCATCGGCTTGAGTAAGATGGGCTTTTCCTTGTTCCTGCCAAAATCGAAATATACGCCTCCACCTCCCAACAGATAAGGACGATAATTATTTTTGCGCTCTGCACTGTATTTTAAATAAACAGGGAAACTCAGCGGAATAGAATTGACAGTTGTTGTTCCAGTCGCGAGGGTTGTATCTTTACGATAGGTGATGTCTCTTCCGGAAAAATGCAAAGTTGGATTGAAGCGCAGGTTCCAATATCGAGCCAACCGAAGATTGGTGATGACTCCTACCGAAAAACCCGGCTGCAAAGCCGATACACTTGTGAAATAGCTGTTCCCATTAATGAGTGTGTCTCTTGGTGTTATTCCAAAATCGGCCGTATTCAATCCTAAAGAGAATCCAAAATGAATGAGTTTGTCGTCAGCATAGGGAAGATTCCCCTGAGCATTGACTTTTGGGAAAAACGCTGTATATAGAGATAAAACAAAAATAAAAGCAATAATATTTTTATTTAACATACTGATATTCCTAAAAGGTTGTATTAGTTTCAGCTATAAAAACGATTAAAAGTCAAGATTATTGCTGGCTTAATAGGCGAGGATCACCTACAATTAAAAAAGAAGAAATGACAAGAAGCTTTACAAGTTGGAAAAATAATAGTAATATACAATGATTTGACTGAGGGTCAATCCATCAAATTTTCGGATTCTTCGACCGTAGCTGTCATATAAAGCATTTCCCGAGACTGAAGCCAGCTTTGTTCCGAGTGCATCGTAAAAGTCGTTGTTTTCAACTTTTCCAATTTGTTTCCCATTGCCATCGTACAGAAAGCTTCCGTCGATTTTTCCAATCAAATTGCCTGCCGCATCATAAACAAAAACGCTTTCGACTTTTCCTTTTAGTCTTAGGTTTTTGTCGTAAAATTGCTGCCCGACAAATTTTCCTAAGATTTTACCAGCTGCATTATAGACTTGTTGTCCCATTAATGCAGAAGTAAAAAAAAGAAAGAGAAGAAATAATATCTTTTTCATGTCAAAAGACTTTTAATGATTGCAAATTAATTGAAAATAAATCGTAATTCCAAATAGTTCATATTATTTTTTATTGAAATCTATAGTTATTTCTTTCACAGGTTAAAAAAAATAGTTTTGTTTGAAACAAAACTCACTTTAAAATTTTTTGCCAATTGACAATAAAGGTTTAATTTTGTGTGTCAAATTGCTTGGAAAAAATCATGATTTTTAGATTTTAGTCTTTAAGTTTTCAGACTTTTCATAATTGTCAGAACATATCACTAAGCCATTTCTTGCTCTATTACTCAATCAAATTTGTTTTATGCATAAATCCGGTTTTATTAATATTGTCGGTAATCCAAATGTGGGAAAATCTACTTTGATGAATGCCTTGGTGGGTGAAAAACTATCTATCATTACTTCTAAATCTCAGACTACCCGCCATCGAATTTTAGGAATTGTCAACGAGGAAAATTATCAAATGATTTTTTCCGACACACCGGGCATTATCAAGCCAAAATATGCTTTGCAGGAATCCATGTTGCAATTTTCACGGTCTGCTCTTACCGATGCCGATATTCTGATTTATGTTACCGATGTGTATGATGCAGAACCGAAAGACAGTGATTTTGTTCAGAAAATTAATACAGACAATGTTCCCTTGCTGGTCTTAATCAATAAGATAGATCTTATCAATCAGGAAAAATTGGAATTGTTGGTTGAAAAGTGGCATGGCATTTTCCATCGTGGTGAAATATTGCCAATTTCTGCCCTCGAAAAGTTCAACGTGGATTACCTAATGAAACGAATCAAAGAACTATTGCCAGAATCTCCTCCTTTTTTCGATAAAGACCAGTTAACTGATAAGCCCGTACGGTTTTTTATTGGCGAAATTATTCGTGAAAAAGTGTTGTTGAATTATCAGAAGGAAGTGCCTTATGCCGTTGAAGTAGAGATAGAAGAATTTCATGAAGAAGAAAATCTGGTTAGAATCGGTGCTGTGATTTATGTTGAAAGAGATTCACAAAAAGGAATCATTATCGGGAAAGGTGGTAAATCGTTGAAAAAAGTTGGCGTGGAAGCCCGAAAAGATATTGAAGAATTTCTCGGAAAAAAGGTTTTTCTCAGTCTTTATGTGAAAGTGGAAAAAGATTGGAGAAATAAAGAAAAAAAGCTCAAAGACTTTGGATATTTGCAGGATTAATCCTATAATTTTGTTGAGGATTGTTTTAAAATTTTCTCTTTCGATTTAAAAACAAATAATTTTTAAAATTGTTATTTGAGTATAAGGTGCTATAAATTGCTTTTATGCTTAAAGATTTACGTAAACAATACGACCGATTTACTCTGAAGGAATCGAATATTTTAGAAAACCCTTTTCAACAGTTTAAGTTGTGGCTGAGCGAAGCCATAAAAAATGAAGAATATGAGCCAAATGCAATGATGTTATCCACTGTAGATGCCGAATTGCAGCCTCACAGCAGGATGGTTTTATTGAAAGAATTAACTGACGAAGGATTTGTTTTCTTTACAAACTATGAAGGGAACAAGGGATTACAAATTCTTCATAATAATCAAGTTTCTTTGTTGTTTTTCTGGCCGGTTTTGGAACGTCAGGTACGAATAACAGGCGTTGCCGAAAAAATTGCAGAGCAAGTTTCAGACGAATATTTTAAGATTCGTCCTTTTTTAAGTCAAATTGCTGCGTGGGCATCGCCTCAAAGTCGAAAGATTCCATCAAGAGAATATCTCGATAAACAATTTGAGCTTTATAAGCATCAGTTTGGAGCTAAAGTTCCACGACCACCTTTTTGGGGAGGTTTTTTGGTTCGCCCAAAAACTTTTGAATTTTGGCAAGGAAGGCCAGACAGAATGCACGATCGGTTGCTCTATACAAAAAACGATCAACAATGGGAAATTTATAGACTTGCACCGTAAAAATACAGATTTTGTGGCATAATTATTGTTAAAAGTTACTGTGCTTGAATCTTCTTTTTAAATCAAAATTTATACTTTAAAATCTTTTTTCAATTTTAATTTTTATTATTATTTGAGTGTTATAAATAATTTTTTAGAAAAAAAGTCCCAAAAATATTTTGATTTTGAGAAAAAATAAATATATTTGCCGATATTTCTATTAAAAAACATTTGCATTAAAATAATTTTATTAATTTTGTGGTTAATATCAGTTGTTTGAATTACAAATTAGATGAAGGAAATAAATTCTTAATTTTTTATTGATGGGCGTTTTTAATAAGTACGATTCATTTTTTAATCAAAAAAATATACGGAAAATCAATTAACTAAAAAAGTAGAATTATGAAAAAAATCTTATTTAGCGTTATGTTATTGGCATTTGCTTTAACTTACGCATCTGCTCAAGGTACAGCAGCAGAAACCAAAGCGAAAGCCGATATTGCTCATTGGTCGGCCGGTGTGAAGGCTGGAGTGGATTACTATAGGGTTACGCCATCCAGCACGAATAATGATTATCTATTTTTCCCAACTTCTTTGTCTCCTTATGCTAACAATGCAGGATGGACTGCTCCGCAAATTTATGTAGAATACACTTTTAATCCACTTTTTGGATTGGGTGGTGATTTCAGTTACCTGACTTATGGCAGAAATACAGGAAACGGGCATACACTTGATTTTACCCTTTATGGTTCTGCAAATTTAAGTAATTTGCTGGCTCCAAAACGTGATGGTTTTTGGGGTAAGGTTAATATTTATGGGAATTTGGGAGCCGGATTGGGATTATATTCTTATTCCGGTGTTGCAGGAGTTCCTGATGGCGATAATTTGAAATCTCCTCTCGCTCTTGCCGGCTTAAATGCAGAATACCGCCTCAGCAGAGTGCTGTCCTTGGGACTGGAAGCACAATATCGCTATTATGTAAGAGAAAATTTGGGCGGATTAAGCAATAATTCAATGGGAAGTGATGCTTTGATTGGTTCAATAGGGCTTCGTTATAAATTTGGCGGAACAACCAAATCTCATGTTCGCGATATGTCTGTGGATGAGTTTTATCCTGCACCAGCACCAGTTGTTATCGAAAAAACTGCACAAGGAGGAAAAATTGATGCCAACACTGAAAATCGTCTGAAAGCATTGGAAAATGACAATGCTATGATAAAGGACAAATTGCAACAACTTGAAAACGATTTGAAGGCTTTGTCTGAAAAACCTTCAGGTTCTTCTGTGAATGCAACTTTTCAGAATATTGAATTTGAATTTGGCTCCTCGAAATTAACCAAGCAAGCTTATGATTTGTTGGATCAGATTTATGCTATCTTGAACAATAATTCAACTGCATGGACAAAAATTATTGTTTCGGGTCATACTGATAATATTGGGCCAAAATCGGTTAATCAACAGTTGTCGATTGCACGTGCTCAAGCAGTAAAAGATTATCTTGTTAAAAAAGGCATCTCTGCTTCTGCTATTACTGTTGCCGGTTACGGTGAAGACAAACCTATTGCTTCCAATGACACTCCTGAAGGCAGACAAAAGAATCGCCGCGTTGAATTTGAAATATCAAAGTAATATTCACTTGATTTAAAATAAAAGGGCAACTTCAGGCATGAAGTCGCCCTTTTATTTTTGAAAAAAATTGTCGCAGCTTACATAATACCACTTTGTAGCAAAATATTTTCCATTGCCTGCTGAAGTTTCAATGCTTCAGAGCGAGCTGCTTCGGCAAAGTTTTCATCTGAAGAGGCATAGATAATTTGGCGTGAAGAATTTACCAGCAAACCACACTGACTGTTCAATCCAAATTTTGCTGTTTCTTCAAGACTTCCTCCCTGTGCTCCAATGCCCGGAATTAAAAGAAAATGTTCGGGAATGAGCTTTCTCACCGATTTTAGATATTCCGTTTTTGTTGCTCCAACAACATATATCATATTTTCTTCCGTTCCCCAATTTGTAGATGTTTTCAAAACTTTTTCAAACAATCTTTCACCGGTATTTTCTTCCTTCAGTAGTTGAAAATCTAAAGCTCCTTTATTGGAAGTTAATGCAAGAATGATAGTCCATTTATTCGGATAGGCAAGAAAAGGCTTGATGGAATCTTCACCCATGTATGGAGAAACGGTTATGGCGTCGAAATTCATTTTTTCAAAAAATGCTTGGGCATACATTGCCGAAGTGTTACCAATATCACCACGTTTCGCATCAGCAATCAAAAATTGATCGGGATAATGTTGTCTTAAGTAGTTAACTGTTTCATTCAGCGCTTTCCAACCTTCTATTCCGAGACTTTCGTAAAAAGCCAAATTGGGCTTGTATGCAACGCATAAGTCCTCCGTAGCTTCAATAATGGCTTTGTTAAATTCAAATATTGGATTTGATGATTTTTCTTTTAAACAGGAAGGAATTTTATTCATGTCGGTATCCAAACCGATACATAGAAATGATTTTTTCCTTTTAATATTTTGAAAAAGTTCTTTTCGATTCATTTTGTCGGAATTTATCAATGTATTTTTTATAATTCTGCATCTTTCAATCTTTCTGCATTTTCTGCAATCATAAGTTGGTCAATCATTGTTTGAATTTCTCCATTCATAAATGCCGGCAGGTTGTAAATGGTGTAATTGATTCGATGATCCGTAACTCTTCCTTGCGGATAATTGTAAGTACGAATTTTGGCCGATCGATCGCCGGTAGACACCATTGTTTTACGTTTTGAACCAATTTCGTCAAGATATTTTTGATGTTCGATGGCATAAATGCGCGATCGAAGTTCAACCATAGCTTTTGCCTTGTTTTTGTGTTGCGATTTCTCATCCTGACATTGCACCGTGATTCCTGTTGGAATATGAATCAACCGAACGGCTGAATAGGTGGTATTTACAGATTGTCCACCTGGTCCCGAAGAACAATAAATATCCACGCGAATGTCAGATTCTTTTAAATCTACATCAAACTCTTCTGCTTCCGGGAATACGGCAACTGTTGCAGCCGAAGTGTGGATACGCCCCTGAGTTTCGGTTTGTGGAACTCTCTGAACGCGGTGAACACCAGATTCGTATTTTAATGTTCCATAAACATTTTCACCTGATACAGTAAAAATTATCTCCTTATAACCTCCCGCAGTGCCTTCATTGAAATCTGTTACTTCTACTTTCCATCCTTTACTTTCACAAAATTTGGCATACATGTGAAATAGATCGCCTGCAAAAATTGCGGCTTCGTCTCCGCCTGTTCCTCCTCTTATTTCAACAATGGCATTTTTTCTGTCTTCAGGGTCGGCAGGTATTAATAAAAATTTTAACTTGCTTTCCAATTCGGGAATTTTTTTTTCCAGTTCTTCAATTTCCGATTTTGCTAAATCACGCATTTCTGCATCATTTTCGGTTTCCACAATTTGTTTTGCTTCAGCCAAGTGAGACAATGCCAATTCATATTCGTTTTTCACGTTTAAAATTTCACCTAAATCGTGATATTCCTTGTTGAGTTTGGCAAAACGTTTTTGATCGCTAATAACGTTGGGATCAGTGATTAATGTCGAAATCTCGTCAAATTTATTTTGTAGTCCTTCCAGTTTTTCTATCAATTTTTTTTCAGGCATTGGTTAAATTTTTTTAGAAACCGATAATTTTTTTCTGGTGATTTTGAAATTGGTGATTGAAATTTTTTATGGTATATTTTTTATGGAAATTACGAATTTTCGTACAAAATTAATCATTGGGAATAAAATACAGAAATAACCCTCTTCTTTTAATTTATTCTTTTTATGAACATGGAAGAAGATATCATTGTTAATTTTTCAATGTTGGTTTATGAGTCCAGTTTTATGCCGGCCAGCACAAAGTCCACGATACTGTTCTTGTTTTTTTCAAACTCACTACCGATGTTTTGTCTGATGTACGGAACTTCGAGCCCCTTCAAAGCGTACAAAATAACGATGGACGACAATTCGACATTCATGCGTTTAAATAGATGTTTTTCAATGCCTTCTGTCAGAATATCTTTAATAAGTTCAATTTCTTGAATATCTATTTTACGTCGTGTACGTTCCACTTCGTAAATGTCGCGAAAAAAATCAGCTTTGAGAGAACCATTACGGGTTACAGTTTCTTTTATGGCATCTAAATGTTTGATAATATGTTTGGTGAGCTTTATATCTGGTTCGATTTTTTCTAATGAAACAGATTGAATTTGCTGAAAAATTTTAATTAATTCACTGTCTATTACTGCTTTATATATTTCATCCTTGTTTTTGAAATAAGTGTATAAAGTTCTTCTGCCTTTTCCCGAAGCTTCGGCAATATCATTCATGGTAACATTTTTTTTCCCTCTTTCGGCGAATAATTTCCGAGCAACTTCTATTAATAGTTTTTTTGTTCTGGATGTTTTTTCGGGCATAAAACTTAGTTTGAAACAAAAGTATTATTTCTCAGCTTCTTTCTTAAAATTAATTATCAAATAGTCTCTGCTTCAGGATGCGAAAATTGTCGGCGTAATGATCTAATTCCGTGAACACTCCATAAAATGATAACTGCCAGAATGAAACGAGGAATGATCATCCATAAAACAGGAACTCCTATAGCCGCAAAAAGTAAAGTATCCTCCAGCAATGAATGGTTTACTGCAATATGATAATTAAGTAAATCGGCATCATATGGGCTTATTTCTTTGTTTTCAACTTCTTCTATCATTACTGCTGATCCATAAGTTAATCCTAAAATCTGCGCAACAAACCACAAAAAAGAGCTGTTTTTCGATAAACCCATAACTTTCATAAATGGAGCAAAAATTTTTGACAGCAAATCAAGTATGTTGAATTCTTTCAGTATATTTTGAAGGATCATTAATCCGGTAATAATCAGAGAAATCTTTAAAGTCAGCCAGCCGGAACTTTTCAACCATCCAAAAAGCATGCTTCCCAAGTCGGTATAGGTTACGCTCTGTTCCACAATTTTTTCGTGCCCCATATTCATTGGAAGAATTTTGTTCAGAATAAAAGCTGTAACAAAAGAAGAAATTATACGCAGTGAAAACATAATTAATGCAGAAGAACCTGTTTTTTTCTGAACGGCAGTTTCAACAATTAAATTATGAGAAATCAGGCACATAAGAGCTAAAATCGTTATTTCCCGTATTTCCAAGGGTAGCGTCGTAATAATAGCAATGGGAGCATACAATGCCATAAAAATACTGGTAATAAAAACTATGGCTGATTCACCGGGAAGCCCGACAAGTGAAAACAAAGGAGTAAGATAAACAGATAAAGCAGCAATAATTCCCCAATACTGAAGTAAACTAACACACAGACTGATGGGCAAAATAATTTTTAGCAACCAGATAATAGTTTTAAATGCTTTTGGAAAAGCATTAATAATGCTTGTATTTATTCGGCTAATGGTGCTGTTCATCGAAGTAAAGTAAATAATTGCGAAGTATGGAAGTTATAAAAACAAGAAAGGTTGTCTCACGACAACCCAATCTTTTTAATTAACCTTAAATCTAATACCATGAAAAACATGTGCAAATGTACATCGTTTTTTTATGTTGTACAACATATTCAGAGAAAAAATCCTATATTTAACAACATTTAACCTTTTGACAGCTTGTTCTGTTTTTTCATCGATAATTTTTTATCGTAAGTTATGAAATGGATATTTAGTTTTAATTAGTTAATTGATTATTATTGGGAAACAGTTTTGCTTTTTATCAATCACCATCCTGGTACGAAATTAATACCGAAAACTTTATTTTTGAATCCTCCATTTTGAAATGGAATAGCATAGTAAGGTTCTATTACCAAATAGCCAAACAAATTGATTCTCATAGAGATGCCCGTACTCCAAACTGGAATACGTTCGTTAAAGTTGGATTGTTGCCATTTGAATTTTATCTGATCACCCTTGTTCCATGCCAATCCTCCATCCAAAAAGAGATTCAGATCGGTGAGAAAAATATTTGATTTAATAGGCGCCAGCACTTTCGGGCCACTGAAAGGAATACGAACTTCGGCATTGACAAGTGCCATGCGGGTTCCCACCAAGTTATTGACATTCAATGAAGAATATCCTGCAACATTGTCGGCTCCTCCATAAACCGATATTTGTTCGTATCCTCTGATTAACCACGGGTACCCGATATACATTGGAGAAGCCAGTTCAATCTGCGAAGACTTTCCGTATAAACCGTTATGATAGAGTCTAAAAGCAAATCCTACAGGTTTGGTAAAATAATATTTTCTGTAATCAATTAAAGCATTGTATAAATTGATGTTTCCAAAATATCTTTCAATTTGGTATCTTGCCCTGTGTCCCTGCAAGGGTGAGGTCATACCAAAATAGGAATCATCTTCCACGTAAGCAATATTTGCTGTCTGAAAACTTATGCCATCGGGAGCAGGAAGTTTTTTACGATTTCCGCCCACATAGTAACCCAGTGCATCATAATAATTATTATATCTATCGATGCGGTAGGAGTACCAAGATGCCGAAATTCCTCCTTCAAATCTACGTGTTTGCGAAAGCGGATAATAACTGAACAACGAAATGTTGTCTTCAAACATACGTATGTAATCAAGAACGAGATTATCGAAAATGTAATCGGTATTATTTATTTTCAGTGTATCAATTGTCCAAAACATGTTTCCACTTCTGTACGGAATATGAGATAACGATGCTCCCCATTTGATTTTTTTCCCTTGATTCAGGTAAGCTACCTGCCCGCCGAAATCATAAATTTCTCCATTCAGCGACAAGGAAGAATAAATTTGATGATTGCCAACCATATCGCTGAAAATCATATAAATACTTCCCGCCATATCGGTGGTGTTATAACTTGGCCCTGTGGAAATTCCAACCCCGACAGAGTTTGAAATGTAATCGAGTTGTAATTTGGGACGATAAGGCAAATTTTTAATCGAATCGACCGAAAGAGCAAGAACTGCCGGACGATTGTAAAGTGAAGAATCAACTATATTGACTGATAAATGATGCAATAAAGGCAAAGTTGCTGCATCAAAATTAACCTGATTGCTGTTTACTTTTTCTTCTTTAAATTCGGCAGCCGAAGCTGTATAAATTTCATAATTACCATTGAAATAATAGGTATAGGCAATGAGGTCATTTTGTCTGTCGGTACTGATGGCAGGCGAAAAAGTAGTTATCCCGCTGATTCCTGTCATGTATTGTGTCAAACGAGAAACTTGATCGGTGTTCAAGTCATATTTATAAAGATTTCTGAATCCATCTGCATCCGACAAAAAATATACATACCTGTTGTCGTTCGAGAAGCGGGGATTCAGGTTATCGGCTTTCGGGAAAACATCTAAGGTTTTTATTTCTCGAGTTTCCAAATCGAGTACGTTGATATGAAAGGCAAATTTTTTACTTCCCGTGCCACACAAGTATTCTGTGGAATAAACTATTTTTTTCCCATCTGAAGACCAAGAAGGATGAATATTGGAAAACAGATCGTGTGTCAGTTTTTCTGTTTTTCCCGTTTTTATGTCATAGAGATATAAATCTCCAATTCCATCAACCAGACCGGTAACGACAATATATTTACCATCAGGTGACCATTCAGGATTGGAGAATGAATTTAATCCCTTTATTTCCAAAAGTCTCATTTTGGCTTTACGTACATCTACGATGGCCAATTTCTGACGGCCTTTGCTATAAACAACGAAAGCATATTGTTTGCTGTCAGGCGACCATGTTCCTCCCGATTCTATGAAACTGAAATCGTCAATTTCCTGACTGCGATTAACACTGGATAATTTTTTTATTATCTTTCCACTTTGGGTATCGGCTAAATATAAATCAAGTGTAAAAACATTTTTTTCGGAAAAGAATGCGATGTATTTTCCATCCGGACTTAATGAGGGCGACACATTGGTAGAACCAGCATTTTTCTTAGAAATTATTTGTTTTCCAATTACCTGATAGGTTGTATCTTTCATTAATTTACCGTAATGATTTTCCATAGCCGTTCGCCACATTCCGGAAAGGGTTTTCTCGTTAAAGTGGAACAAACTGTCTATAGCTCCGTCCAGTCCGTATTGAGCAGTTTTTTCAAATAACGGCAAAATAATTGAATCACCCCATGTTTTACCTATGAATGCCCATAAGGCTTGTCCATATCGATATGGAAAGTATTCGGAAGTGTTGTTTAAATCGTTAATGGATGGAAATTTTTTATGAATCAAGGCATCTCTCATCCACATGGAAGTGTTGGCATCTACACTCCCAATGGAAAGATATTCTGCCATTCCTTCAACCATCCACAAAGGAAGATTATTCATATTGTAATGGTTTGCCGAATCAGGTTTTAGCAGTTTATGATATTGGAAAGCATGAACCAATTCGTGTCCCAATACATGATCGGTTTGATAAAGAGTGGGAGCAAAAGGAAGAATTACACGGTTTTTCAAACTTTCGGTTACACCGCCGGTTCCTTCGCTGATAATGCTACTGATAGCATTTGTTTGTTGAAAATCGGCATGATTGGCGTACAATATCAGTGGATTTTTTGTTTTGAAGGTATCTTTGAATATCAATTGATGCAAGTTGTACCATTCTTCTGCCCAACCGGCAAAATATTTCATCACTGTATCATTGGCAAGGTAGTGATGAATTTCAAAATGTGGGGTCTGCTTTATTTGCTATTTAAAAGTCTGATAGGTTGGTTTATTTCTCCCAAAATATTGAGCTTTTCCGGCAGTGGGGACAATCATTAAGATTATCTGTAGAGCAATTATGGCTGTTTTTCCAATTAATTTTTTCATAATTCAACTTTTTACGGGTTTTCAATTCAATTGACTATGAAAAACAAACATTTAAAAAACTAATCTGAAATTATGTCGCTTTGAGTTCAAATTAAAATAACTTTGAAAGTCCTACAGCAGAAAAACAAATTAAATGCCAGAAAAAAATTGCAAAGCAGTTTTAGAACATAAGATTATAAAAAATCAAAAAAATAGACTTATTTTCTTTTTAAGTATTTCTCATAAGTATCCAGTACGTTTTGAACATAGCGTACGGTCTCTTTTCCACGAAAGAAACCATTTTTTACTACCGGATCTCGGTAGTAATCGGGATCGTTCTTTTTTAACAGGTACATTTCAACGTGGTTAAACCAAATGTGAGGATTTTTACCGTATTTTTTTGCCAAAGCCATTGCATCTAAAATATGTGAAGGTCCGGAATTATAACTGGCCAGAATAAATTTTATTCGCTCATCCTTGTCTTTTATTTCCCTGAAAATCAGATTTAAACTCTTTATGTATTGTGTGGAAGCGTCCAAATTAGCTTCAGGATTAAACCATTTCTTTCTGTTTAATCCGAATGTGGCAGCAGTTTGAGGCATGAGTTGCATCAGCCCAACTGCACCAACTCTCGATATTTCCGCCGAATCGAACTTGGACTCATGAAAGGCCATTGCGGCCAGTAAACGCCAATCCCAGCCGATTGTTGGTGCATATTTTTTAAATAAATGATCGTAGGGAGAAATTGCACCTTTAGGGATTTTTATTTTGTGAATGACAAAGTAAGGACTTCTCCCCCAGTATAAATTGATGAGTCGATCCTCCGTTTGTTGGGTTTCAGCAAGTTGACCCCATGTTGTAAGTGCGTTGTATAAATTGGTGTTTTCTTTTTTTATCAACCAACCGTTGGGTTGTTCAAAGCTTATTGGTAAACGGCAATCGAGTCGCTTATAGTAAGATTTGTGTAACAAAGCTTTGTCGTAGTAGGCAATGGTATAATCAATTTTGTTGTTGGCAACCATTTCGATCAATTCGTCGTTGCTAACCGAATCGGGGGCAATTATTATTTTTATTCCTCCACCAATTTCTTTGTTTAACGCATTCAGTCTTTGATGAAAAAGAGTATTTTTTTTTACGTAAACTTCTTTTCCTATCAAATCTGTTACACTCGAAATAGCTCTTCTACCCATGTTTTGAACCAAAACCATATAAGTTTGAGATTGAGGAAAAACATACAGAAAATGTTTTTTTAATGCTTTGGTTACGGGAAGATTATATGCAGCAATATCTATTTTTCCTTCTTTCAGCAGTTGAAAAAGTTCGGACTCGGTAGAAGCCGGAATTACCTGTAGATTAACTTTGAGATAGTCGGCAAAATTCTTCACCATTTCGTAGTCGTAGCCCATCCATTCTTCTCTGAAAAGAAAATAGGACGTAGAGCCATACATGGTTCCTGCTTTCAAAGTATCGGACTGGATAATTTGTTGAATATCTCTTGAAGAATTTTCGGTTGAAAATGTTACCTTCTTCTCTTCTCGACAGGATGTTAAGAATATAATAATCAGGAGATGAATGATGAATATTATATTTCGTTGCATTATCGAAATGTTATTGATTTTCTATATTTTCAGGTGAAATCAATTGAAATCCATTTATGCGCAAAAAAACCTGCGCAGTAGCAATGACGTCTTTGGTGCAATACATTGCAATGCGTTCAATATCTTTTTCGTGGTAATAAACCTGGGCTACCTGGCTGCCATCAATGTCATCTTTTGGTGTGGGGATACCAAAAACAGCCGTCAATAATTTCAGAGGTGTATAATTCTTGTAATCGCCAAATTTCCAAAGTTCAAGGGTATCAAGAAAGTTGTTTTCCCATGGCTTTTTGCCGGAAATCTGAAATACGGGAGGAAGTTCCAAACCATTGATAAGCATGCGTCTGCAAATATAAGGTATGTCAAATTCCTTGATATTGTGTCCACAAAGCATGTTGTCTTTTGATGAGCAGAATTTGGAAATCAGGTCGGAAAAATTTTTTAAAATGATTTTTTCATCATCTGATGCAAATGATTTGGTTCTGAAATACATCGTTTCTCCATGAAAATAAATAAAACCGACTGAAATACAGACAATTTTGCCAAATTCGGAATAAATTCCTGCACTGCTACTGAATGCTTCACTTGCCGAAATGTTTTCTTTGTATTTTTCGGGCATTCTGATTCGAAGTTTTTGGAATTTTTCTTCCCAAAGTTCTGCCATTTCGTCAGAGAGTTCAGAAAAACTGGAAGTCTGAGGCACAGTTTCAATATCCAAAAACATTATTTTTTGCAAATCGGCAGTGGTCATTTTGTTTCTTGTTTTTTTCTTATTTCAAGTTGTTTTCGATATATTTGGTTAGAATATCAATGGCTATATGATTGTTTCCACCCTGAGGAATAATCAGATCAGCAAAACGTTTTGTGGGTTCAATAAAAAGCTCGTGCATGGGTTTTACGGTTCTTTCGTAACGTTCGATCACTTTGTTGACAGAACGACCGCGTTCCTCGATATCTCGATTGATGACACGAATCAGGCGATCATCGGGATCGGTATCCACAAAAACCTTCAGATCCATTAACTCACGTAATTCAGGATTACAGAGTACCAAAATTCCTTCCACAATGACTACTTCGCGTGGATAAATCTTTACTGTTTCAGCAGCTCGGGTGCAAGTGATATAGGAATAAATTGGCTGCTCAATGGATTTTCCTTCTTTGAGGTCTTGCAGGTGTTTAATCATCAGTTCAAATTCAATGGAATCAGGATGATCAAAATTGATTTCGAGTCGTTTTTCGAGAGGCAAAAAACTACTATCGCGGTAATATGAATCTTGTGGTAAAACTACAACTTCTCCTGCCGGTAATCTATCTATGATTTTACGTACGACAGTTGTTTTTCCCGAACCTGTTCCTCCGGCAATTCCTATGATCAACATATTGATATTGTTTTATTTCAGAGCACTAAAATAAGAATTTATATTCTTTTTTCCATTTTGTTTGTTTAATTTTTTTGGATTTGAAATTATATTTTTTTGTATTTAACTGATTGTCAATGCGGAAATGTGTATTAAAGTTTCAATATTTATTAGAGAGCCGAAGAAAATAATAGATTTTTTCCGGGAAAATCAATTTATTATCAGATATATTTCAAAGCTTTGATAATGTGATTTTTACTTAAGAAACTTCAAATTTCGAGGGAAAAACAGTAAAATTTAAAGTGAGAAAAAATCTTTTGAGTAAATTTGTTCTATAATTTAACAATGCAATGAATAAAAAAGTAATTTTACTCGGGACTCTGCTGTTGTTTTTTTCTTTCACCGACGCTCAACTGTTGTGGAAAATATCGGGACATGGTCTGAAAAAACCTTCCTATCTTTTTGGTACGCATCATTTGGTTCCGTTGGCTTTTTTGGACAGCATTCCCGGTTTATACAAGGCTTTTAACGCCTCAGAAACTGTAGTTGGAGAGATGGCAGTCAATAATATTGATGCAACTTCAAAGATTCAGAAAGCTGCCATTATGCCCGCTCACTTAACCATAAAAGATTTGTTGGATGAAAAGCAGTACCAGTGTGTTGATTCTGCCTTGAAATCTGTTCTTCGATTTGGGTTGAACGAAATGTCCGTGTTGAATCCCACTATAATTTTAACTTTATACCAGGCTGAACTTTATAAAAAAATGATATCCTATACAGACGAAACAGCAGCTGATTCATATTTTCAGATAGTTGCAGAAGAAAAAGGGAAAAATATAATTGGTTTGGAAACTCTCGACAAACAGATGGAAATTTTATTTGGAAATGGATCATTAAAACGTCAAGCTGAAATCCTTGCTTCGTCAGTATTACAAACTGACAGCATGATGCAGGAAATAGTGTTGATGAATAGTTTATACAAAAAAGGTGATTTGCAGGGATTGCATTCGCTTTCGAAAAGAAAAAATTCGGCAGCGGATATGACTGACGATGAATATATCAAGCTGGTGGATGAGCGAAATTTTGAATGGCTCAAACAATTGCCGCAACTTATGAAAAATTCTTCCTGTTTTATTGCTGTTGGAGCGCTTCACTTGGCGGGTGAAAATGGGTTGGTGGAACAATTGAGGAAAATGGGGTACAAAGTGAAACCCATAGACAATTAGTTGGAAGATATTTGTCAGGAAATTCAGAAAATTTTACGGTAAACGTGGCAATAGGGCGTTCCATTGTTTTTGCGGTAATATTCCTGATGATAATCTTCTGCTTTCCAGAAAACGCCAGCCGGCTCTAATTGAGTGGAAGGTTTATATCCTTTCTCCCGCAAAATTTTCAAGTATTTTTCTGCCATAACTTTTTGTTGTTCTGAGGTATAAAAAATTACTGATCGGTATTGGTCGCCTATATCCGGGCCTTGTCCGCCAATTTGTGTAAAATCATGCGTTTCGAAAAAGAGTTTTAATAATTCTTCGTAATTGGTCACGGAATTGTCAAAAATAACCTCTGTAGTTTCTACATGACCGGTTTTTCCCGTGCAAACTTCTTTGTAGCTCGGATATTCGGTATGACCTCCCATAAAACCCACTGTAGTTTCCTTAACTCCTTTGGCTTTCATAAAATGATATTCTGTTCCCCAAAAACAGCCGGAAGCAAAGTATGCTTTTTCCACCTTCTCCGTTTTGTCAGGAATAAATTTCAGTGAAATGGAATTGACGCAATGACGTGTATTTTTTTCTGTAAATCCTTCTCCCGTAAAAACATGACCCAAATGCGCTCCACAATTGCGGCATACAATTTCGGTGCGCATTCCATCGGCATCTGGCAATCGAAGCACGGCGCCAGGGATTTCTTCGTCAAAACTCGGCCAGCCACAATGCGATTCAAATTTGCTTTCCGACTGAAACAACGGTGCATTGCAACGTTTACACAAGTATGTTCCTTTTTCTTTATTGTAAAGATATTCGCCACTATAAGGTTTCTCGGTAGCTTTATGCAAAATGACTGCTTCTTCCTCCGGAGTTAAAGAATTATATTTCATAAGTTGCTGGTTGAAATTGAAAAAATGAAATTGTTGAATAATCAAAACAGAAAATAAAAGTTGTAACACATTCATTGTGGCTTTGTAAAATTGCTTTTCGGAAATTTTATAACAAAGCTTTTGATTTTTTGTTCACTTTTCGAAAAAATACGCTGAAACGATTTACCTTAATCGGTTGAGCGATTTGATCAAGGCATCATCTTTGGCTATTGCTCTTATGGCTAATGCAATAAGAATAATATTCACAAGCGGAAAAACAGAAAATATCTTCAAACTCCAGTCCGCATGTAAAGTATTGGCGGCAGGTAACAAATAAATAAACAGCAAGATATAATATCCTGCCAAAATGACAATATTAAAAATGGAAAGTCTAATTTGTAGAAGTCGTTTTTTGTAAAGGGCTATTGTGAGTAGTGTGATTACGGGTACCATTGCACTAATGACCGTCAAAGCCCATACAGAAGAAATTGCGGTTTTTTGCCCGTTTTCGATTAAGTTTATTCCTTTCCAGCTGATTTCGTAAAGTGTTGCTGTTTCTTTGCTGAAAAGTTGAGCTGCAGGCGAAAAAAAGGTAATGCTCGACAGTATCAGCACAATAACTAAATATAAAGTTTGAATGCGTTGCCACATATTTGTATGCTTTTTAGTGTTGTAAATTTTCCACGACAAAAATACAGATTCTTGTTAAAAAATCAATAACAAGTTCTGACGATGTTTGTTCGCATTTAATTCATTATCCTATCCTATTTTGTGACTGACAACTGTCAATCAGTATCTTTCCACCAAAAATTCAACCTGTTGTGGTGAAAATCGAATATTTTGTACATATGGAGCATGTCCGATAACAAACACCTCCAATTTGTTGGAAGGAGAATTTTTAATTTGTTGAAAATCAACTGCCAATTGTATGTCTTCAGGTTTGAAAGAATTAAATCGGCTTAAACCAATATTAAAGGTAACGTTTATTTGAGCAGGGAAAGTCCGTATCAGCAAATTTTCAGGCGCATTCAACACCTGAACGGGAAGTTGGGCTTTTTTTTCGGTAAACATTTCGACAGGGATAAAAACTCTAACTGATTCGGACGCATAACGCAATCCTTCAACGGGTTGCAGTCGGCAGATAGTT
>JAAYUQ010000136.1 GCA_012517575.1 Bacteroidales bacterium | reverse complement strand
CAGATAAAGAAAGTCCTTTAATGCCGTAACCAAGGTTGATTTCGTATCCGTGCGAACCAGTCTCCGTACTGTGATCGAAAACATCTGATCCGGGATAATAATAATCGGTCAGACCAACTGTCAAGCCAAAGCCGAAAGCATATTTTGCATATAAGTCCATTTCCATGAACCCATCAAATCCGGCCGAACCCCATGAACCGATAGAGAAACCACCGGTACTGAACTGGAGAGTCGGTTGGATGGAAGCTCCTGAATATTGAACGCCACGCCAAACATACGAACTAACGATATCTGTCGAAACTGTAAAATTTTGAGATTTCGTTAAAATTGGAATAGAAATTGTAAGAAAACAAATAATCAAAAACTTTTTCGCTTTCATAATTTTCAAATTTTAGTTGTTATACATAATGTTTGTTTTTCAAATATATTATAATCAAAATGTTTTATTTTCATGACAAAATTAATCATAATGATAAATTAAGTTCAAAATAAAATACATTTTATTTGAAAAAATATTTTATTAGTTTCAAAATGTTTATAAAATAAAAAAATTAATATCACATTGTTCTATTTTAACTTAAATATCTTTCAAAATGAAACTTCTGTATTTAATAAAACTGATTTTTATATCTTGTTTGTTCCGAATTCGAAGGTTTGAAAACTATAAATTTGAAAAAGAAAGAAGAAGCAAAAGAATCTTTTGAAGAAGTCGTTTTAAAATTTCTGCTAAGGCAAATTCTATTTCACTATTAAAAAATTAAATGTTAAGTTATTCTTTATGAGAAATATATATAGATTTAAAGTAATTGCTTTTGGTTTGCTTTTTCAATCATTCTTCTCTCCTTTGCTTGCAGGAAATAATATGAAAATCATTTACAATATAAAATACGGGTTTGTCAATGGCGGGAAAGCAATGGTGGAAAAGAGGGATACAGTATATGGAGGAAAAAAATGTATTTATTACCGATTAGAAGGCAATACAACGGGATTAACGGATAAAATTTTCAAGGTGCACGACACCTATGAAAGTATCGTCGATGCGCGTACTCATCTGCCTTATTTAGCGGTGAGAAATGTAAAAGAAAAATCTTACCGGTATTATAACAAGGTATTTTTTTATCATCAAAATGATTCTATTTTCAGTGAACGGACCGGAGGAATGAAAGTACCGCCGCAGCTGATTGATATATTATCTGCCTTTTTTTATATGGTAAATGTTTATGACATGGACACCCTCAAAGAAGGATACAGTTTGATATTGCCCACCATCAACGGACATGATATTCAGAAAATGAAAGTTAAATATGTAAATAACGAAATTATCCAAACAGACATAGGAAGCAGTCTTTGTTATGTCATTGCACCCGAAATGAAAAAGGGCAAATTATTGAAAAACTCTTCGTCTTTGAAATTTTACATAGCACAAAACGAGAAAATTCCTTACCAGATAGAAATTGAGACAAAAGTGGGAAAAATTGAAGCAATGCCAATCGAAATCATAAAGAATTAGCAAGTTAGAATCATACTCAAAATCAAAATAATAAATTAAAAATTACAACATTTTTCCGAATATTATATGTATTTTTGTCTATCAATAATTCCAATTTTTCTAAGGTGCAAATTTCACTCAAAATATTCAACCTTAAAGTACAATCATCATGTTCTTAACAAATAATTTTTTTGGAGAAGCCGTTCAACAATATCAATGGCTGATTTTATTGCTGATGCTTTGGGAATTGGTGTGGAAAGCCATAGCTTTATGGAAAGCTGCCCGAAACAACCATTTGGCTTGGTTTATCTGCCTATTGATTTTCAACACCATCGGAATTTTACCAATTGTATATATTCTGTTGAAAAGAAAAAAGGAAATGGTGCTTTAATAAAAAAAGAGACTACTTCGTTTGAAAAGAATAGCCTCCTTTGATGGAGCGGCAAACGGGACTCGAACCCGCGACCTTTAGCTTGGGAAGCTAAAGCTCTACCAACTGAGCTACTGCCGCAATTCAAAGTACAAAATTAATTCAAATTTCTCTACTTGCAAGAGAACGACGCATCAAAAATACAATTTTTTAATAATAGTGCTATCCTCACGGAATAATTGGATCAAAAGAAACAGTAATCGATTATTTTACTATTCCTGCAAAACCCATAAATGCCAACGCTAATAAACCCGCAGTAAGCAAAGCTATAGGAGTACCTTCCATTCCTTTGGGTAATTTTACCATACTCAACTGCTCCCTGATTCCTGAAAACAAAATTAAAGCCAAACCAAAGCCAAGAGCGGTAGAAATAGCGAAAACTACACTTTCCAACAAATTAAAATTTTTCTGAATCACCATAATAGCGACGCCAAGAATTGTACAATTTGTAGTTATCAATGGAAGAAAAACTCCCAGCGCTTGATAAAGTGCCGGAGAGATTTTTTTCAGAATAATTTCCACCAATTGAACCAGTGCTGCAATGACCAGAATATAAGTAATAGTCTGCAAAAAAGCTATATGATAAGGTTCGAGAATCGACTTTTGAATGACATAAGTAAAGATTGTAGAAATGGTCATCACAAAAACTACCGCGCCACTCATGCCTAAAGCCGTATTTATTTTTTTGGATACTCCTAAAAAGGGACAAATGCCCAAAAATTGCGACAATACAATGTTGTTCACAAAAACTGCACTGATAAAAATAAGAATATAGGTCATTTATCAATAATTTATAGGGTTCAACTTTAAAAAAGTTTTTCTAATTATCACTTTATGCTTTGCGAAGTTTGTTCATGATTGCAATCAGATATGCCAGAGCGATAAAAGCACCGGGTGCCAGAATGAAAATCAACATACCGTATTTGTCAGGAAAAACACTCATACTAAAAATTTTACCTGTTCCCAGAAATTCTCTTACCATACCAAGCAAAGTCAATGCAAAAGTAAAGCCCAATCCAATGCCAATTCCATCGAGAGCTGAATCAAAAACGGAATTTTTTGAAGCAAAAGCTTCTGCCCTCCCCAATACTATGCAATTGACAACAATTAAAGGAATAAATATTCCCAAACTTGCATAAAGTGCCGGAACATAAGCCTGCATAAACATTTCTACTACGCTCACAAAAGTTGCTATGACAACAACATAAGCGGGAATGCGCACCTTATCGGGGATCAAATTTTTCAGCAACGAAATTGCCACATTCGACCCAATCAACACAAAAGAAGTTGCCAATCCCATACTGAAACCGTTGATAGCTGAAGAAGTAGTGGCAAGTGTCGGACACATGCCGAGAATTAAAACAAAAGTCGGATTTTCATTGATCAAACCATTCAGAATGATTTTAAATTTAGCGTTGCTCATGGTTTATCCATTTTGGTTTTCAATAGTAAAATAAGAAATTTATCTATTATTTCTGCTCCGTTTTACTTATCGGAGACGCACCGGAATTGGCATCCTGAGCTTTAGGAGCGTTGGAATTGCCGGCATAAGCCCGATAAGCTTTGTTTACTGCCTCAAGGAAAGCTCTCGAACTGATGGTAGCTGCGGTGATTGCATCAATTTCTCCTCCATCCTTACTGACAGAAAGATTGTTAATGGCCGGATTTTTTCCACGAATATCCCGCTTCCCGTTGGGTGTTTTAAACCAATCTGTCATTTTACTTCCCAATCCGGGTGTTTCTTTTTGTTCCAGAACCGAATAATTGATGATATTTCCGTTTCGGTCAAAACCCACCATCAGTTTAATATCTCCGGCAAAACCTTTTTTTGAATTGGTCTCAACTGCCGCGCCGACAAACACGTTGTTTTTATCGTAAGCCTTATAGACATTCAACGTATCGCCCGCACTGACAGGAATTTTTTCTGTAGCACTCAAATGGTCAAACTTTGGCAAAACTTCCTTAATGGCATTTTCCTGCTTGGCATTTTTTGATTTTTCTATCGGTTCTTTTGTCAATGTATAAACCGACCCTAAAGTGAGGGCGGAAAAAACTGAAATCGACAACAGCGAGATCAGCATATTTTTAAAAGAAGAAGTGAGTTTTTTCATTTTTTGCGAACCTCTCCAAATCGTTTTGGTTTAATATAAGTATTGATGAGCGGGGTAAAGGCATTCATAATAAGTATGGCGAACGATACGCCTTCGGGATACGAACCGAACAATCTTATTACAACCGTAATAACACCAATGCCAATGCCATAAACAAACATTCCGCGTTTTGTCATGGGTGAAGTTACAAAATCGGTTGCCATAAAAATGGCTCCAAGCATTAGGCCTCCCGTCATTAAATGAACCAGAGGTGAAGCGTAAGTCTGGGGATCAACTAAATAAAAAATACCTGTCATAACAAAAACCGTGGACAAAATAGTGATTGGAATATGCCAAGAAATTGTACGACGATAAAGTAAATAAGCAAACCCCAGCAACAAAGCCAAAGTTGAAACCTCACCCATAGAGCCGCCCATGTTTCCGATAAACATATCCAATGCAGAAGGAATATTTTCCAAATGCTCTTTCAATGCAGTTAGTGCCGTAGCAGAAGTTTCGGCATCCATATAGGCAGGATTGAAAGGAATGGGACGAGGCCATGAAGTCATTTGAACGGGAAAGGAAATCAACAAAAAAACGCGACCAACCAATGCCGGATTAAAAGGATTATTACCCAGCCCGCCAAAACTCATTTTCCCGACTCCAATTGCCACCAAAGCCCCTATGATTACAATCCATATTGGAAGATTGGACGGTAAATTAAAAGCAAGCAACAAACCGGTTACAATAGCTGAGCAGTCTGTAATGGTCTTTTCGCCCTTCAAGATGAAATTCTGAATCAGGTATTCAAAAAGTACGCAGGACAAAACAGAGGTCACACTCACTATCAATGCTCCTACTCCAAAATAGTACAATGCCACCAAATAAGCAGGAATGAGAGCGATTAAAACACTTTTCATTTCTTTTTGGATGGAATTTCCACTATGCACATGCGGAGAAGGCGATACAACTAATTTATTCATAAAAATTTAATATTTTTCTTACAATTGTTGAACTTTTCGACTCCTAATCAATTCGCCAACCTTTAATTTTCCATAACGGATATAATCGACCAATGGCCGGTTGGAAGGGCACACATAACTGCACGAACCGCATTCAATGCAATCCATCACTCTATTTTGTTCAAGTTCATCCAACAAGTTTTTTTCACTCCTGTTCATCAACAAATAAGGTTCAAGTCCCATAGGACAATGGAATACACACTTCGCACAACGGATGCAGTTTTGCACTTTTCCCCTTCCCGATTCGGAAGAAGGAATAAACAAAACAGCAGCCGTTCCTTTTGCCACAGAAATTTCCAAATTTGGAAGAGCCCGTCCCATCATTGGCCCTCCGGCAACAATTTTTCCAGTATCTTCAGGTATTCCTCCTGTTTTTTCTACCACATGTGAAAGAGGAGTTCCCACACGCACCCAATAATTTCCGGGCTCAGGAACAGATTTTCCGGTTACGGTAATAACTCTTTCTATAAGTGGCTTGTTCTTTTGAACTGCTTCATAAACGGCAAAGGTTGTGGCAACATTTTGTACAATTGCTCCAACATCAATCGGCAATCCTCCACTTGGAACTTCTCTGCCTGTCAATGCCTGAATCAACTGTTTCTCGCTGCCTTGTGGATATTTTACCTTTAATGGAATCACTTCAACCCCTTCAACCGTTTTTGCCCATTTTTCAATATTGAGAATAGCATCCGGTTTATTTGCTTCTATTCCAACTAAAGCTCTTTTTACCTGAATGGCTTTCATCAAAATAGTAATTCCAATAATTATTTCCTCACCCTTTTCGAGCATCAACTGATGATCGCAAGTAAGATACGGTTCACATTCAGCACCATTAATTATTAATACTTCTGCCTTTTTACCAGCAGGTACCGACAACTTAACATGAGTTGGGAAAGTGGCACCACCTAAACCGACGATTCCCGATTCGGCAATTTTTTTTATTATCTCTGAAGATTCCAAATCGCAGGTTCTTTTAACTTTTGGAGTCAAATCAATAGTTTCGAGCCAATCATCGCCAATCACGTCGATAAAAACAGCGGGATTCTTATATCCGAAAGCATCCAGCGCATTATCTATTTTCACAACTTTTCCAGAAACAGAAGAATGCACATTTGCAGAAACGAAACCATCTGCGCGGCCAATCAGCTGACCCACTTTCACCATATCGCCTTTGGCCACTTCAGGAATACTTGGTTTCCCTGAATAATGACGTAACGGAATGACTACCTGCTTGGGCAATGAAATTACTTCGGTCTTTTTTCCGGCCGAGAATTTACATTCTTCAGGATGTATGCCGCCCATTTTAAAAGTTTTCATGAAAATATTGATAAATTATACACTCAGTTAACTTTTTAATAAAAACACATTAGCCATTCAATACTACATTGGAAGTTTCTTCAACTTTTGGCTTACGGGGAGGAAAATTTAACTCCAAAATGGAATTTGTTGGACATACTTCCACACATTTGCGACACAAAGTACATTTTTTATCGTCGATATAAGCCAGATTGTTATGTATGCTGATAGCATCGTAAGCACATACGTTGAAACACTTGGAACAACCGATGCAAGCAACATCGCAAACTTTTTTGTTTACTGCCCCTTTATCCTGATTTACACAGTTTACGTAAATTCTGCGTGATTTATGTCCTTTTTTTCGCAGTTGAATGATATTTTTTGGACAAGCCTTGACACAAGCTCCACAAGCAGTACATTTTTCTTCATCTACTTCGGGCAAAAGTGTTATCGGATTGATATGAATGGCATCGAAAGTGCAGGAATTTTCGCAATCACCATAACCCAAACATCCCCACGAACAATCGGTCTCTCCTCCATAAAGGTTATGAACAATGGCACAGGATTTCACCCCATCGTAACGATTGGTTCGTTCTCTGTGTTCACAACTTCCACCACATCGAACGACAGCAATAAGCGGCTCGACGGGCATGGCAGTTTTTCCCAAAATATTGGCTACCTTTTCCATTGTTGGCATTCCTCCTACAGGGCAAGCCAAGTTTTCCAAAGAATCGGCCTTTACACATGCTGCCGCAAAAGCCCGACAACCAGGAAAACCACAACCTCCGCAATTTGCTCCCGGCAATGCAGCTTCCACTTCCTCAATTCTCGAATCTTCCTCAACCTGAAATTTTTGGGAAATAAAATATAAAATAATGGCCGACACAGCGCCAATTCCTCCTAACGAAAGTACTGAAACTAATATTAAATTCATTTTTTGTTTTTCCTGATATTTCCAATTCTTTTTATAAAAAAATCCTTATTCGGCCTTATCTTTTCATAAGGATATTTCTTTCTTGATATGAAATTCAAATTTGCTTTTTAACTTTTTATTGAACAACGAAAGTATCAAATAATAGGGTATCAAAACTGAAAGAGCTATCAGCCCTGCTACAGCCTCATTTTTCATGAAAAAGCTCAAAATAAATAGTAAGAGAAAAACAAGTAATAAAGGCAAAACAAAAGCTATCAACACCGCCTGCAAGCCAATAGAACTGCTTCCATAAACTATAACTTCATCTCCTTCGCGAATGGAATGGTCGTCAACTAAAACCTCAACCACTTTTTCCTGTTGATCACTCATCGTGCAGGCACTTTTGGCATGACAAGCACTACAAGCCGACTGCTGCACAATAAGAATTTGAGCTTTATTTCCCTCGATATGCTGAACTATTCCGGTATGTTCAATTTGCTGCATTCTCCTTATTTGTTTGAAAAATTTTCCGACAATTTAATTTAAAGTTGAAACAAATTATCCGTGTTACAATTATTTCTCCGCTCATCCAAAATTTGTTCAGCAATACTTCGCACAAAATTACTTGTTTTGAGCAAAAATAACCCATTGTTAATATTATTTTGTTTTCATTTAAGAAAATTGAACTTTGCGCTTGACATTTCGCATATTGATTCAGCTCATAAAATTAACTGAATTTTAAATTTATCGATTATCTTTGTAAAATAACTTTACTTTATGACATCAATATGCACAAAGAAATACAATTTGCTTTAACACCCGAGAAAGCTGAAAAGAAGGAAAATTTAGAAAAAGAAATCACCGAAATCTTAAAAATTTCTCCATTACAAATTACCAGTCTCAGAATTTTGCATAAATCGGTTGACGCCCGATCGTACCAGCCAAAAATTAACCTGACAGTAGAAGTTTACTGGGATGAAATTCCGCCGGAAAAAGAAAATACAGTATTTAATTATCATTACGTCGGCAATAAACCTTCGGTATTGATAATCGGCTCGGGACCTGCCGGTCTTTTTGCGTCGCTCAAACTGATTGAACTTGGATTGAAACCCATCATTTTGGAAAGAGGAAAGGAAATTGGACAAAGAAAAATAGATATTGCCACACTTAACAGAAACAAGGGAATTGATTCCAACTCTAATTATTGTTTCGGAGAAGGCGGAGCAGGTACTTTTTCAGATGGAAAACTTTACACACGGTCAAAGAAAAAAGGAAATGTTCGACATGTTTTGGAAGTTTTTCATTTTCATGGCGCCGACGAAAAAATACTTTACGAAGCCCATCCCCATATTGGTTCGGATAAGTTGCCGGTGATTGTCGAAAATATTTGCAAAACCATTCGGGATTGTGGTGGCGAAATCCATTACGGGCAAAAAATGACCGAAATAATAATCGATGACGGGAAAGTGAAAGGATGCAAAACATCCGATGGAAACATTTTTGAATCCCAAGCCATAATTTTAGCTACCGGTCATTCTGCCCACGACGTTTATCAAATGCTTTACGACCAAAACATCCTACTCGAAAATAAAGGTTTTGCAATGGGCGTGAGAGTAGAACATCCTCAGGAATTGATTGACAGTATTCAGTATCATCGAAAAAACCGTGGCGAATATCTACCACCTGCAACCTATCAATTGGTAGAGCAAATCGATGGTCGTGGTGTTTATTCATTTTGCATGTGTCCGGGTGGCCACATTGTTCCCGCAATGAGCAGGGAAAAAGAAATTGTTGTGAATGGCATGTCTCCGTCGAAACGAAATTCTCCTTTTGCAAATTCCGGCATTGTAGTAGAAATCAGACCGGAAGATATTCCAAGTAATTTTCAACAATTTGGTGTTTTATCCGGGTTAAAATTTCAGCAATTTGTTGAAAATATGGCTTACACCAACAATGGAAATTTGGGTCTCACGGCGCCAGCACAAAGATTGTCCGATTTTGTAAGAGGAAAACTTTCTGCCGATTTGCCTGCCGCCTCCTATCTTCCGGGTTTGATTTCTTCGCCCCTTCACTTTTGGTTACCATCGGACCTGAGCAGGCGGTTGCAGGAAGGATTCAAAAAATTTGACAAAAAAATGCATGGATTTCTTACCAACGAAGCCATAGCGGTAGGCGTTGAATCACGGTCATCGTCTCCAGTCAGAATTCCACGCGAACACGATACTTTTCAACATCCTCAGGTAAAAGGACTTTTCCCCTGCGGTGAAGGCTCAGGTTATGCAGGAGGAATAACTTCATCTGCCATTGATGGAGAAAATGTTGCAGTAGCTGTTTTTCAAAGTAATTTATGCAATAAATAAAAAATTTATTTCTGATTTTAAGCGTAAAATTTTAACAGGAAAGATAGTTGGTAAACATTCCTGACCAAAAAATTGGAATAAAATTTGTTGAAAATTTCCAAATGTCTTTTGAATGTTCAACTTCAAAATATTAGAAAATGAAAAAAATAGTGCTTACCCTGATAGGTGTGATTTTCTCAAGCGTTGTATTGCTTGCTCAAATTCCTAAATTCATGGAACTTCCGCCGGATGTAAGAGCAAAAACCCATACGGAATGGATGATAAACACTTTAAAACTTAATCCTGATTTTTTTAATAAAATTTATCCCATCAAATTGCAATTTGCAAACGAAGTCGAGCCCATCAAATCGGATGGAATAAGCAAGTTTAAAAAAATCAAAATTATAAAAGATGCTGACGGAAAAAGGCTAAAGGAATTTCGTACTTTTTTGTCAGCCGATCAGGTGGAAACCTATATTCAAAAAAGGAAAGAACTGTTTGAGCAGGAACAAAAAAGGGAAAAAGCAAATAAAAAAACCACTTAAAAACCGTCAGTTCAACTTATCACACAAAAAAACTGCAGATGAACTTTCTAAAAAATTATCTGCAGTTTTTTTATTTTGGTTCATTCAAATCTTCTGACCGAAAAAACAAAAATTTAAAAAATCTGGTCAGATTAGTATTTGAATTTGTCGAAAATATTATCCTCCGATTCGGACGGATCTTCCGGTTTTTTGTGGGACTCATGAAACTGGTTTGCATAAGGTTCTTCGGGCTGTTGACGTTTGATAAAACCAATAACATCTTCCAATCCTTCTATAAATTTCTCAAAATCCTGACGATAAAGAAAAATTTTATGCTTTTCGTAAGAAACTTGAGCATCTTCGTCCGATCCCATAACCTTCTTTTTGCTTTCGGTAATAGCCAAGAACAAATTGTCACTCTTATTTTTCTTCACATCCAGATAATAAATTCTTTTACCCGCCTTAATTGCTCTGGAATAAACAATTTCATTGCTTTTCTTTTCTAAATCGTTGTTTCTCGTTTCGTCTTCCATAATTTTCAACCTCTCCTTTTTAAATTAAAAAATTGTATATCAACTCATTATAAATACAATCCATAAAGTTAATTTGCTCCAAATTTCCGTATTTTTTTTTAATTAATCAAATAAATTACTCTTTTTCTTTGATTAGCATTAATAAAACATTTCTTTCCCCTTTTGCAAACGGCAATCTAACTGCATATTTGAATAAGCAGATACAAATAATTGAAGAAACAAAAAAAATCTTTACCTTTGCAGAGAAATTAAATAAGCGTCCACTGAATTTTATGATCAATCGTATTTTAATTCGGATTAAAATTATTCAAATTTTATACTCCTTCTACAAAAGCGATGGTAAATCTTTACCGTCGGCCGAAAAAGAACTTTTCCACAGCATCGAAAAAACTTACGACCTTTATTACCATTTACTTCAATTGGCTGTAGAAATTACGCATTACGCCAATTTACGTACCGACGCCAGAAAGAACAAACTGCGTCCTACGCCAGAAGATTTGAATCCCAACATGCGGTTCGTAGAAAATCGTTATATCGAACAACTGGCATCAAACAAACAACTTAACAAATATATTTCCGAACACGGCTTATCATGGTCAAATTATCCCGAAATCGTTAAAAAACTTTACGACGATATTGTAGCTTCCGATTTTTATGCCGAATACATGGAATCTCCTCTTTCCGATTACGAGGCCGACAAAAATATCTGGAAAAAAATTTACAAAAAAATCATACTTCAAAGTGAAGAACTCGACAATTCCATTGAAGAGCAAAACATTTACTGGACCAACGACATTGAACTAGTGGTTAGTTTTATTATTAAAACCATAAAAAGATTCAATGCTGCTACAGGAAGCAACCAGGAACTTTTGCCGATGTTTAAAGATGAAGAAGACGTGGAATTTGCCAGAAAACTGCTGCAAAACGCCATAAACCACTGTGAAGAATACCGTGAACTGATTGACAAAAACACAAAAAATTGGGAACTGGACAGAATAGCATTTATGGATATTGTTATTATGCAGGCTGCATTGGCCGAGTTAATGGAATTTCCTGCTATTCCCGTGAATGTTACGTTAAACGAATTTATCGAAATTGCCAAAATTTACAGTACCGAAAAAAGTGGAACATTTATCAATGGTGTACTCGATAATATCGTTGGGCAATTAAAAAAAGAAAATAAATTAATAAAAGTTATAATGCTTAACGAAAACAGAAAATAATGCTTATATTTGCAAGTGTTTAAAAAAGAAACACTTTACCCTATAAACATTTTGAAACTTTAAAAAACAATTCAAAACAACTATCTATGAGTTTAGCAACTATTTTATTACAGGCAGCTCCGGCAACTCCGGGAACCGGTGGAGGATACACAGGTATTTTAATGCTGATTTTGATTTTTGTGGTATTTTACTTTTTCTTGATTCGTCCTCAGTCAAAACGCCAAAAAGAAATCAAAAAACAGCGCGAAGCAATGAAAGCTGGCGACCATGTGATTACTTCAGGTGGTATTTATGGAAGAATAAAAGAAGTTAAAGACACTACCCTGATTATCGAAATTGCTGAAAACGTAAGGGTAAAAGTCGATAAAAATTCTGTGTTCTTAAGCCCTGAAGACATACAAACACAGGCAAAATAAAAAACGAGTATTATGGCTGACAACAGCTTTAAACAGATACTCAAGTACTCCTTTACAAAGATAAAAACATTCTTATTTTCAAAAGATGTTTTTATCTTTTTGCTTTTCTTTATCTTCTCTGCAGGTTTGTGGTTTGTAAATGCACTGGGAAAAGAACGTGAAAGAACTATTTATATTCCGCTTCTTTATACAGGAGTGCCTCAGAATATTGCAATTACCAATCAACCTCCGAAAATCCTTTCTCTTAAAATTAAAGACGAAGGAATGAACCTGCTACAATATCGACAAAAAAATTTAACTCCCATAACCATCAATCTTTCCAGAACTTTTTACGAAAAGGGAAGAATCATGATTACGCCTGATCAGATTAGCAGTAATCTGTTGCGTTATCTCCAACCTACAACCCTGATTCTTGAAACAAAACCCGATTCGATTGTTATTGAATATGAAAAGTTGAGCAGCGCTGTGTTGCCTATAGAATGTAAAATAAAATATTCATTGGCGCAACAACACATGATTGTCGATGAAATTTATATTCAGCCAAATAAAATGACGGTATTTGGGCCCAAACTTTTGCTCAGCAATTTAAAAACAATTAAAACTGAAACCCTTGTTTTGCCTAATCTTAATGACACGGT
>JAAYUQ010000135.1 GCA_012517575.1 Bacteroidales bacterium | reverse complement strand
GTTTCTATTACATTTTCCATTTTCAGCAAAGTCAAAACCGCCTTGTCTTTGTTATGTGTTATCAATTCGCCTTTTTGAGCCAGTCGCATGGCATACAGGCTGTGAGGTTCGAAAAGAATAATGGTGAGATACGAAATGGTGGAAACAATAATCAGCGTCATAAACAAATAATAACTGCCCGTGAGCTCGGCAATTAAAAAAATGCCGGTAAGCGGAGCATGCATGACGCCCGACATCAGCCCTGCCATGCCGGCCAATGCAAAATTTTCTATCGGCATATCTAAACCTATCAGGTTGAGAATTTCGGCCGTAACAAATCCGGTGATACAGCCCACAAAGAGCGAAGGAGCAAAAATACCGCCTACACCGCCGGCGCTTGTGGTGGAAGCCGTTGCAAAAATTTTAAATATAATAATCAGCACCAGATAGGTAAGCAAAACAACAGGTTTGTTTTCCGAACCGAGAAAAAAACTTTGTTTGACTACAGAAGAAATATCGCCATTCAATAAAGAAGCAATGGTATCGTAACCTTCGCCATACAGAGGAGGAAAAAGGAAAATCAAAATGCTCAGCATACTTCCACCAATAGCCCATTTGGTGTAGGGATTTTCAAACTTTTGATAAAAATTCTCCAACCAGTTCATACCTCGAGTAAAGTATAACGATACGAGCCCGCAAACTACACCCAAAATCAACAAATAGGGAATTCTGTCAACTGCAAAAGGTTCGTAATGTGTAAACTGAAACATGAATTCGTTTCCTGTCAAAATGTATGTAACCGATGTAGCCGTAACCGACGAAATAAGCAAGGGAACAATGGAAGTCATGGTCATGTCGAGCATCAGAACTTCCAGTGTAAAAACCAATCCGGCAATGGGAGCTTTAAAAATGCCTGCAATAGCTCCGGCAGCACCGCAACCGATAAGCAGCATCATGGTTTTTTGATCCATCTTGAAAAACTTTCCCAGATTGGAACCAATTGCCGAGCCGGTCAAAACAATGGGCGCTTCTGCTCCCACCGAACCTCCAAATCCAATGGTAATGGAACTGCCAACCATCGACGTCCACACATTGTGCAGTTTGATGATGCTTTTGCGTTGTGAGATGGCATACAAAATTCGGGTTACACCATGACTGATATCATCTTTCACCAGATGTCTGACAAACAACGAAGTAATAATAATCCCGACTGCCGGTGTGATTAAATAAAGATAATTGAGGCTTTCTCTGTTGAAGCTTTCTGTTACCAACGACTGAACAGAATGAATAGCAAACTTCAGAAGAAATGCAGCCAAAGCAGCAAAAATTCCTGTCAGAAAGCTTAAAATCAGGATAAACTGGCGCTCTTTGATATGTTTTTCGCGCCATGCTATCACTTTTAAATAAATTTCATTCCACTTCATAATATTCGTGAAAAACTTCGGACAAATTTACGTGATAATTTTTAATTTTCACAAAATCAATATCACTTACAGGGGAAAATAACTTGTTTTTCACGAAAAACCGATTTTAAAAACTTGAGTTTTTCTTAGAAAATAGAACGGTATGAAAAACGAGAGTTTTTAAAATAAAAATGTTTGAAGCAAGGCTTTAAACTTGAAATGTAATTTTTTCAATTAAGAAGGATAATTCACGTTGCTGCCAAATTTTTAATTCACAACTATTTCAATAACAAGGAACTGTCTCCATAGCTAAGGAAACGAAAATCGTGAGAGAGGGCAAAATCGTAAATCTCGCGCCAGTTGCCATCAACAAAAGCAGAGACCAACAAAAGTAAGGTGCTTTTAGGTTGGTGAAAATTGGTAATCATTCCGTTTATCATCCGAAATGTGTAACCGGGTTGAATTATCAGCTGCGTTTGAGCATGAAGCAAGGAGATATTTCTTTTGTTCATCTCGTTCAATATCAATTTCAATGATGCTTCGGTAGTCAGTGCACATTCAGTCTGGTAAGGCATCCATTGCGGGATGAAAAAGTAAGGATGATTTTCGTCGGGAAATTGTTGTTTTTCTATAAGCAAGCCAATGTAATACAAACTTTCCAGAGTCCGCACAGAAGTAGTTCCCACTGCAATGATTTTTCCTATGTTTTTTAACAGTTTTTCTATTGTTCTTTTTTGAATTTCAATAACTTCAGTGTGCATTTGGTGATCGGCAATCTGTTGGGTTTTTACCGGTTGAAAAGTTCCGGCGCCCACGTGCAAAGTCAATTCGGCAGTTTCTATATTACGGGATTTCAAACTTTCAAAAACTTCAGACGTAAAATGCAAACCCGCCGTTGGAGCGGCAACCGAACCTTTAATTTTTGCATATACCGTTTGATAGGTAATCAAATCGCTTTCTTCCGTAGGCCTGTGTAAGTAAGGAGGAATAGGCAATTCTCCCGCCTTTTCCAAAATTTCGGCAAAGTGAATATTTTCATTGTTCCATTGAAAGCGAACAAAATTCACATTTCCTTTTCTTTCGAGCAATTCGGCGGAAAAAGTAAATGATGTTCCGTTTATTTCGAGTTCTTTCTTCAAAATGCCTTTTTTCCATTTTTTTTGATTTCCGACAAAACATTTCCAAACACATTCTTTTGTAGACGAAAGGGATAATGCATAATCTGCCGGATGAGCTGGCTCAAGACAAAAAACTTCTATCAGTGCTCCGGTTTCTTTCCTGAAATGAATGCGGGCTTCTATTACTTTTGTGTTGTTGTAGACCAGTAAAGCATTTTCGGGCAAGAAAGAAGCAATATTGCTAAAAACATTTTCGGTAATTGTTCTGTCCCTGTAAACCAGTAATTTGGAAGCATCGCGCTTTTTTAATGGATATTTGGCAATACGTTCTTCGGGCAGGGGATAATCGAAATCATCAATGGAAAAATTAGGTTTTTCTTTTAATTCGTTCACGGGAGATACAAAAATATTGTTGTAATTTTGCGCAAAGATACGAAAAATCAAAAAATTTTCCGAACCATTCGTATTTCGCTGCTACAAAAGCAGTTCAGAAGATAAAGATTTAAAAATATTTTTCGAAAAACCGAACAACATGATAAAAGTAGGAGATAAAGTACGTTTTCTCAATTCTACAGGAGGGGGAATTGTTACCAGAGTTGATGAAAAAGAAAAAATCGTGTACGTTTCCGATGCCGACGGATTTGAAATTCCCATGTTGGAAAGAGAATGCGTGGTTATACCGGAAGTAAATGAAAATACCAATTTTCCCAAAAAAGATTTTAAATCGGCTCCAGCAGCTTTTATAAGTGAGAACGAATCGCCGGCCGCTAAATCCATCAACATACAACCAAAACCTGAAATTACGAAAGAAGAAATTTTTGAAACGCCCGAAGGAGAAAATCTGAAAGTTTTGCTGGCTTTTGTGCCAGAAGATATCAAGCAACTTCAGACCACTTCCAACGACTTTTATTTGGTGAACGACAGCAATTATTTCCTGTTTTACAACATTGCACTGTTTGAAAACGAATGGTGTAAAAGCGTTGCAAACGGCATAATAGAACCTAACATGCAGGAATGGATAGCAGAAATTAAAAAAGAAGAACTGAATGCATGGGAAAAAATTCGGGTTCAAATCATTCCCTTTAAAAAAGATAAAACTTATCGGCCGCAACAAGTTATCGATATCGACCTCAAAGTGAACCTGATGAAGTTTTACAAACTTCATAGTTTCGGTGAAAATGATTATTTCGATGTTCCTGCCATGATGCTGAATCCTTTGGAAGAAATGGAGACCCGTCAATTGCAGAATATTTCAACGGAAGAAATTAAACAAGCTATTTCACAAAAAGAAAAGCCTGAACGGCGACCACGCATCAGCAAACCGGCAAATAAATTGGAAATTGTTGAAGTTGATTTGCATATCCATCAGCTGGTCGATACTACGGTCGGCATGAATAATACCGATATGCTGAAATTGCAGTTGGAAAAATTTGAATCCGTTTTGAACGAATATAAAAATCGGAAAGGACAAAAAATTGTTTTTATTCACGGAAAAGGAGAAGGAGTGTTGCGAAATGAAATTGAAAAATTGCTCCGCACCAAATACAAAAACTATTATTTTCAGGATGCTTCCTTTCAACAATATGGTTTTGGCGCCACAATGGTTACTATTCGATAACCACCTGACACAATTATTTTTGAACGTCCGAAATTTTTGAATTTCTAAAATTATTCCATTCAACCCAATAATCCGGGTTGGACTTTTTTTTCAAAACCTGTCAATTTTTTTATTCAATCTTAAAGTATAGATTATCTGAAACTATCAATTATAATTATTTGAAAATCAGACTCAATACTTTGTACTTTGCAGTCAAAACTTAAACCTTTATTTCAATACAAAAACAACTTTATTAACAAAATAAGTATTATGGATCAATTATCTTTTAAACGGTATTTTTTTTTTATTTTCATTCTTATTGTAGCGGTGTCGTTTTTTTCGTGTAGCGAAAAAGACGAAAACGAGTCGGATATTTCCAACTCTATTTATGTTGCGCAAGTTTTTGAATATGTTTATGCTCCTGGGCAACACGCCCAATTGGCAAAACCGGCCGATATCGAACATTTCATTGGTGAGCCTTCGGATGAAAAGGGATTTTTGTATTTAGGTGGTTTTGGAGGATATGTAATTGCCGGATTCGACCACGATATTCAAAACAAAGATGGATATGATCTGGAAATATTTGCTTTGCCCGGAGCCTCGCCCGAACCGGCAATTGTTTATGTAATGTCAGATGACAACGGAGATGGGCAACCCAATGAAATTTGGTATGAATTAAAAGGGAATCAGTTTGAAAATGAAAAAAGAAATTATTGGGTGCGCTATTACAAGCCGTCATCATCCAATGACAACATTCGGTGGAAAGACAGCGAAGGAGAAAGTGGGGAATTGATTTCGGGATTTGGAGCGTTGAACACTTCTTCATGGTGGTGGCCAACTTGCTCGGAAGACAGCATTACCCTTGAAGGCTCGCGATTGCCGGATGCTTATGACAACAACTCCTCCCAAGAAACGCAAAGTTGGAAAGTTCCCGAAGACCGTTTTGTTTGGGGCTACGCCGAAAATAATTTCGGAACCGATTATGATACCAGTCATCATTCCAATAAGTTGGATATTTCCAATGCTGTCGATTCTTTTGGCAATGCCGTTCCTTTGAAGAAAATTCGTTTTATCAAAATACAGACAGCTGTTTTTCAGCGTGCAGGATGGGTGAACGAGGTTTCGGCCGAAATTCGCGGAGCAGCAGAGTTGAAGTAATCAATTTATTTCTGGGTGACTGCTATTTTCAATAACTTGCATAAAAATTCAAAATTACCGTCAGTTCCCTTCTTCCGATACAAAAATTTTAAATATCTTTGTAAGTTTAATTTTCCTCAACGCATAAAAGTTAATTTATGGAAAATCTGGAACCTTCAGTTGTTTGGAAATTTTTCAGGGAAATCACACAAATTCCCAGACCTTCTAAAAAAGAAGAAAAAATAAGGAATTATTTGTTGGGCGTTGCCCGACAATATGGCCTTGAAGCCAAAACAGACAAAGCAGGAAATGTGTTGATTTGTAAACCGGCAACAATTGGTTACGAAAATCACAAAAAAATCATTCTTCAGTCGCACATGGATATGGTTTGTGAAAAAGACGGCGATGTGCAGCATAATTTTGAGACCGATCCCATTCACACGTTTATTGATGGCGACTGGATAAAGGCAAAGGGTACTACTTTAGGCGCCGACAACGGCATTGGCATGGCTATGATGCTTGCTGTACTTACTTCCAACGATATTCAGCATCCAGCATTGGAGTGTCTTTTTACAGTTGACGAAGAAACCGGACTAACCGGAGCTTCGGCCATTGAAGAAGGCTTTTTGAGCGGACAAATCCTTATCAATCTCGATTCGGAAGATGACGGTGTAATTTTCATCGGGTGTGCCGGCGGTATTGATACGACAGTCAATTTTCCTTTTACTATCGAAAAATCTCCAGAAAATTTCTTTTCCTTCTCGCTGACTGTGAAAGGACTGAAAGGAGGACATTCTGGCGACGACATTGATAAAAGACATGGAAATGCCATAAAAATCCTGAATCGGTTTTTGTGGAATGTCAACAAAAAACTCGATTTGCGGATTCATAATTTTCGAGGGGGAAATTTACACAATGCTATTCCGCGTGAAGCCGAAGCCGTAGCTTCTGTGCCTTTTCAGGAAAAGGAAACGCTTCGTGTTTTACTCAACGAGTACATTTCTGAGATAGAAAGCGAGCTCAAAGAAGACGAACCTGGTTTGCAAATCATACTTTCTTCCGAAAAACTCCCTGAAAGGGTACTCGATAAAAAATCTTCCGACAAGCTTTTGAATGCGTTGTATGCATGTCCACACGGAGTTAAGGCTTTTAGCAGAGATATGCCCAATTTGGTGGAAACCTCTACCAATCTGGCTTCTGTCCGAATACAGGAGAATGATTCTTTCCTTATTATAACCAGTCAGCGCAGTTCCGTTGAATCGGCCAAGTTCGATATTGCCCATCAGGTGGAATCTGTGTTTACTCTGGCGCAAGCTGAAGTTACACATGGTGAAGGATATCCGGGATGGAAACCCAATTTGAACTCCGAAATATTGCAGAAAGCCAAAGTCTGTTACAAAAATATTACCGGCGAAGAACCGAAAGTTCGCGCTATTCATGCCGGACTAGAATGCGGCCTTTTTCTGAAAAAATATCCTTATCTGGATATGATTTCCATTGGTCCACAAATGTATGGTGTTCACTCTCCCAACGAGCGATTAAGTATATCTTCCACTCGAAAATATTGGCAATGGCTGCTTAAAATTCTCGAAAAAAGCTAAAATGACGAATACATCGGAAAAGAATGCGATTGGAGAAAGCCGGCTGCAACCAAACAAACTAAAAATTATCAATGATCCGGTTTTTGGTTTTATCAACATACCGGATGATTTTTTGTACGAAATCATTCAGCATCCTTTTTTTCAGAGATTAAACCGCATCAAGCAGTTGGGGGTTTCATTCTATGTTTATCCTGGAGCGCAACATACCCGCTTGCAGCATTCGCTGGGAGCCATGCATTTAATGGGTGAAGCCATTGAGGAACTACGCCAGAAAGGTCATGCTGTTTCTACCGAAGAAGAGCAGGCAGCGCGGGCTTGCATGTTGCTGCACGACATTGGCCACGGTCCATTTTCACATGCAATGGAAAACAGTTTGGTAACCGGAATTCATCATGAGGAAATTTCCATGATGCTCATGCATCGACTCAACGAAGAAATGAATAATAAGTTGGCTTTGACCCAGGAAATTTTCAGCGGACTTTATTCCAAAAAATTTTTGCATCAGTTGGTTTCGGGACAACTCGACATGGACCGCATGGATTACTTGAGTAGAGATAGTTTTTTCTGCGGTGTCAGTGAAGGGATTATCGGTTCTGCACGTATTATAAAAATGTTGAATATTTTTCAAGGCGAACTGGTCGTAGAACTAAAAGGTATTTATTCCATCGAAAAATTTCTGGTGGCACGTCGTTTGATGTACTGGCAGGTGTATTTGCACAAGACGCTGGTCGCTATCGAGAAAATGCTGACAAACATCCTTAAACGTGCTAAGGAACTCGCCTCTAAGGGTGAAACATTATTTGCTTCTCCGGCTTTGCACTATTTTCTTTACCATCATCTTGACAAGCAGAATTTTATTCATTCATCCGAAGCATTGGATTATTTTGTTCAACTCGATGATTCGGATGTGATTTGTTCCATTAAGGTTTGGGCGCAGCATTCCGATAAAGTACTTTCTTTTCTTTGCAATGCTTTCATCAACAGAAAATTGTTTAAGGTGGAAATGCTACAGGAGCCTTTGGACGAAACTCAAAAAATGGAATATCTGAAAAAATACAGCCAGCATTTTGGTGTTTCAGAACAGGAAGCGGAATATTTTATGGGAGAAGAAATTGTCAGTACAGATACCTATGATCCTGCTGATGAGAGAATAAATATTTTGTATAAGGATGGAACAGTGAAAGATATTGCCGAAGCTTCCGATATGCTCAACATAAATGTATTGACCAAGAAAGTTTTCAAGAATTATTTTTGTTATTGGCGACTTTAGCTGTTGAAACAAACTTTTTCAGTGAAATGAAGTTTAAGAATTAAAATAACAAGTGTTACAAAGTGAATAATTAAAAATTCTTTCGTACTTTTGTACCCAAAATTTTTTAAAACTATGGAGTTTACAGCTCAACAAATTGCAGATTTTTTAGGTGGCCAGGTGGAAGGAGATCCAACGGTAAAGGTTGGTAATTTTTCTAAAATAGAGGAAGGAAAGCCGGGAACCATAACTTTTTTATCAAATCCAAAATACAGTCATTATATTTACGATTGTAATGCAAGTATTGTATTGGTAAACAAGGATTTTAAGCCGGAAAAGGAAATTCCTGCCACACTTATACGCGTCAACAATGCTTATGAATGTTTGGCACAACTTTTTTCAATGGTAGAACAGAGCAAACCCAAAAAAAATGGTGTTTCTCCATTGGCTTTCATAGCTCCCACTGCCGAAATCGGTGAAGATGTTTACATTGCTCCTTTTGTTTATGTGGGCGAAAATGTAAAAATTGGCAAGAATACGCAAATTTATTCTCATTGCAACATTGAAGATAATTCTTCGGTAGGAGAAAATACCGTTTTGTTTTCCGGTGTACATGTTTATCCCGAGTGCAGCATTGGTAGCAATTGCATCCTGCATTCCGGCGTGGTGATAGGAGCCGATGGTTTCGGTTTTGCTCAGTCGGAAGACGGTACTTACAAAAAAATTACCCAAATTGGGAACGTCATTTTGGAAGACGATATTGAAGTTGGTGCCAATACCACTATCGATCGTGCAACATTGGGAAGTACCATTGTCCACAAAGGTGTGAAAATCGATAATTTGGTGCAGATTGCTCATAACGATGAAATTGGTGAGAATACAGTAATTGTTGCACAAACCGGTATTGCCGGTTCAACCAAAATAGGAAAAAATTGCGTGATAGGCGGACAGGTTGGTATTGTAGGACATTTGCAAATTGCCGACAATACACAAATCGGAGCTCAGTCGGGTGTAACCAATTCGGTAAAAACTCCTGGCCAGGTTATCATCGGTTCTCCTGCCATTCCCATTCAGAATTTTCGCCGTTCTTCCATAGTATTTAAAAATCTCTCCGAATTGCAAAAAATGGTGACTGAGTTAAAAAATAAAGTTGAAGAGCTGGAAAAAAATAAAACTCCAGAAAAATAATTATTCTGGAATTTTTTTTGACTGCTTCAATAGCTTAAAAAATGGAAAACAAAAACAAATGACGAGACAGCAAACATTAAAGGAATCGTTTACATTAGAAGGAAAAGGCTTACACACAGGTTTGGATATTGTGATTACCTTTTTGCCGGCTCCTGAGAATCATGGAATAAAACTAAAACGTATCGATCTGCAAGAACCTGTTATTATTGAAGCATTGGCTGAAAATGTAACACATACGGTTCGTGGCACTGTTTTACAGAAAGGCGACGTTCAAGTGAGCACGGTAGAACATGCGCTGGCGGCGCTCTATGCTTTCGGTATCGACAATTGCCTGATAGAAGTTAATGCGCCTGAATTCCCTATTTTGGATGGAAGCGCTCACTTTTATGTTGAAAAAATAAAAGAGGTCGGGATTGTTGAGCAGAAAGCCGAAAAAGACTACTATGTTGTAAGGAAGAAAATAGAATATGCGCTTCCCGATTCAAATTCCAGAATCACTTTGTTGCCTGATGATACTTTCAGTGTAGATGTTCACATAGGATTCGATTCTGCAGTACTTTCCAACCAATATGCGAGCCTCGATTCGCTCGATAAATTTGCCGATGAAATTGCTTCAGCACGTACTTTTGTGTTTGTTCACGAAATAGAGCCGCTTTTGAGTATGAATCTTATCAAAGGTGGCGATTTGAAAAATGCATTGGTCATTTACGATAAGGAATTGTCGCAGGAGACTATGGACCGCCTTACCGACAAACTTCATCAACCACGTATTGATGCTACCAAACTTGGATATATCAACGGAGAACTGAATTATCCCAATGAACCTGCTCGACATAAGTTGCTGGATGTCATCGGAGACCTTTCGCTGATTGGGAAACCACTGAAAGCAAAAGTTATTGTTCAGTATCCCGGTCATAAAATTAATACCGATCTGGCCAAAATCATTCGCAAGGAAATAAAAAAACAGGAAGTTTCAGCTCCGATATATGATGATGCGGTTCCCCCTGTATTTGATATTAATGCTATCAGAAAACTTTTGCCACATCGCTGGCCTTTCCTGCTGGTCGATAAAATTATCGATATCAACGATAGAGTCATTGTGGGTGTAAAAAATGTTTCCGGCAACGAAACTTTTTTTATGGGACATTTTCCCAGTGAACCCGTAATGCCGGGTGTCCTTTTGGTGGAAGCAATGGCACAAACTGCCGGAATTTTGGTGTTGAACAAAGTGGAGGAACCTGAAAAATATTCTACTTATTTCATGAAAATCGACAATGTAAAATTCCGTCAAAAAGTTGTGCCGGGTGATACGGTTATTTTCCGTGTGGAAATGATTGATGAAATTCGTCATGGATGCACCGATATGAAAGGATACGCTTTCGTTGGCGGAAAAATTGTTGCTGAGGCTCAGTTTATGGCACAAATCATCAAAAACAAATAAAATTAAAAGATTCACAAACCTAAACAATGAAACAACCGCTGGCATATATTCATCCGGATGCAAAAATTGCTCCGTCGGTAGTCATTGAACCCTTTGTTACCATCGACAAGAATGTAGAAATAGGTGAAGGTACTCGTATTGGACCCAATGTTACTATTTTGGAAGGAGCCCGAATCGGGAAAAACTGTACTATTTTTCCCGGTGCCGTAATTGCAGCCATTCCACAGGATTTGAAATTTAAGGGAGAAGATACTTTGGCCATTATTGGAGATAATACCACCATTCGCGAATGTGTTACCGTAAATAGAGGAACTGCTTCAAAAGGAAAAACCCAAGTTGGCGACAATTGTCTGATCATGGCTTATTGCCATATTGCGCATGATTGCCTTGTTGGCAACAATGTCATTATGTCCAATGCAACACAGCTTGCCGGCGAAGTAGTTATTGAAGATTATGCAGTTATCAGCGGAGGCGTTTTGGTTCATCAATTTTCCCACATTGGTTCTCATGTTATTATTCAGGGTGGAACAAAAGTAAACAAAGATGTGCCTCCCTATGTAAAAGCAGGACGTGAGCCTTTGTCATTCGAAGGAATCAATTCGGTGGGTTTGCGGCGACGCGGATTTTCCAACGAACAAATTGGTTATATTCAGGAAATTTATCGTTATATCTTTTTGTCGAAAATGAATGTGAGCAATGCTATCGATCGTATTGAAGCCGAATTACCGGCTACCAAAGAACGTGATGATATTCTCCTTTTCATAAAAAATTCACAAAGAGGAATTATCAAAAGTTTTCTGGAATAAGTAAGGTTTCATTTCTCTGGTTTTGAGAATTTTTTTTATATTGTTCAGAAGCTATGAAAATTAACGAAGAAGAAACTCCAAAAAAAAATCTGAATTTTATTGAAGCCATTGTAGATCAGGACGTAAAGGAGGGGAAAAATGATGGACGTGTTCAGACAAGATTTCCTCCCGAGCCAAATGGTTATTTACATATAGGACATGCCAAGGCTATTTGTCTAAATTTTGATATTGCAAAAAGATATGGAGGAATTTGTAATCTTCGTTTTGATGATACCAATCCCGTCAAAGAAGATGTTGAATATGTCGATTCCATTATGGAAGACATTCAATGGCTGGGTTATCAGTGGGAAAATGTTTACTACGCTTCCGATTATTTTCAGAAACTTTGGGATTTGGCAATTCAGTTTATCAAAAAAGGTTTGGCTTATGTAGACGAACAAAGTGCAGAAACCATTGCCAAACAAAAAGGTACACCAACTGTTCCTGGCATTGAAAGTCCTTATCGTAACCGTCCGGTTGAAGAAAATCTTGTGCTTTTTCAAAAAATGACCGATGGAGAAATTCCAGAAGGCAGCATGGTATTGAGGGCAAAAATCGATATGGCTTCTCCCAACATGCATTTTCGCGATCCCATTATGTATAGGATTATCACTTCTCATCCGCATCACCGCACAGGTTGGCAATGGAAAGTTTATCCGATGTATGATTTTGCTCATGGTCAATGCGATTATTTTGAAGGAGTTACCCATTCTTTGTGTACCCTCGAGTTTGAGGTGCATCGGCCACTTTACGACTGGTTTATCGACCAGTATCAAGATTCCGATTACCGTCCGCGACAGATAGAATTTAATCGTCTAAATCTTACTTATACTGTTATGAGCAAGCGCAAACTGTTGCAACTTGTTCAGGAAAAGTTTGTCAGTGGCTGGGACGATCCACGTATGCCGACACTTTGTGGTTTGCGGCGACGTGGTTTTACGCCGGAATCCATTCATAACTTTATCGATAAAATTGGCTATACTAAATTTGAAGCGCTCAATGATATTGGATTGCTCGAACATGCAGCTCGCGAAAGCCTTAACAAAACGGCAACACGAGTAAATGCCGTGCTCCATCCCGTTAAGCTGATTGTTACCAATTATCAAGAAGGAAAAGTAGAAATGATGACGACGCAAAATAATCCTGAAGACCCTGAAGCCGGAACCAGAGAAGTTGCCTTTTCAAGAGAACTTTTCATTGAGCGGGATGATTTTATGGAAAATCCGCCTAAAAATTATTTTCGTCTGACACCCGGTCAGGAAGTTCGGTTGAAAAGCGCTTATATAGTTAAATGTACGGGTTGCAAGAAAGATGACAATGGCGAAATTATGGAAGTTTATTGCGAGTATGATCCCTTGACAAAAAGTGGTATGCCTGAAAGCAATCGCAAAGTGAAGGGAACGCTTCATTGGGTTTCAGTGGCTCATTGTGTGGATGCTGAGGTTCGACTTTACGACCGTTTATTCAATGTTGAAAATCCTTCTGCTGATGAACGTGATTTCCGTGAATTGCTCAATCCCGATTCTCTACAAATACTTACCGGTTGTAAACTGGAAAATTCACTAAAAAATGTTCATCCACTCGAACATTTCCAGTTTCAGCGTATTGGATATTTCACAGTCGATTTGGATTCAACTCCGAACAAGTTGATATTCAACCGCACCGTCTCCCTCAAGGACAGCTGGAGCAAAGAACTCAATAAGTAAAATCATTATAAATTCATGCTAAAAATGTTGCAAAGAAAATTTGCTGCATTTTTGGTTTTTGTAGTGGTATGAATTGGCAATCAGGAATTTTTTCATGCAATAAATTTCCAAATTCAGAATTCTGTGTTATATTCGCAGATAAATTGAGAATAAGTAGAACGAACTTGATTAAAAAATTTCATTAACGTATCTTGTTGTACTTCTGATCAATATTTATACTGTTAAAATGTCACGCTGAATATTGCAGACAAATATGGTTGACTTTCCAAGAAAAATTTAATTGACAAAATAATATTGAGAACACATCATAAAATAGTAAATGGTGACAGTAGAAAAATGATCGAATTACCTGACAATTCGGTTCATTTGATTATTACTTCTCCTACTTATTGGCAGCTTAAAGATTACGGTGCAACTCACCAAATTGGCTTTAATGATAGTTATGAGAATTATATCAATAATTTGAATTTGGTATGGAAGGAATGTTATCGAACTTTGAACAATGGTTGCAGATTGTGTATAAATATTGGAGATCAATTTGCTAGAGCTGTTTATTATGGTCGTTATAAAGTGATACCCATTCGTGAAGAAATTATCAAGTTTTGCGAAATTATCGGTTTTGATTACATGGGCGCTATTATTTGGCAAAAAGTTACTACATCCAATACCACAGGCGGTGGTGTTCAAATGGGATCTTATCCTTACCCGAGAAATGGAATTTTAAAACTTGACTATGAGTTTATCCTCGTTTTTAAAAAAATTGAGTTCCGCTGCTGAAAATTTTTTCCGGGTTGTGAAACTGCCCGAATAAGGTTGTAAAGTTCATCTTTTTTTCTTTTTTATTTATTTTACAAAAATAACAAATCTTGAATTTTGCAAACTTTTAATGAAGCTATCTCTTATAAATTATTTCCTGTTTTCCGCACTTTTTTGCAACACCTTTATAAGTATTTGAATATCAATAATACTTTTGTAATTTTGAGTGTTGAAAAATTTTTATTATGTTTATCCGAAAAGAAAAAGCTCGATTTGGAAGTCAATCTGTACAGGTGGTACAGAAGTTTCGAGGTAGGTATAAAGTAGTGAAAACCATTAGTTGTGTTACCACGCAGAACGAAAATGAATAGAGGCAGTCCCTACTTTTGAGACAGCCTCAAAGTATTTGCCACTTATCAGGAAATAACCAAATTATCAAACTATCCCAAATCAAACTGCTGCCTCAAGAAGAACCCTTTTCTTTTTCAATCCCTCTAAAGACTACGTAATTTTATTGGTTACCGAAGAAAACAACCTGAAACGGGCTCTCATTAAGTTGTTAATTTGCAATGAAATGAGTTTTGCCTCATTCAAAATGTTCAGAAACAATATACTGTTTCGTGTTCCCGATTCATTTGCTTTGGCTCTTTTAATCTGTTTTTTAGTCAATTCCGAAAACATTTCCGAAATTTTTATCTGCTTGTTGCGAATATTATTATAACTATGGTAATCGTTGGCTTCTACCATTTTTGCATACTCATTGAAAACATCGATGAAAGCTTCGCTGATAGACATTAAATCGTCTAACTGCTCCCGGCTGAAAGGCTCATGATTGTTTTCTACATATGTGTGACTTGCTTCGGTGATAACGCGCAACGATTTGGAGATTTCGTGAGAAAAATCGACTATTTGCACATAATATTGACCAATTTCTAAGGCGCCGGGTTGAAGTTGTCGAAGGGTTGGCAAAACTTCATAAGTTCTTTTGTCTTTCCAAGAAGTATTCAAGATGTCTGCTTCTTTGTAGAGTTTCCGAATCATTTTTCTATCTTCGGTATGAAGTGCTTCGAGGGTTCCTCCGTAAATGCGGATGGTGGTTTCAATAGTTTGTTTTACAGCTTCGGTGCATTGAAGCAATATTGCTTCTTCGTCATTCAAAACCGGAGAATTTTTTGCAGACTCTTTTCTTTCTCTTCTCCGGTGAACGGAAGCGAACTGGATTAGCAATACCACTACCAGAATCAGCAATCCATATACTGCATAAATTTTCCCGTACATCAGTGCAAAACCTACCAGCATGGAAACCGAAAAAGCAATCAGAGCCGTCAATAACCATCCGCCAATAACAGTTAGTACACCTGTAATACGATAAACGGCACTTTCTCTTCCCCATGCACGGTCGGCAAGTGAAGTTCCCATAGCTACCATAAAAGTGACATAAGTAGTCGAAAGAGGTAATTTTAAAGATGTTCCCAAGGAAATAAGCAAAGCCGATACAGTTAAATTTACCGACGCTCGGATAAGGTCAAAAGAGGGAGCATTCGGATCATGTGAAGGAACAGCTTCAAAGCGACTTTCGAAAAAATTCTTGACTTTACTTGGTGTAATTTTCTCCATGAGTCTTGAAAAATCGATGGCACTTCTTACGAGCGCCCGTGAAGCCTGAGAAGAAGAAAAACGTTCTACGCCTTCACCCTGACGCGCCAGGCTAACTTCTGTTTTGGTAACGGTTCTTGCTTTTTTTGAAAACCAAAGTGTTAAAATCATCACAATGCCTGCTCCCATCAAATATCGCCAATCGGCTTTTACCGGCTCACTGAGGGCATTCATATACAAATTGTCGATGGAACCACCGGCTGCTGCCACATCCGAAGCTATCTGAAAAGAATTCAAAGCAGCCATAAAAGGACCAATAAAATTTACCAGATCGTTGCCGGCAAACGACATCGCCAAGGACATGGTACCGGCCAATACCACTATTACCAGTATATTGACTTTGAAAAGATGCTGCAAAACCGCCATGATTAGGGTGCTTACCAGAAATATTACCCATAGAAAAGTGCCAATATTGGCATTTATGAATGCAGTAGTCTCTTCCGATATCAAAGTAGAAGCCAACAACACCTTAAAAATTACAAAATAAGCTATACCTACAAAAGCAAGGCCACTCCACAAAGCACCAAAATATTTGAAAAGAATCTTGTAGTTAAAAGAAAAAATAACGCGGGAAATGTACATAACCACAGTTCCGCAAACAAAAGCAATGGCAATGGAAATAAATATTCCCGAAATAATGGCTATGGATTTACCGGCATTGATGTATTCCGAAAGCGAAGCACCTGCGTCACTTTCCCAAATTTTGAACAGAGAAACTGCCACAGCCGAACCCAACAATTCGAATACCAAAGAAACAGTTGTAGAAGTGGGTAAACCAAAAGTATTAAAAACATCGAGTAAAATTACATCCGTAATCATGACTGCCAAAAACAACATCATGATTTCGGGAAACGTAAATTTACTGGGGAAAAAAACGCCGCTTCTGGCAATCTCCATCATTCCTCCCGAAAATAAAGACCCTAAAAGAATGCCGACAGTTGCAACAGTAAGAATTACCCAGAGGGGGGCTGCTTTAGAACCAATACTGGAATTGAGAAAATTCACAGCATCATTTGATACGCCTACCACAAGGTCCAATACGGCGAGTCCCAACAATACCAAAATAATAATTAGAAAGATATTGCTCATACATGTTGACTTTTGACAAAGATAAATATATATTTTCGTAATATAAGTTTCAAACTTATTAAATCTCAAAAAATGTCAGGCATGTCTATTTTTGTCAAAATGTTTTTGATTGTTTATGAAAGTTCGGCAAACAAATTCTTCTTTTCGCTTCTGACGGACAAAAAAATGGAAAAAGAAAAAGAAATAGGATGAAAGTCACGTAACAGTTTCTAAAAATATGATTGTTTGCCATTCCATCGTGATTTGTTTATTAAAAAACAAAAAATGCTTGATATTGAACAATTTCCGAGAAAAATGCAACGTTAATTTTTATCTGTAAAGTATTTCAACTTCTCAATAAGATATTGTCAGATTTTTCTTAACGGAAATAGAGCGTTTTCTTTCAAAAGCAAATAAAATTTTATGCAATTGCTCAGATTCGAGAAAAAAGTTAGATATTTTTCTAACCTTACCCTATGATTTTATCGAGGTAAAAGTTTAACTTTGTATGATAATTATTCGGATATGACTTCGTGGACGCAACGTACAGAGTTATTGATTGGGGAATCGGGCATGGATGCCTTGCAACAGGCTGCGGTGCTTATTGTCGGTCTGGGTGGTGTGGGAGGTATGGCTGCGGAAATGATTTGCCGTGCCGGTATAGGTAAAATGACCATTGTGGATCACGATACCATCAATTCCACCAATTTAAACAGACAAATACTGGCGTCTGTAAATACGATTTCGCGATACAAAGCCGATGTGATGGCCGAAAGGTTGTTGCAAATCAATCCTGATTTAAAATTAAAAACTTTTAATCAATGGGCAGAAGTATCGAACATCGAAGAATTGTTGGAAACAGAGAAATATGATTTTGTAGTGGATGCCATTGATACGGTTACTCCTAAAGTTTACCTTATTAAGAGCTGTATGGAGCGTGGAATCAATATTATTTCCTCAATGGGTTCGGGAGGCAGAATGGATCCTTCAAAAGTCAGGATTACGGATATTTCGAGAACGCATACTTGTCCACTGGCAAAAGCCGTACGGCAGCGGCTGTCGAAAATGGGCATAACAAAAGGACTTTCAGTAGTTTTTTCGGAAGAACTGCCCAACAAAAAAGCCGTATTGACTGTTGAAGACGAAAAATATAAAAAATCGACCGTGGGAACCATTTCTTATATGCCTGCCATCTTTGGCTGTATGATGGCTTCTCATGTCATTCGTGAAATTATAAGCAAAAGTCAGTTTCAGGATAATTTTAATAAAACTTTGGAATAATTGGAGTGAAAAATATATGGACGAAAGAGAGGATAAAGAAGAAATAACCGGCGCGGAAAATGAGGAAGATTTTGTTGAACAAGCTGATGATGAAGAAAATTCAGAGACGAAACCTTCCGGTCATTCTTCTTACAAAATACCAAAAATAGAAAGCAGCGAAGTTAAGCATCATCTTTCCGGCATGTATCAGAACTGGTTTTTGGATTATGCTTCCTACGTAATTCTTGAACGTGCCGTACCCGACATTTACGATGGTCTGAAACCGGTACAACGACGTATTCTTCATTCCATGAGAAGACTCGAAGATGGTCGTTACAACAAGGTGGCCAATATTGTGGGACACACCATGCAATTTCATCCGCATGGAGATGCATCCATTGGAGATGCGCTTATTCAGCTGGGACAGAAAGATTTGCTGATTGACTGTCAGGGAAACTGGGGAAATATTCTTACGGGAGATTCTGCAGCTGCACCTCGATACATCGAAGCACGTCTTTCAAAATTTGCTCTCGAAACCGTTTTCAATCCTAAAACAACGGAATGGAAACTTTCTTACGACGGCCGAAACAAAGAACCGGTGAACTTGCCGGTAAAATTTCCTTTGCTGCTGGCTCAAGGCGTAGAAGGTATTGCTGTGGGATTGAATTCTAAAATATTGCCTCACAATTTTAACGAATTGATTGATGCCTGCATTGCTTATCTGAAAGGTGAAGATTTTGAACTTTTTCCCGATTTTCAAACCGGAGGACTGATCGATGTCAGTCATTACAACGATGGCGAACGCGGCGGTGTAGTTAAAATCAGAGCAAAAATCAATAAGGTCGACAATAAAACTCTGTCTATTACCGAAATACCTTACGGAACAAATACATCGAAACTGATTGATTCCATATTAAAGGCCAACGACAAGGGAAAAATAAAAATCAGAAAAGTGGACGACAATACAGCTTCCAGCGTAGAAATACTCGTTCATTTACAACCCGGTACTTCGCCCGATAAAACCATTGATGCGTTGTATGCTTTTACTGATTGCGAAATCAGCATTTCGCCCAACTGTTGCGTAATTCATGACCGAAAACCCCGTTTTATGAATGTCAGTGAAATGCTTCGCGTCAGCTGTAATCATACCAAAGACTTGTTGGAAGCCGAACTTGATATACAGAAACAGGAACTTTACGAACAGCTTTTTTTCACGTCGCTTGAAAAAATTTTTATAGAAAACAGGATTTATAAGGATAAAGGTTTTGAAGACAGTTCAAGTCAGGACGCTGTGATCAATTATATCGACCAGCGTTTGGAACCTTTTAAGGAAAATTTTATCAGGTCTGTAACGCGGGAAGATATACAGAAACTGCTGGATATTAAAATGGTTCGTATTACCAAATTCGATTCCGATAAGGCAAACGACACCCTGATGGCAATTCAGAAAAAAATTGATGAAGTGAATTTTCACTTAAATCATTTGATCGAGTACACTATTTCATGGTATCAAGGATTAAAAGAGCGTTATGGGAAAAATTATCCACGTCGCACGGAGATTCGTAACTTCGAAACCATTATTGCGACCAAAGTGGTTGAAGCCAACGAAAAACTTTATGTAAACCGTGAAGAAGGTTTTATTGGTACATCACTGAAAAAGGACGAATTTGTATGCAATTGTTCGGATATTGACGATATTATTGTATTTTTCAAGGATGGAAGGTACAAGGTTACCAAAGTATCCGAAAAAATGTTTGTCGGGAAAAATATTCTTTATGTCAATGTGTTCAAAAAAAATGACAAACGAACGGTTTACAATGTGGTGTATAGGGACGGGAAAGCCGGACCATATTATATCAAGCGTTTTGCCGTGAATGGCATTACACGCGACAAGGAATACGATTTGACACAAGGTGCTGCCGGTTCAAAAATCCTTTATTTCTCGGCCAATCCCAATGCCGAAGCCGAAATTATTCGTGTTACGTTGAAACCGAAGCCGCGCATGACTAAACTTGTATTGGAAAAAGATTTTGGTGAAATAGCCATTAAAGGTCGTCAGGCGCTGGGAAACATTTTGACCAAAAATGAAATTCATAAAATTACCCTCAAGCAGAAGGGAGGTTCTACACTCGGAGGCCGGCAAGTCTGGTTTGATCATGATGTTTTACGTTTGAATTACGACAAGCACGGAGAGTATCTGGGCGAATTTCAAAGTGAGGATCTGATTTTGATTATTTCTAAAAATGGCGAGTATTATACTACAAATTTTGATGCCACCAATCATTACGAAAACAATATCCAGATAATAGAAAAATTTGACGAGAATAAAGTTTGGTCGGCTGTGGTATACGATGGAGAATTAAATAATTATTATCTGAAACGTTTTCAACTTACCCCATCACAAAAGAAAGTCAGTTTTGTTGGAGAGCATCCCGAATCTCGACTGATTTTGCTTTCCAGTGTCGATTTTCCAAGATTTGAAATTGTTTTTGGTGGACACGATGCTCACAGAAACCCGTTGATAGTGGATGCTGAAGAATTTATCGGTGTAAAAAGTTACAAAGCCAAAGGCAAACGTTTGACAACTTTTGAAGTGGAAACCGTCAACGAATTGGACCCTCTTCGCTTCAAAGAAAAGAATGATGAAGAAAGCACAGTAATCAACAGTGATGAGGACGAAGATAACGAAAACAGTTCGGAAAACGATCAAATAACAAATTCTTCTGATACACAAGAGTCGCCAGAAAAGGCAATTGATGTCGAAAGGAAAATCGGTGAAAATCCTCAAACAAAAGAAGATGCCGTTTCAAGTCCTGAAAACGAAAACAGGACGGAGACTCATTTGACTGACGAAGATGGCAGTCAGTTGACTTTATTTTGATTTGTTTCTTTTCTTTGCAAAAAATTAGCGGGCTGAATTTTTAAATTTTCTAAAAAATTCCGCCCGCTTTTATTTTGCCGGGATTTTTAATTGAACTGCTTCATTTGCGAAGCTACTTCGTTATGGATTAATTCTGCAAATTCTTCCACACTCATGCTTCCTGCATCGCCTTCTCCCTGTCGGCGCACTGAAACACAGGATGTCTCCATTTCCTTTTCACCCACAATGAGCATATAAGGAATACGTTTCAGTTCGTTGTCCCGAATTTTTCGACCGATTTTTTCATTTCTTTCATCTACAGTAACCCGGATGGATTTTTCTTTCAGTTTTTTTGCAATGTCGAAAGCATAATCATTGAATTTTTCGCTAATTGGCAGCACTGCAACCTGATCGGGTGTAAGCCACAGCGGAAATTTTCCGGCTGTATGCTCAATAAGAACAGCAATAAATCGTTCCATCGAACCAAAAGGTGCTCTGTGAATCATCACCGGACGATGTTTTTGATTGTCTTCCCCGGTATATTCCAACTCGAAACGTTCCGGTAAATTATAATCCACCTGTATGGTGCCAAGTTGCCATTTTCTGCCAATGGCGTCTTTTACCATAAAGTCCAGCTTGGGACCGTAAAAAGCTGCTTCACCTTGAACAATTTTGGCTTTCAATCCTTTTTCTTCGCAAGCTTCGATAATAGCTTTTTCGGCTTTTTCCCAATTTTCGTCAGTGCCGATATATTTTTCTTTATTGTTTGGGTCGCGCAGGGAAATTTGAGCTTCAAAATTTTTAAAATCGAGGGCATTGAAAATAATAAAAATGATGTCCATTACTTTCAAAAACTCATCTTTCACTTGATCGGGGCGACAGAATATATGCGCATCATCTTGCGTAAAACTTCTGACGCGCGTAAGCCCGTGAAGTTCGCCGCTTTGTTCGTAGCGGTAAACCGTACCAAATTCGGCAAAACGCAAAGGCAAATCTTTGTAGGAACGCGGTTTAAATTTATATATTTCGCAATGATGCCGACAATTCATGGGTTTGAGCAAATATTCCTCTCCTTCTTCGGGAGTATGAATGGGCTGAAAAGAATCTTTTCCGTATTTGGCATGATGACCGGAAGTAACATAAAGCTGTTTGTTACCAATGTGTGGAGTGATAACCTGCTGATATTCAAATCGTTGTTGAATGGTTTTCAGTACATTTTCCAGTCGGAGACGTAAATCTGTTCCGCGAGGCAACCAAATGGGAAGTCCTTTGCCAACCATGTCGGAAAACATAAATAATTCAAGTTCCTTGCCAATCTTTCGATGGTCGCGTTTCTTGGCTTCTTCCAACAACAGAAGATATTCATCCAGCATTTTTTTCTTCGGAAACGTAATGCCATAAATTCGAGTGAGCTGTTTGCGCTTTTCGTCGCCACGCCAATACGCGCCGGCAACACTTAACAGTTTAATGGCTTTAATTTTTTCTGTATTGGGCAGGTGAGGCCCCCGACACAAATCAGTAAAGTTTCCTTGACTGTAGAGTGTAATGGTTCCGTCCTGTAAATCGTTAATTAATTCAACCTTGTATTCGTCGCCTTTGGTTTGAAATTTTTTGAGCGCATCGGCTTTGCTGATGTCCGTTCTTTTCAGTTTTTCACCTTGAGCAGCCAATTCTGCCATTTTTGCTTCAATTGCGGGTAAATCGCTTTCGCGGATTACGGCTTCTCCAGGATCGACGTCGTAATAAAATCCGTTTTCAATGGCCGGACCAATACCGAACTTGATACCGGGATATAATTCCTGCAAAGCTTCAGCCATTAAGTGGGCAGAAGTGTGCCAAAATGCATGTTTCCCTTCTTCATCATCCCACGTATTGATTTTTACGGCAGCATCCGTCTCTATGGGACGAGTCAAGTCCCAAATCTGACCGTTAACGGTTATTGACAAAGCATCCTGAGCCAATCTTGAGCTGATGCTTTCAGCAATTTCGAGTCCGGTAATTCCTTTTGGAAATTCCTTTACCGAACCATCTGGAAATGTTATTTTTATCATGTTTATGAACCTTACAAATGGTTTTTAAATTTTTTCGCAAAGATAATGGTTTTTATTCAAAGCCCGATGAAAATCTCTCTGCTAAATTTGCACTTCTATTTCGAACTTATCATTCCATGTTGCAAATAAGACATAAATTATTTCTTGTCGCTACCAACTAAAAAGCCTTGCTCTGAAATTTGACAAAG
>JAAYUQ010000134.1 GCA_012517575.1 Bacteroidales bacterium | reverse complement strand
TCACTCTTTGGTGTATTTTGTCAAAAAAATCATCTTTTTTAGGAATCAAAGTGATTCTCATTTTTTTAACACAGAAATACTACTGTCAACCCAGATTCAGCATTAGAAAAAACACGGTTAAAACTAATTGTAAGTCAGTCTATAAAGTTCAGAATTTAGCCTAATTGTTTATAATGAGTAAGTTAACGTGAGTTCGATAGATGAAGATGAATATTATACAAGCAATTATAAATAAGCTAATAAGGTTGATGAAAAGGAAGTATTCACCTGTTAAGAAGGTTAGTTGTGTCAGATAAAGTCTTTATATTCAGAAAACGAACCCCGATATTTTATAAAACCTTAGTAACGTTAATCAATAACCAGAATAAATCTTATTATCTTATTAATTATCAACTTTTTATATGATTAAAACAGGTAAATCGTTATACCGAATTCACGTTAAATTACGTTCATTGATTTGCAGAAATGATATTTAATATTTTTAAATGCGTAATCTGGGTTCAAAAAAATCATTGTTTATGAAGAAAATCATTCAAACTTCAGAAGCTCCGGCAGCGATCGGACCATACAGCCAGGCAATAGAAAGCGGTAATATTCTTTTTGTATCGGGCCAAATTCCCATTTCTCCAAAAGAAGGAAAAATTGTTTCCACCACCATCGCCGAACAAACCGAGCAAGTTTTTTCCAATATCGAAGCCATTTTGAAATCGGCTGGTTATTCTTTTCAGCAGGTTGTAAAAACAACGGTTTTTCTGACCGATATGAGTCATTTTGCAACCATGAACGAAGTTTACAAAAAATATTTTACTGAAAACTGTCCGGCACGTTCAACGATTGCCGTGAAGGAACTTCCTCAGGGAGCTTTGGTTGAGATAGAACTGATAGCTACAAAATAATTTCTTTATCGCAGCCCGCGAAGAAATTCACCAATTTCCATTCGTTTTTTGTTGGGAGCCTGTACTTCTTTTAACACCAGAAAACCATCTTTCAGCGCAATTTTAGCAAACTTTTTCCCGTCGGTTTCCAAACTTCCCCATGGCAATTGATGAGAAGCAAATTCTATTTCCGTCACGAAAATTTTTAAAATTGTTTTTTCGTTGGTATTCGGAAAAATTAAGCTCATCCATGCTCCGGGATACGGAGAGAGTCCGCGTACAAAATTATGAGCGCGTACAACATCCCATGAAATGTCGATTTCACAATTTTCTCTGAAAATTTTAGGAGCTAATTTCAGTTCATTCTCATTTTTGAGTAATTCTGACTGATCGATGGGTTGTATTTCATCCGAAATAATCAGATCAACCGTCTTTTTTACAACGGTTGCTCCAAGAGCCATTAATTTGTCGTGCAAAGTGCCGGCATTATCGGAAGAAAGAATGGGGATTTTTTCCTGAAGAATAATTTTTCCTGTATCGATTTCGTGGGTAAGAAAAAAAGTTGTTACACCGGTTTCCTTCTCGCCATTGATTATCGCCCAGTTGATGGGCGCTGCACCCCGATATTGAGGCAACAAGGAAGCATGCAGGTTGAAAGTTCCCAGCGGAGGCATGTTCCATACTATTTCCGGCAACATGCGGAAAGCAACAACTATTTGCAAATCAGCTTTCAGTGAACGCAGGGTTTCAAGAAAAATTTCATCTTTCAGCTTCTCCGGTTGAAGAAGACGCAGATTTTTTTCCAGCGCATACTGCTTCACGGGTGAAAACTGAACCTTGTAACCCCGACCAGCAGGCTTGTCAGGCATTGTAACTACCCCTACAACATTATAACCATTTTCCACAAGAATTTTTAAACTTTCTACGGCAAACTCGGGCGTTCCCATAAAAACGATACGAAGCTCTTCCTTTGTTTTTCTCATGTTTTTAGTAATACAGGGGTTTGTAATTCGATATCGACAAAAATAATAAAAAATCCGTCACGTTTCAGACGTCAGAAAAATAAAAAATCATAATCTTAAAATGAGGCCATTCTCTCGTGGATAAACACAAACATGAAAAACTTGGCATAAAATTTCATTATCTAAAAGAAAATCTTTAATTTTGCTGCTCAAATATTTAAAAACAGTATCCAAATTTAGAATTTTAAAGATAACCGTTCTTATGTCGAAGAAAGAAAAAAAAACTGACGAGTTGGCCAATGTTGAACACGCCCTTTCTGCATCCGAAATATTTTTTGAAAAATATCAGAAACAAATTTTGTATGTAGTGGGAGGATTAATCCTCGTAGTATTGGTAGTTTTGGCCATTCGGAACTTTTACCTGGCACCACGCGAAAAAGCTGCTGAAAACGAAATGTTTAAAGCGCAGTTGTATTTTGAACAGGATTCATTTCAAGTAGCATTAAATGGTAAGGACCCGGAATTTATGGGTTTTAAAGAAATAGTTTCAGAATATGGGATGACTCCTTCAGGAAATTTAGCTGCTGCCTACACGGGCATTTGCTATTACAAAATGGGTCAGTATGAAAATGCCATTAAATACTTGACGCAGTTTGACGGTAAAAAAAGTTATTTTGCCACTTCTGTAATCGGACTTTTAGGTGATTGTTATGTTGAGCTGAACCAAAACAGCAAGGCATTGAATTATTTTGACAAGGCCATAGCAACTAATAATGAAGTTTTAAGTCCAATTTATTTGAAAAAGGCCGGCCTGCTTTGCGAGTCAATGAATCAACCCAAAAAGGCCGAAGAATATTACCTGCAGATAAAAGAAAAATATCCAAAAAGCATGGAAGCCGGCGATATTGACAAATATCTGGCGCGCGTACAAAACTAATTTACTTTTTTGTTGGTGAAAGCCACTTGAAAAAGTGGCTTTTTTCTTTAAAAAATGATTTTCATCAAATTATAAAAAAACATCATAGCAATGTCAACACAATATAAAAATCTATCCAACTACAATGAAGATGAAATGCAGGACAAAAGCAAAGTTTTTTTGCAACAATACGGCATTGTGGTAGCCGATTGGAATCCACAAATCACCCATGCCATGTTACAGGGAGCTTATGATGCGTTACTGGAGAATGGCGCCAATCCCGAGTTAATCAATATCATTCACGTACCCGGTACATTTGAATTGACCTATGGAGCAAAACAATTGCTTGAAGAACATGAGGAAACGGATAAAATCAAAATACATAAGTATGCAGCCATCATCGCTTTGGGCTGTGTGATACAGGGAGAAACTCCCCATTTTAATTATGTTTGCGAGGGTGTAACAAACGGAATTTCATATTTAAATGCCAATTCCAATGGTTGTCCTGTAATTTTTGGCGTTCTTACCACCAAAACACTTCAGCAAGCTCTCGACCGTGCCGGAGGAATCAATGGCAACAAAGGGGTCGAAGCCGCCATTACTGCTATAAAAATGGCAAATATCGATTGGTAATAGAAATTCTTTTCAACCGAAATATCTCTTCAAATTTTGCGGAAGTAGCTCAGTCGATAGAGCATTAGCCTTCCAAGCTGAGGGTCGCGGGTTTGAGTCCCGTCTTCCGCTCTTTAGCAAAAAAGCGACCATTTCACTGATCGCTTTTTTGCATTTAATGGGAATGTAGAAAATTGAAATTGCTCAATTTCTTTTCGGACGAACTTTTTTGGCCGGGAATTTTTCTGGGGAATTAGCGTTTTTTTCCACCATCTGCCTCAAACTGTCCTGCCACTCGGGTACAAAATAACGCAACAGCCGAATACTGTCAAGTTGAACATAGAAAGTTCCTTTATATTGTTTACAACCCAAAAGCAAACCGGTAATCGAATCGATTTTGTAAGGCAATCTTGCCCGAAGACGGAGCGTATAACGACGCAAGATGCTATCGTTGAAAGTTTTTTGAAAGATACTATCCGTTTTACCATTTGCATAGTGAATTCTCATTACCACATAAGGATCAACAGAAGAATCCTGAGGAGCAATTCTTTGCAAGAAACGGAGTTCGTAAATATCCTGTGTCATCAGGTAAGGCTGCTGAATTTTGAAAGGTAATTTGGTACGAACTGAATCAGAGGTAAAATGATAGCTCGGATGAAGATTCCATAAATTGTTGGTCAACATTCTAAAGCCGATAGAATCGAACGATTGAAATTTTCCTTTCACGATGTCTTCTCTGAGGTTATTGAGTCTTAACTGAACATCAGCATAAATTCGTTCAAATTTTTTAGGATTTTTGGCATACCACACCATGGAAGAGTCAAACTCTGCTTGCGTAACTCCATGTTTCTGAAGCAAGTATTGAAAATACAAATTACTTTCGGGGGTATAATATTTATTGCTCACCTGAAGAGTGCCATGCAACAAATGATATTCGGTAAGCACTTCCACCATTTCTTTCTTGCTCAGCACATTTTTGGGACGATCATCACATGCAGGCAACACAAAAAGCAGAAAAAGCAAAAAGAAAGAAAAGATTTTATTTAGGCTGCTCTGCGACATTGGATTTTTCTTTTTTTTCGAAACTGGCATTTAATTCTTTCCGATAGAATAGCAGAATAATAAACACGGAAATAGTTATGGCAGCATCGGCAACATTGAATACAGGGCGAAAAAATATCGTTTCACCGGCAGCATTTTTTATAAGCGGAAAATAGAGCATATCCACCACTTTCCCGTAAAACAGTGGTGCATAACCGCCTTCAGGAGGCAAAAAAGTAGCCACTTTCCCATAGCTGTCGCTAAAAAGTACTCCATAGAATACTGAATCAAAAATATTCCCTGCAGCTCCTGCCAAAAGCAATGAAATAGTTAAAATATATCCTGTACGAAAATTTCGTTTAATTAGCGATCGGATGTATAACACAAGCAAAACAACGGCGCCAATTCTGAAAGCCGTCAGAAAGAGCTTGCCCAACAGTTCAATACCAAAAGCCATTCCGTTGTTTTCTATAAAATAAATCTGAAACCAGCTAAAAATATCAACATGATCGCCCAAAGCGAAATGTGTTTTGATGTAAATTTTGGTGGCTTGGTCTACAAGCAGAACCAATAATATTAATAAAACCGATTTTTTGGCAGTTGACATAGGCAGGAGATTCTTTTTTATTAAAAATTCGGCAACAAAGGACATACTCTGTTGCCGTCTTCAAAGGAGGATAGAATATAAATTATTTTTTATTCGACTTCTTGGCTTCAATACTTAACGTAGCGTGAGGAACTGCTCGCAAACGTTCTTTGGGAATCAACTTGCCGGTTTCGCGACAGATACCGTAAGTTTTGTTTTCAATTCTTACAAGTGCAGCCTGCAAATGTTGAATGAATTGTAATTGACGCTGTGCTAAACGTCCGGCTTCTTCTTTTGAAAGTGTAGATGCACCTTCTTCCAAAACTTTAAAAGTGGGAGAAGTGTCGGTTACATCATTTCCATCACTATTGGTAACACCGTTGCGTAGTAATTCGTAATCTTTTTGAGCTTTTTCCAATTTTTCGAGGATGATCTGACGAAATTCTTCCAATTCTTCATCCGAATATCTTGTTTTTTCTGACATAATCGTAAAACTTTATTTTGTTTGACCAATTTTCTTACTTTCAGCATTAAGCCAATGCCGAGTTTTTAATAACTTGCGAAAATAATCGTTTTTTTTCTCTTTTCCAATTATTTTTATAATAATTTTGTTGCTTTTTCAGCGTGTTTTTTCAACGTTAACCTTCACCATAAATTCGTCGAAATCGAGCTCAACACCATTTTCCAGTTTATCGACCAAAGAAATATCTGCCGCCAATGTTTGTGAAGCTATATAACCCGAAAATGCAGTAACAGCATCGTTGATTTCATCTCTTTTCTCAATTTCTATAGCAATCCTGTCGGTTATTTCAAAGCCATTTTGCTTGCGAATATTCTGAATTCTATTTACCAGCTCACGGGCAATACCTTCTTTGAGCAATTCTTCCGTTACGGAAATATCGAGAGCAACGGTAAGTTTTCCTTCATTGGCAGTAAGCCAACCCGGCATGTCCTCCGTAATTATTTCGACATCTTCGGCCGTAAGTTGAACTTCTCCACCGGGCAAATTTAAAATAAAAATTCCATTTTGCTCGAGTTCGGCGATATCTTTATTACTTAATGCTGCAGCAGCCACGGTAAGTTCTTTCATTTGCTTGCCGTATTTTTTACCCAAAAGCTTAAAATTGAGTTTCACCTTTTTGGTTAAATTCGCCATTTCCATATTGGCCGGTATCACTTGCAGCTCTTTTATGTTTACTTCCGCTTTTATTAAATCGGCTACGTAGCTAATCTGCCGATAAATTTTATCATCGGGAGCCGGCACAATGGCTTTTGACAATGGCTGACGAACTTTTTTACCAGCTTTTCGGCGCAGAGAAAGAATCATGGACGAAATTTGCTGAGCCAACTGCATGCATTCTTCCAGATTTTTATCAATCAACTTTTCATTGTAAACAGGAAAATCACTTAAGTGTACCGATTCACAAATGCTTTTTTCTGTTGCGCTGTTCAAATCGAGAAACAATTGATCAGCATAAAAAGGTGCAATCGGAGCCATTAATTTGGCAACTGTTTCCAGACAGGTATAAAGCGTTTGATAAGCCGAAATTTTATCGTTGTTGTATTCTCCGCCCCAGAATCTTTTCCGGTTCAATCGAACGTACCAGTTACTCAGATTTTCGGTAACAAAATCGGAAATTGCTCTCCCTGCACGAGTAGGATCATAATCTTCGTAGTATTCCCCAACTTCCCGTATCAACGTATTCAACAAAGATATAATCCAACGGTCAATTTCCGGACGTTTCTCAACAGGAATTTCCGGTTCCTGACAAATAAATCTATCTACATTGGCATAAAGAGCAAAGAAGGAATAAGTATTATAAAGTGTTCCAAAAAATTTACGTCGCACTTCCTCCACGCCTTCAATATCAAATTTCAAATTGTCCCAGGGTGCGGAATTAGTCATCATGTACCACCGCAACGGGTCAGAGCCATATTTTTCGATGGTTTCAAAAGGATCTACCACATTACCCAGTCGTTTCGACATTTTATTTCCATTTTTGTCGAGCACCAAGCCATTGGAGACCACATTTTTATAAGCTACGGAACCTTTAACCATTGTACTGATGGCATGTAACGTAAAAAACCAGCCACGCGTCTGATCTACTCCTTCCGAAATAAAATCGGCAGGATAAAAACTATGTTGATCAATGGCTTCTCTGTTTTCAAAAGGATAATGCAACTGCGCAAAGGGCATCGATCCGGAATCGAACCAAACATCAATTAAGTCCGGTTCCCTTCTCATGGGTTTTCCCGATTTTGAAACAAGCACGATATTGTCTACATAGGGACGATGCAAATCGATATTTTGAACGGCATAATTTTCACGGGAATAATCTCCGGCCTTAAAGTTTTTATACGGATTGGCTGTCATGAAACCGGCCTGTATCGATTTCTCAATTTCCGAAATCAATTCTTCCACTGACCCAATGCAAATTTCTTCCGAACCATCTTCTGTGCGCCAGATGGGAAGCGGAGTTCCCCAAAATCGGCTTCGGGAAAGATTCCAATCCTGAAGATTTTCGAGCCATTTTCCAAAACGTCCGTAACCGGTAGAAACAGGTTTCCAGTTGATAGTTTGGTTCAAGGCAATCATTTCATCACGTAAAGCGGTAGTTTTAATAAACCAGCTGTCGAGCGGATAATATAATACCGGCTTGTCGGTTCTCCAACAATGGGGATAACTGTGGATATATTTTTCAATTTTGAACACCAATCCCTGTTGCTTGAGCATAACGCACAAGTCAATGTCGAGCGTTGAATCTTCGGCTTTCTCTTCAGACGATTTTTTATTTATTTCTTTTTCAGGTTCAAATGCCGAAATATATTCATTCTTAACATATCTGCCGGCATATTCCTTGTAAAGAGATATATTTACATTATTAGATACAAATTCAGGGTCAAGGTCTTCCAATTTGAAGAATTTACCTGTTCTGTCCACCATGGGTTGCTTGTTCCCATCCTTGTCGAGCAACATCAAAGGCGGAATATTGTTTTGTTTTGCAACCCGATCATCATCGGCACCAAATGTTGGAGCAATGTGAACAATTCCTGTTCCTTCTTCCGTTGAAACAAAATCACCCGCAATAACACGAAAAGCATTTTCTCCGGGATTTACCCACGGAATAAGTTGTTCATATCGAATGCCAACCAATTCGCTGCCTTTGCATTCACCTAAAATACGGTAAGGAATGTTTTTATCGCCCGGTTGATAATTTTCAAAAGATAAATTTTCATTTTTGGGGTTGAAATAGGTATTTACCAAATCTTTGGCCAAAATTACTTTAATTTGTTTCCCTGTATACGGATTGAATGTATCGGCAAGTACATAAGTAATATTTGGCCCGACACACAAAGCTGTGTTGGAAGGTAAAGTCCATGGCGTAGTTGTCCATGCCAGGAAATAGCAATCGCCATCAATTTCGGTTTTGAAAGGCAAAGAAGAAGTATCCTTTACTTTAAACTGCGCAACGCAAGTAGTATCCTTTACATCGCGATAACAACCCGGCTGATTGAGTTCGTGGGTGCTCAAACCGGTTCCGGCAGCCGGAGAATACGGTTGGATAGTATAGCCCTTGAAAAGCAGTTTTTTGTCGTAAAGCTGTTTGAGTAGCCACCAAAGAGTTTCGATATAACGGTTATCATAGGTAATATAAGGATCATCCAAATCAATCCAATAACCCATTTTTGTGGTTAAATCTTCCCACTCACGGGTATATTTCATTACATCCCGACGACAAGCCGCATTGTACTCTTCTATACTGATTTTCTTACCAATATCTTCTTTAGTAATTCCCAACGATTTTTCCACACTCAACTCAACCGGAAGTCCGTGCGTATCCCAACCGGCTTTTCTTTTAACCTGAAAACCCTGCATGGTTTTATAGCGACAGAAAAGGTCTTTTATGGTTCGAGACATTACATGATGAATGCCCGGCATACCATTGGCCGAAGGAGGCCCTTCATAAAATACAAATGTTGGTTTACCCTCTCGAATTTGAATGCTTTTGTGGAAAATATCTTTTTCTTTCCAACTTGAAAGCATTTTTTTGTTAACTTCTGAAAGATTTAAAAAAGAGTATTCTGCAAACTTTTTCATATTGTGTTTATCCTCTGATTCCTATCTTAAACCAATAGCTAAGAACTCACGAAAAAACCGACTTTCATAAGAAATCCAGATCGAACTCATTTTTTGAGATTTCTACCTGCATTTTTGCGGCTTTCTTTGCTACTTTTTGGAAGGTGCAAAATTACTAAATTTTATTGAAAAACGAAAAGGGACAACCCAAGAAGAATAGCACGCTTTGCTACGGAATTAGAAGAGCCATAATCACTTGATGAAGACAAGGAAAATTTCTCCAGAGCTGGTTTGTGAAACCGAAATATTAATATTGACTTCGTTGATTGGCCGCATAAACAATTTTCAAGGCATATACCTTGCGCAAAGCTTCCTTGATTTCATTGATAGTGCCCATAGGTGTATCTTTGTCTGCTCTGATGCACACTGTCATCAAATTCTGATCTTCCTCCCGCATGGCACTCCGTTCATTCACAATATAGCTTTCTATTTCCGAAATATCGGCAAATGCATCGTTGAGCTGAATGCGGGTTTCGCTGCCAAAAGAGTTTTGATATTGCGGAAGAGGTTGTCCGACATAAATATAACGAATCAGCGATTTATTTTCAAGTTTTTGAACTTCTGCTGCTTGTGGCGGTGTAATTCTTACCCTGTAAGTTGTTTCTTTCAGGTTGGTTACAGCCATAAAAAAGAATAATAGCATAAAAATAATGTCCGGCAACGAAGAGGTGCTCAATGCCGGCATTTCTCTTTTCTCTTTTTTTCTAATGAGCGCCATTATTTTTTTTCTTTTATATTTTCAGCTTGAACTTCAGAAATTCTTTGAGAAAAAATAATCTGAACTGCTTTTTGCAGATCTTCTCGAAGTAAATGATAATGTTTTCCAAAGCGTTTCATGGCAAATTCATCGCGTAATTCGCTATAGGCGGCCACCAATTCGCTTTGAACATCAATATAGGTTTGATACCGAGCCTCTGCATCCGTTTCAAGCAAAATAACATGGTTTTTCGTGTAGGCTACTTTCCCAATCGAAGGCACATTTTCCGTAATTAGTTCAGGTAAATTGGGATCGTTATTTTCATTTTTTATAAATTGCATCACTTTTCCCCTTAACTTATGGATATCCGTTTTTTCTCCCTGAGCAATTATTTCGTCCTGATTGGTAATATGCAAAATAAAAATATTCCGTTTTTTGACGTCTGCACTTTTTAATTTCTGTTGATCGGGGACAGGCGGAGGCAATCTTCTCGAAAGCCCTGTTCCTACATTCATGGAAGTTGTTACAAGGAAGAAAATCAACAACAGAAATGAAATGTCAGCCATTGAACTGGCATTAATTTGACCTACCTTACGTTTTTTTCTTTCCATCACGAATTATTTTAAAAAACTCATTCGACAAACAGGTATGAGTTCAAACATTTATCGATTTTTTCTGAAGTTCGAATAAAGGGAGGTGCCTGCAATAGTTAAGATGATTCCACCCAGAAGAAAATATGAAGCATAAATCATCATATCGGAAAACCTACCCCAGAAACCGACATTATCTATACCCTGATAACCAATGATAGGCAACTCTTCGTCACTTCCAAGCATCCACGACACAAAAAATACCAGTAAAAAAATCAAAACAGGCACCAACGTACTAAGTGCAGAAGTCGAATTTTTTTTGGAGAATTTTGCATATCTCCAAACTGCAAAAGAAAGTGTAACAACTATTGCAACCACAAAAAGGAAATAACTCCAATATAGCAAAGCATCGGTAAATGTGGGAACATCCATAGTTTCACCGGCAATGTTATTCATCGTTTGAGCGTTTCCTCCCACATAAATCAGCAAAACCAAAATTGCCGAAACAGAGACGAGCAAAATTTCAATGATTAACGGAATTTTTTTAAATGAGTTTCGCATATTGGCATGGAAGTTTTAGAGGAAACTATTTTTTTGAATGTTTTACTATAATATCCAATAAGGAAATAGATGCATCTTCCATATCGTTGGTAATATTTTCCACCATAGTAAGAATATAATTATAAAAAACCTGCAAAACCATAGCCACAATAAGACCAAAAACAGTGGTCAAAAGAGCTACTTTTATTCCGCTTGCCACAATAGTTGCAGAAATATCGCCCACCTGCTGAATTCTGTCAAATGCCTGAATCATTCCGACAACCGTACCCAAGAATCCCAAACTTGGCGAAAGTGCAATAAACAGACTAATCCACGTCAGATTGGTTTCCATAAGTCCCAACTGAACTCCTCCATACGATGCAACGGCTTTTTCTACCACTTCAATTCCTTCATCGTATCGCGACAATCCCTGATAAAAAATAGACGCCACCGGTCCTTTTGTTTTGCGACACACTTCCATAGCCGCTTCAACTCCGCCCTTGCTCCAAGCCTGATCAATATCCTGCAAAAGTTTTTTTGAATTGGTGGAAGCAAGATTCAAATAAATAATTCTTTCGATACACAAAGCCAGGCCAATAATGAGACACAGAGCGATGGGCGCCATCCATGCCGGCCCGCCTTCAATAAATTTTTGTTTCAGTACTTTATGAAGGCTCATTTGTTGTTCTTCGATGGGAATTTCCATTTGTTCATCAGCCTGTTGCTCATATTGTTGCACTTCTTTTGATTGAACTGAGCTGGTTTGTTCAGGCGTGCTATTCGGAACTTTGGCAATATTTTGAGCTGAAATTATCGCCATACTTCCTAAAACGAAAATGGCTGTTATAATGGATACTTTGGCAATTTTTTTCTTCATAACTCTATTTTTTTAAATCATAGGAAAAATAGCTGATAACCTCCACCCTGAAACGAAATACATAAACAATCTGATTTTTTGGAAAATAAATTCAGCTTTATGATACAAATTTACATGATAATTTTCTAAATATCGATGGGAAAATGGAAAGTATTTTTCTATAAGAAAAAATTTGTTGAAACTTTATGGTAAGAAAGCAGGGAAGGAAGAATTAAAAAATTATTGCGGAGAGGACGGGATTCGAACCCGTGATACCCTTTAGGAGTATATACGCTTTCCAGGCGTACCTCTTCAACCACTCGAGCACCTCTCCGTTTTGGGGCTGCAAGTTATGAAAAAAATATGAAACTTATCTTATTTTTCGGCCTTGCAGTACAAATTTTTAAAATCTCACGAAGGAAATTTGAACAAATCCCGTGCGTTTTGGCTGGTAATCAGGTCAACTTCCTTCATTGTTGTCCCATAAACTTCAGCCAATTTTTCACAAGTATAATAAAGAAATGCGCTCTCATTTCTTTTTCCACGATAAGGAACCGGCGTCAAATATGGGGCATCCGTTTCCAAAATAATATTTTCCAAGTTTATTTGACTTACGGTCTCCCGCAAATGAGAATTTTTGAAAGTCAAAATTCCATTGATACCAATTTTGAATCCTCCCAGTCGGATAATTTCATTGGCTTCTTCCAAATTTCCGGTAAAGCTGTGAAAAACACCTGTCAAGTGCCGATTGCGCAAAGATTTCAGTACTTGCATTACTTGTCCAAATGAATTGCGTACATGAATAATTATTGGTAGTTTTAACTCGACAGCCCACTCAATTTGTCGCTTGAAAGCATCGATTTGCTGACTTTCAAAAGTTTTGTCCCAATACAAATCGATACCAATTTCACCTATGGCCACAAATTTCCTTTTTTCAAGATGTGATTCGATAAGACTAAGTTCCTCATCAAAATTTTCTTTTACACTTTCGGGATGCAATCCGATGGCAGCATGACAAAATCCTTGATACTGATCGGCCAATTGAAGAGTGCGCTGTAGAGTACTGCTGTCGATATTGGGCAAAACGATTTTTTCTATTCCCTTTTCTTTGGCTCTCAAAATGACTTCATCCCGGTCTTCATCAAATTCTTCCAAATAAATATGTGCATGAGTATCAATCATTCATTCAAGTTTTTTAGAACTTTTTGGTACGCGCTTTTTACTCCCATTCTATCGTGGCTGGCGGCTTGGAACTAATGTCATACACCACTCTGTTCACTCCTTTTACTTTGTTAATAATATCGTTGGAAATTTTGGCCAGAAAATCATAAGGCAACTGTGCCCAATCAGCCGTCATGGCATCAGTGGAAGTTACAGCACGCAATGCCACCACATTTTCATAGGTTCTTTCATCTCCCATCACTCCCACCGACTGAATAGGCAGCAAAATAGCTCCTGCCTGCCAAACCTTATCATACAGATTCCATTCACGGAGTCCCTGCACAAAAATATCATCTGCTTCCTGAAGAATCTTAACTTTTGCCGGAGTAATTTCCCCAAGTATTCTGACTGCCAAACCCGGACCCGGAAAAGGATGCCGCTTAATCAACTGATGCATCATTCCCAATTCCATGCCTACGCGCCGAACTTCATCCTTGAAGAGCAATCGCAAAGGTTCGCAAAGTTTCAGTTGCATTTGATCGGGTAATCCACCAACATTGTGGTGCGATTTTATTGTATGTCCGGAAATGGATAACGACTCGATCACATCAGGATAAATCGTACCCTGAGCCAGCCATTTAACTCCTTCGATTTTCTGTGCTTCTTCGTTAAACACGTTAATAAATTCGGCACCAATTATTTTTCGTTTTTTTTCAGGATCGGTTACACCCTTCAAAGCATTGTAAAACCGCTCGCTGGCGTCCACACCTATCACATTTAAGCCTAAATGCCGATAACTTTCGAGCACATCGTTAAATTCGTTTTTTCTCAACAGACCATGATCTACAAAAATACACGTTAAATTTTTCCCGATCGCTTTGTTTAACAAAACTGCCGTCACGGAAGAATCAACACCTCCAGATAATCCGAGCACAACTTTGTCGTCCTTTAATTGATTTTTCAACTGAAGAATGGTTGTTTCGATAAAAGAAGCCGGTGTCCAATCGCGTTTACATTCGCAAATTTTCAGAAAATTTTCAAGTAATTGCATGCCATCAGTAGTGTGATAAGCTTCGGGGTGAAATTGAACTCCCCAGCTTTTTTCTCCCTTAATGCGAAAAGCAGCTATTTCAACATCTTTGGTACTGGCAATTTTCACAAAATCGGACGGTAGTTCGGTGATGGTATCGCTATGAGACATCCAAATTTGAGAACCAATCGGTATGTTTGAAAACAGAGGATCTTTTTTGTCGATTTTCTCCAGATAAGCTCGTCCATATTCTCGTGTATTGGCAGGCTGAACTTTTCCACCGGCTGTATAAACCATGTATTGCGCTCCATAACAAATTCCCAACAGCGGAAATTTTCCTCTGATTTTATTCAGATCAATTTTAAAGGCTTTTGGGTCATACACCGAAAAGGGACTTCCGGAGAGAATTACTCCTTTTACGTTTTCCGTTTGTTCGGGAAATTTATTATAGGGAACAATTTCGCAAAATTCGTTAAGTTCTCGCAAGCGCCTGCCGATCAATTGAGTGGTTTGTGAACCGAAGTCGAGGATAATAATTTTTTCCATAAAAGAGGAAAGTGGATAAATTTTAATTTAAATGTTGGGTGCAAAATTACAAGATAATTTTCAATTTACCCACAATTGTCTGAAAGATGATTTATAATCAGCAGGGAATGAACAGCTTAAACTCTAATCTTATTGCAAAGATCCACCAATAAGGTCAAGAATCTGATTGGTAATGCTTTCCTGCCGCAATTTATTGTACTGCAACGAAAGCTCCTGAAGAATATTATCGGCATTTTCCGTAGCAATCTGCATGGCAATGGTTCTTGCTGCATGTTCGGAAGCATTGGCTTCGATGGCAGCGGCATAAAGATGATATTGCAAAGCCATGGGAATCAGCAAATTTTCTATCTCGTCGGCGGAAGGTTCCACTATGTAGTCATTACGAATATCTTTTTTATCGGGATAAGAAACATCAATGGGCAAAAAGGTATCCACTTTTAAACTCTGTGAGCTTTTGTTCACATAATGCTGATAAATGATATTGATTCGGTCAATCTCGTTGCTCAGAAAAGAGTTGATCAAATTGTCGGCTATTGGTTTTGTATTTTCAAAGGTCGGAAGAGCAGCGACTTCTTCAAATTCTCCGGCGATTTTTAAATTCTTCTGTTTGCAGTGGTCGGCAATTTTTTTTCCAACTGGATAAATCAAAATATCCTGCTTGCTTATCCCCTGATGAGAAAGGTATTCCTCCATAGCTTTGATTACATTGGAATTATAGCTTCCGCACAAGGAAGAATTGGATGCAAAAACAACCAACCCCGCCCGTCGAACTTCCCTGATTTCTCTAAAAGGAGAATTTGAAAAAACTTGACTGCTCAAATAATTGTTCAATATCTGCAACAATGCCTGCTCATAAGGCAGAAAACTGTTGACAACTTTTTCTGCCTTCATAAGTTTTACGGAAGAAACCATCTTCATGGCCGATGTTATCTTCTGTGTTGACCGTACAGACTGAATCCTGGTTTTTAGTTCCTTTAAAGAAGACACGATTTGAAAAATTTATAATACTTTAAATCACAATTACATAAACGGAAAAAATTTGAAACCTTTGAGAACCTAAAAAATCATTTATCCTACCATTTGGATTTTGATTTTTTCGGCAGCTTCTTCGATAAGTGAAGCAACTTTATCGTCAAAATTTCCTTTTTTAATTTGGTTCAACACTTCTTCCTTATAAGAATATTCCAACAGCGTCAATAAATTATTTTCAAAATCCTTGACCTTATTGAGCGGAATATTTGCCAACAGCCCATGTGTACCGCAGTAGAGTATGGCAACCTGTTTCTCAACGGGAAGTGGCTTGTGTAGAGGTTGAATCAGAAGTTGAGTATTTTTCTTTCCCTTGTCGATGGTCATGGCCGTAACGGCATCCATTTCGCTCCCAAATTTGGTAAATGCTTCCAATTCACGGAATTGAGCCTGATCGGTTTTCAACGTTCCAGCGACTTTTTTCATTGGTTTAATTTGTGCATTTCCCCCAACACGAGATACGGATATACCGACATTAATTGCCGGACGAATTCCTTCATTAAACAAATCGGTATCGAGAAAAATCTGACCATCCGTAATAGAAATAACATTCGTTGGAATATATGCCGAAATGTCTCCTGCCTGCGTTTCGATAATAGGCAAAGCCGTAAGTGTACCACCGGCTTTAACTTTTCCTTTGAGACATTCGGGCAAGTCGTTCATTTGTTCGGCAACTTCCTGCTGAGCAATAATTTTTGCAGCTCTCTCCAGCAAGCGGGAATGTAGATAAAAAATATCGCCGGGATAAGCTTCTCTTCCAGGTGGACGACGAAGAATCAACGACACTTCCCTATAAGCGACAGCCTGTTTGGACAAGTCGTCATAAATTACAAGCGCATGACGGCCTGTGTCGCGAAAATATTCACCAATAGCAGCTCCGGCATAAGGTGCCAGATATCGAAGTGCAGCAGGATCTGCTGCAGCAGCTGCAACAACAATGGTATAACTCATGGCTCCATATTCCTTCAAGGTATTAACCAATGAAGCAATAGTAGAACCTTTCTGCCCGATAGCAACATAAATACAGTAAACAGGATCGCCGGCATTAAAATTATCCAACTGATTGATAATGGTATCTACGGTAATGCTTGTTTTTCCCGTTTGGCGGTCGCCTATAATTAATTCTCGTTGCCCGCGTCCAATGGGAATCATGGCATCAATAGCTTTGAGTCCCGTTTGCAAAGGCTCGGATACTGGCTGGCGAAAAATGACTCCTGGCGCCTTTCGTTCCAAAGGCATTTCAAAAAATTCTCCTCCTATGCTTTCTCTTCCATCAATCGGTTCTCCTAAAGGATTAATTACACGACCTATCATATCTTCACTCACATTGATAGAAGCAACCCTTCCTGTCCTTTTCACAGTGTAACCTTCTTTGACAAGATAAGTAGGCCCTAACAAAACAGCGCCAACATTATCTTCTTCAAGATTCATGGCAATAGCTTTTACTCCGTTCTCAAATTCCAACAATTCATTCGACCCTACATTGGTGAGCCCGTAAATTCTTGCTACTCCATCACTTACTTCCAACACTTCGCCAACCTCATCATAGTGGGTGTCGATATCAATTTGTTCGAGCTGTCTTTTGAGTAGATCAGATATTTCACTGACTTTTATAGCATTATCCGACATATTTTTATTTATCTGCAAATTTTTAAAAAATATAATCAATAGTTATCAAAACCTTTAAATTCAACTTAGCCTTACTATAGAACCGGTTGTCAACTTCTCGTGAATTTTTTTCAGTTGCCTCGATATGCTGCCATCCCACCTTAGATCACCAATTTCAAGTATGAAACCTCCAATGATATTAGGTTCAACTTTTTTCTCCACCATTAAATCTTTATGAATCAAATTTTTAATGGATAAAATCAACTTGTTCTCCAAGTCCCGCTCTAAAGGAAATGCCGTAGTCAATCGTACAATGGCCAAATTCTTGCTTTCATAATAAAAGTCCATGTATTTCAATGCCACATTATGCAGAAGAGCTTCCCTTTTGTTCTGAAGAGTGAGGTCGATAAATCTTTCAAAAACAGGATGCACTTTTCCTCCACAAGAAGTAATCAACAATTGCTTCTTAACATCTTTTCCGAGCAGCGGATTTTTCAGTGCTGACTTCAGTTGAGCGTTCTCTGAAAGAATTTTTTCGACCATGCGAATATCCTCAAATACCTTATCCTCTGCTTGCCGATCGGCAGCAAACTGAAATAAAGCCCTGGCATATCGTGAAGCAATCAAGCCGGTTTTCATCTCTTCAAGTTTAAGATTTATGGATATTCATTTCGTCAATCAAACGGTTGATAATGTGCATTTGTTCCTCCTTGTTACTCAAATTGGTTCTCAGCAGTTTTTCAGATATGGCTACCGACATATCTGCTACCTGGCGGCGAATATCTTGCAAGGCAGCTTCTTTTTCGTTCTGAATCTGATTTTTAGCTTCATTCAGAATCTTTTGAGCTTCAAGAGAGGCTTTTTCTTTGGCATCCTCGAGCAACGATTCTTTCAATTGAGCAGCTTCTCTCATGATTTTTTCCTGAGCCTGATAAGCTTCATCCAAAATCTTTTTACTTTCCTGTTTTACATTAGCCAGCTCCTGTCGAGCCTTTTCAGCTTCCAACAAGGACTCTTCAATATAGGATTTTCTTTTTTCTATCATTTGAAGAATGGCAGGAAACCCAAACTTGACAAGAATAAACACAACAATTCCGAATGAAAGAAGCATCCAGAAAAGCAAACCTGTTTCAGGAGTTAAAAGCGACATAACTTTTCTTTTTTATTGGCCGAAAACTTTTTTAAACGACAGATTGACAATCGTTTAAAATTTGTACAACCACAATTAAAGAATAAAACCACAAACTACAATGGCAAACAAGGCAACTCCTTCAATAAGAGCAGCGGCTATAATCATGTTCATTCTAATATCCGAACTCATTTCGGGCTGGCGTGCTATACTTTCCATAGCTGACCCGCCGATTTTTCCGATACCAATACCTGCTGCAATAGCGGCAAGACCTGCACCCAAAGCTGCACCCAATTTTGCCAGCGCATCACTTGCGACAACTTGTAATAAAATTGATAGTAACGTCATAACTTTTTGGTTTTAAATAAAATTTTAATGATATTGAATTAATTTAAGTCGTATTTAAATTTTTGTTTTCTTTTACTCATCAAACTTGTTTAACTGTTTCCTTAGCTACCGGCTTATGTGAAGGCTCAACTCTAGCCAATCCGATGAACACAGCCGAAAGCATGGTAAAAATGTAAGCCTGAATGTAGGCTATCAGCAATTCTATCAAGTCTATGAAAACCGTAAAAATCACTGAAAGAGCGGACATAGTTATATTTATAGTCGTTCCTAATTTTACCGTAACAAAAACCAAACAAACCAATCCGCCCACAATAGAATGACCTCCCACAATGTTGGCAAAGAGACGAATCATTAAAGCAAAAGGCTTGGTAAAAATTCCGATAAATTCCACAGCAGGCATCAATGGAACAGGAACTTTGAGCCATGCAGGCACTTCAGGCCAAAAAATTTCTTTCCAATATTCTTTCGTCCCCGAAAAGTTAACAATCAACAAGGTACAAAGAGCCAGCGTAAGTGTAATGGCAATGTTCCCTGTTACGGTTGCTCCAAAAGGGAAAAACGGAATTAATCCCATTAAGTTGTTAAGAAAAATAAAGAAAAAGACTGTCAGTAAATAAGGAGCATACCGTCGGTAATCTTTCCCGATACTTGGTTTGATAACTCCTTCATAAATGTCCATAATGAGCATTTCCATCAAAATAACAAAGCCTTTTTTTGGGAAAATTCCATCCTTTTTGTAATAATGAGCAATACTCATGATTAGAATAATCAGCAAAACGGAATTGAAAATAAGAGCAGTAGCCGTTTTTGTCAAGGAAATATCCAAAGGCCTGACTTCTTTGCCATTTTCGTCAATTTCCACAATTTTATCTTTGTATTTTCCTTCTTTAGCAATATAAAAACCCTTGTAAACGGGTTGTTCTTCAAATTTAGAAGACATGAATATGTGCCATCCGGATGTTTTGCTGTGAACAATTACCGGCAGAGGAACAGAAATTGGCTTATTGCCCCATGTCGTAATGTGCCATTCGTAAGAATCGGTAATTTCGGACAAAATAATCTCACGAACATTAATATCCTTTTCAGAAGCCGCTTTTTCGGAAGCTGCATTGAGTGGTAAGGAAACCAATGTGGTCAGACAAAGAATATATAGCAAGTATCTTTTCATTTCATTTGTGAACATGGTGCTTTTCAGCATTATAAAAAGCAAAAGTTTCAAAAATCAAAAGCAACAGATAATATATTGCAAATGTAATAACAAATGGCTTTATGGGAATTTTTATAATTATTACATAAATAAGCGCCATCATTCCCCAAACGAGCATTTTCAAAAACTTCAACAACAGAAAAAAATTAACCTGCTTTGAAGAAGAAACCGCAGCATATTTACGTAATCCAAAAATTAAACCCAGTCCTGAAAAATAAAAAAGCACCGGCAAAAAAGAATAAAACCTGAAAACAGGTTGATGAAGTACTTCCTCTATAATCCACCGGAGAAAGAACCCCAAAAACACAGTTATCAAACTTAAAACAACAAATGTTTTAAAAGTTTTGTTCATTTTTCGCTGGACATTTCAACACAAACTGTCACTTTATTATTATTCAGTTCCACGAAACCTTTTTCGATAGAAATATGAGAAATGTCTTCCTTAACCCGATAGCTGATTTCTCCTTTTACAAGCGGAGAAATGATTGGGGCGTGGTGATCCAGCACAGTGAATGCGCCTAAAACTCCGGGTAAAGTTACCGAAGTCGCTTCGCCGCGATACAAAATTTTTTCAGGAGAAAAGATTTCCAAATTCATTTACTTCATTCCTATCGTTTCTATCTTAAATTTTTTATTCACGTTATGAGCTTCCTTGAGCAATGCATGACCTTTATCTATCGCATCCTTAATGGTACCGACGTTTAAAAAAGCCATTTCAGGAAGGTCATCAAGCATTCCATCCAGAATAAGCTTAAATCCCTGTATTGTTTCTTCTATCGGCACCATTACTCCCGGCACACCGGTGAAATGTTCTGCCATGTAAAAAGGCTGAGAAAGAAAACGCTGAACTTTTCGTGCTCTCTGAACTGTCAATCGGTCTTCTTCAGAAAGTTCTTCCATACCCAGAATAGCTATAATATCCTGCAATTCCTTGTTTCGTTGGAGGATTTGCTTAACCCGCTGAGCTGTTTCGTAATGTTCCTGACCTACAATAAGCGGATCGAGAATTCGGGAAGTGGAATCCAGTGGATCGACTGCAGGGAAAATTCCCAATGAAGCAATCTGCCTACTAAGAACTGTAGTAGCATCCAAATGCGAAAAGGTTGTTGCAGGAGCAGGGTCGGTCAAATCATCAGCAGGAACGTAAACAGCTTGAACAGAAGTAATTGAACCATGTTTAGTGGAAGTAATTCGCTCCTGTAAAAGTCCCATTTCAGTAGCCAACGTAGGTTGATAGCCCACTGCCGAAGGCAAACGTCCAAGCAGAGCCGAAACTTCAGAACCGGCTTGGGTAAAACGGAAAATATTGTCGATAAACAACAGAATATCTCGATTTTCACTTTCTTCGCTGTCGCGGAATGATTCTGCCACAGTCAGTCCGGATAATGCCACAGAAAAACGCGCTCCAGGAGGTTCATTCATTTGTCCGAAGACCAAAGTCGCCTGAGATTTTTTCAGTTGCTCGTAGTCAACTTTCGACAAATCCCACTTACCTTCTTCCATCGCCTTATTAAATTCTTCTCCATAGCGTATTACGCCAGCCTCAATCATTTCGCGGAGCAGATCGTTTCCTTCACGGGTACGTTCACCGACTCCCGCAAAAACCGAAAATCCTTTGTGTCCTTTGGCTATATTGTTGATAAGCTCCATAATGATAACCGTTTTACCAACACCGGCACCACCAAAGAGACCAATTTTTCCTCCTTTCACATAAGGAGCTAATAAATCTATAACTTTGATACCAGTAAAGAGAATTTCATCATTGGTGGTCAGATCATCAAATTTTGGCGGTTCGCTGTGGATAGGGGCTATCTTTGACTTATCCAATTGGGTCAGCCCGTCAATAGGATCACCAATCACATTCATTAATCGCCCTTTTATTTGTTCTCCCACAGGCATGGAAATAGAATTTCCCAAATCATCAACTTTTAAGCCGCGACGCAGTCCATCTGTCGAATCCATTGCAACAGTACGTACAATATTTTCGCCTATATGCTGCTGAACTTCCAAAATCAGATTTTTTCCGTCGTCGAGCGGAACGCTTAAAGCATTGTTGATCGGAGGTAATTTAAACTCGTTTTTCTCATCGAGAGGGAAAAAAACATCCACTACCGGACCGATAACCTGCCATACTTTTCCCTGAATTGCAGACATTTTAATATCAAATTGATTTTAATTTTTTCTTAAAAATATACTAAAGGCAAATGTAAACAAAACTTTTTTATATAGCGAAATTTTAATTTTAAATATCTTTAAAATCATATATCAATCCAACTTCAAAACAGCTAAAAAGGCTTTCTGCGGCACTTCTACAGAGCCAATCTGTTTCATTCGCTTTTTACCTTTTTTCTGTTTTTCCAATAATTTTCTCTTGCGTGTAATGTCGCCGCCATAACATTTGGCAGTAACATCTTTTCTGACGGGTTTAATAGTTTCTCGCGCAATAATTTTAGCCCCGATAGCTGCCTGGATGGCAATTTCAAACTGCTGGCGTGGAATCAGTTCCTTTAATTTTTCGCACATTCGCCGCCCAAGCGAATAGGCATTATCGGCATATATCAATGACGAAAGCGCATCCACAGGTTCTCCGTTGAGCAAAATGTCCAGCTTCACCAACTTGGAAGCACGATATCCATTCATGTGATAATCGAAAGAGGCATAACCTTTTGAAATACTTTTCAATTTGTCGTAAAAATCAAAAACGATTTCGCTCAGGGGCATGTCGTAAATCAATTCAATGCGGTTGCCCGAAATGTATTCTTGCTTGATAAGTTCACCACGCTTACCCAAACATAAAGTCATAATGGGTCCGATATATTCCATCGGAGTAATGATAGAAGCTCTGATATAAGGTTCTTCGATGCGGTCTATCAAAGTTGGATCGGGCATTTCGGAAGGATTGTGCACCTCAATAAGTTCTTCCTTTTTGGTATAAATTTTATAGGAAACATTTGGTACAGTGGTAATCACATTGATATCGAATTCTCGTTCCAAACGTTCCTGAATAATTTCCATGTGGAGCATTCCCAGAAATCCGCAACGAAATCCGAATCCCAAAGCGGTAGATGATTCCGGTTCAAAAGTAAGAGAAGCATCATTCAATTGCAATTTTTCAATAGATGCCCGCAAATCTTCAAAATCTTCGGTATCAATAGGGTAAACGCCGGCAAACACCATGGGTTTAACTTCTTCAAATCCGGCTATGGCTTTTTGACAAGGCCGTTTCACGTGCGTTATCGTATCACCAACCTTAACTTCTCGTGAAGTTTTGATTCCGGAAATAATATAGCCCACATTTCCCGCACTCAAGGTTTGTAGAGGCTGAGGTTCGAGTTTCAGGACTCCAATTTCTTCAGCATAATAATCCTTACCTGTTGCCACAAACTTTACCCAATCTCCTTTGTTGAGTGTGCCGTTTACTATTTTAAAGTAGGCAATGATTCCCCTGAAAGGATTAAAAATGGAATCAAAAATTAAACACTGCAAAGGTGCTTCAGCGTCTCCCTGCGGTGGATTAATCCTGGTTATTATGGCCTCGAGAATTTCTTCTACGCCCTGCCCTGTTTTTCCGCTGGCACGAATAATTTCTTCACGGTTGCATCCGAGCAATTCTACTATTTCATCTTCCACTTCTTCAGGCCTTGCGCTGTCCATGTCTATTTTGTTGATCACCGGAATAATGGTCAAATTATGGTCAAGAGCCATGTAAAGATTTGAAATAGTCTGAGCCTGAATGCCCTGAGTAGCATCCACTACCAACAGAGCTCCTTCTGAAGCAGCTATGGATCGTGAAACTTCGTACGAAAAATCGACGTGTCCCGGAGTATCAATCAAATTCAAAATATAATCATTGCCTTTGTACTGATAATTCATTTGGATAGCGTGGCTTTTTATGGTAATGCCGCGTTCCCGCTCCAGCTCCATATTGTCCAGCACCTGTTCCTGCAAGTCTTTTCCTACCACTGTTTTGGTATATTCCAGCAGGCGGTCGGCAAGTGTACTTTTGCCATGATCAATATGTGCAATAATACAAAAATTTCGGATGTTGTTCATTCGATTTTTCCTCAAATTTTTAGAATTGCAAAAGTACAAAAAAAGCATGGAATTTTGGAAGATTGGTTTCGAGCTTTTAAAATTGAACATATTTATTATAACGCTCCCTCTCGACAAACTGAATTTCATTGCAGACAAACAATTCTTTTTTCATGCGAAAAATGTAATTTTGTGGATTCAAAATTCTATAAAAATGAAAAAAATTCAGTTTTTTTTGCTGCTGATTTTTATATGTGCGGCTTGCGACGACATGAAAGATCAACCGGAACCTTATATTTTCCCTGATAACACGAATGAGAGCGGTAAAATTTATGTTTTGTCCGAAGGGCTGTACAATCTGAACAACAGTACACTTGCCTGCATCAATTTTGAAGAAAGAAAAATAGAGTTCAATTTTTTTGGAATAAAGAATGGTAGAGGGCTGGGCGATACCGCCAACGATATGAAAAGAAATGGAAATCAATTGTGGATAGCAGTTTGCGGGTCCTCTCAAATAGAAATCCTGCAAATCTCTACGGGAAAATCGATAAAAAGACTTTCGCTAACCAACGAAAACGACGAACCGCGGTATCCTCGTGCCATCACTTTTTGGGGCAACAAAGCCTATGTGTGTTCCTTTGACGGATCGGTAACAGAAATTGATACCGCCAATTTTGTCATGAAAACGGATATCTTTTGCGGTCGAAATCCTGATGGAATTGTCGCAGTAAACGGAAAACTTTACGTGTCCAACTCCGGCGGACTTGATTTCCCAAATTATGACAGCACCGTCTCAGTAATTAGTTTGTTAACCCGCCAAGAATTAAAAAAAATAACAGTTGGTCAAAATCCTTATAAACTCCAAGCTGACAGTGAAGGCGACATTTACGTGGTTTCTCGGGGAAACAATGGAACCGTTCCTGCCGTTTGGCAAAGAATTGACAGTAAAACAGATGAATTACTGCAAACTTTTGACAACTTGCCGGTTGGAAATTTTGAAATAAGGAACGATACTGCCTATATGTACAATTTCGACTTTATAACCAACAATTTTTGGTATAAAAGTTTCGACTGCAAAACTGAACGCCTCATTAACGATCAACTTATTACAGATGGAACTGTTATTGAACGTCCATATTCCATAACCGTTCATCCTTTCAATGGGAATATTTATATATGTGATGCAAAGAATTATACCACAAATGGCGACATATTTTGCTTCGACAAAAAAGGCAAGCTAAAATATAAGATTCAACAAATCGGTTTAAATCCGAACAATGTCATTATCGTTCCCTAAAATTCAAGAAAATTTCAAACCTTTTTTCAGATTTTCCTGTGCTGACAATAAATTATTTGTTTTTTGCTCTGTCTACCTTGTCCTCAACCCATAACACGCTAATGGCAGCGATGAGTAAAAAACAGCCCGACAGGATAAGTGCATAAATGGCTTGAGAATTAAAAATCCGTTTCACCACCATTCCTCCAAAAAGTCCATTCACAATCTGTGGAACAGTAATGAAAATATTAAAGATACCCATATAAACACCCGTTTTTGCAGGAGGAAGCGATGGAGCAAGAATGGCATACGGCATTGACAAAATACTTCCCCAAGCTATTCCGACACCAATCATGGAAAAAATCAACCATTGTGGATCGTTAATAAAGAAAGTTGAAAGCAACCCAACGCCGCCACACATTAAGGAAAGGCTATGTGTCCATTTTCTACCAATAGTTCTGGCTATAGCAGGTAAAACAAGTGCATAAAGCATGGCAACACCGTTGTAAACGCCAAAAAGTATTCCTACCCAATTCCCTGCATCTTGATAAGTTGGGGAAGAAGTGTCGGTAACAGGTAAAAGATAAACATGCTGTGCAATTGCCGGCGTTGTAAAAACCCACATGCCAAAAAGAGCAATCCATGTAAAAAATTGAGTAACGGAAAGCTGTTTCATGGTTTTCGGCATGGTTGCCATATCTTTGAAAATATCGGAAAATTTTGGGTTCTTTTTCTCCACCCTTTTTTCTTCCGATTCAAATGTCTGCAATTCTTCCGGAGAATATTCCTTCGTTGTAAATACGGTCCACAAAATTGTAATGATTAAAACAGCTGCTCCTATATAAAAAGAAAAAATTACATTTTGAGGAACTTCTCCTTCGGGAGCAGTTTTGGAAATGCCAAACCACTCTGCCAGTACATAAGGCAACCACGAACCAATAACGGCACCAATGCCTATCAGGAAACTCTGCACTGAAAATCCAACTGTAGTTTGTTCGGCAGGAAGCATATCGGCAACCAGCGCACGAAAAGGTTCCATAGCCACATTGATGGATGCATCCATAATCATCAGGAAACCGGCTCCTACAAACATAGCCGGAAGAACACCGGCAAAAATGCCGGCATTGGGCATCAATACCAAAGCAATGGCCGCCAAAACGGCACCAGCCAGAAAAAAAGGACGCCGCCGGCCAAGTCGCGTCCAAGTTTGATCGGAATAATGACCAATAATAGGTTGAATAATCATTCCCGTCAATGGGGCTGCCAGCCAAAACCACGAAAGTTGTTCAATATCGGCGCCAAAACCCTGAAGAATACGGCTGGCATTGGCATTCTGCAGCGCATAGCCAAATTGGATACCCAAAAAACCCATGCTGAGCGAAAGAATCTGAAAAAATCGAAGACGTGGTTTAACTTTTTTATTTGCAGTGGCAGAATGTTGCATATTTTCTTTAGTGATAATGGGAGATAGTTGGTGAGTGATAGGTGGTGGGCAATAGATTTTGATAAGTAGTCATTAATAAAAATTATGCTCCACACCCATCCATCAACGCGTCGTTCCCCTGATAATTAAATTGGTTTTGATAATTTTATTGGTATATTTTCCTTGTGTCTCACCCTTAATTTTTGCAATCAACAGCTCGGCGGCGTTAATACCCATTTCGTAACCATGCTGTTCGACTGTAGTCAACATGGGATCGCAAGCTTTTGCCAGTTCACCGTCTGAAAAACCACAGATGGAAACATCCTGTGGAACACGCAACTTGGCCAGTTTTGCAGCATACAAAATGCCCGATGCACAATGGTCGTTAATGGCAAAAAAACCATCCGGACGGTCGGAGCGGTCTAAAATTTCGGGAGTGATAATGATGGCTTCTTCCCGTGTATCGCAAACCCGAATCAGTGATTCATCCACCGGCAATCCGTATTTGTGGAGCGCATCCAAATAACCGTTTCTGCGATTTTTAGAAATTTCGAGATGAAGTGGTGAAGTATAAAAAGCAATTTTCCTGCAACCTGTTTGAATCAAATATTCTACGGCAGCAAAGGCTCCTGCGTAATCGTCCACCACCACCCGGTCAGTATTGATTCCCGTGCAAATTCGGTCAAAAAACACCAAAGGGATATTGTGCTCGACAATTTCCTGAAAATGTCCGTAAGTTGACGTGTTTTTGGATAAACAGGCTAAAATACCCGACACCCGTGAAGAAATAAGTGCATCTACATTCCTCACTTCTTTGTCGTAATTTTCGCTCGATTGGCAAATAATCACGTTAAACTCTTCCTTGTTGGCAATCTGTTCAATCCCCGACAAAATGGAGGAGAAAAAATAATGGATAATTTCAGGAACAATTACACCAATTGTGTTGCTTTTACTCATACGCAAATTCATGGCCAACACATTGGGACGATAGTTATATTCCCGGGCATATTTATTGACAGCATCCTTTGTTTCCTGACTAATGTCGGGATGATTTTTCAGCGCACGCGAAACTGTGGAAGGCGAAATATTCAACGCCCGTGCAATATCCTTGATGGTAATTTGCGAATTATTCATATCCAAAACATTTTCAAAGCCCAAAAATAAACAAAGCAATTTAATAAATTCAATCTTTTTTCGGATTTTTTCGTTGAAATAGTTCAACAATTTATTGTCAACCTTTTTTTAGTAAAACAAATCAAATAAAACTTTAGCTTACAAAAAAATTTCAAAAGGTAACAATAAACTTTCTCAATCTAAAAGTGAAGCAATCTTACATTGAAACTTTGTCCGGCTCTACCTTTAATTTTTTAAAACTGTTCTAATGAAATTTGCAGAGAGTAATTCGTATTTAATTTTTCGAAAGCTAAACAAAAAATTATAAGACTATTTTTTTGATTTGCTTCGATTTAATAAATCCAATAAACCAGACAAATGTACAGTTATTTTTTTATTCTAAATCGAAAGTAATGACACAAAAATCAGTCATAACACAACTGGACAAATTCTATTTAAAAATAAACGAAGAAAAAAATCTAAATGTATGTTTAAAAGAAAGATAATTTGCAAACGTTTGCATAAAATATTTACAAGTTTTTCCAAGTTTAGCGTTGGAAATGTTCTATTAACGTATATTTTTGCCCAAGTAATTTGAATTAAGAATTGAGTTACAAGTTTTTTCTACATAATAATCAACTTGTTACTCGAATTCTCATTTTAAAGCAGAAAACTTATTTATCAACCTTAAAAATTAAAAATACATGAGGAACAATCATTTCAAACTCAAAATCTTTACTTTTGGAATGGCATTGTTAATATCTGTTGTCGGAAGTTTTTCTTTTGCCCAGCAGATAACAGTTTCAGGTAAAGTAATGGATGCTGCCACCAACGAACCAATTATCGGAGCAAGCATTCTTGAAAAAAGCACAAGCAATGGTACACTAACCAATTACAATGGCGAATTTTCTCTGAAAGTTTCCCCCAATGCAGTTATCGTTATCAAATATGTTGGTTACAAACCTCAGGAAATATCGGTCGCCGGCACCAAAAACATTGTAGTCAAACTGGAAGAAGATGTTGTAGCACTTGGTGAAGTGGTAGCCATTGGCTACGGTACTGTGAAGAAAACCGATGCTACCGGTTCGGTTGCTGCCATCAAACCCGATGCAATGAACAAGGGACAAATTACCAACGCACAGGACATGTTGTTGGGAAAAATTGCTGGCGTCAATATCACTACCGGCGGTGGTACACCGGGAACAGGTGCCACCATCCGTATTCGTGGCGGTTCTTCGCTCAATGCAAGTAACGATCCGTTAATTGTAATTGATGGATTGCCCATTGATAATAATGGTATTAAGGGGGTTGCCAATCTTTTGAGTACCATTAATCCTAACGACATTGAAAGCTTTACGGTATTGAAAGACGCTTCGGCAACGGCTATTTATGGATCAAGGGCTTCCAATGGAGTAATTATTATTACCACCAAAAAAGGAGCAAAAACAGGAAAACCAAAAGTAACTTATGATGGCAATGTTTCCGTAAGTACGCTCAATAAAAGAATAGAAGTTTTAAATGGGGATGAATTCAGAGCACTTGTTAGAACAGTATATCCCGATTCTGCCGGCAATGCGACAGATAGAGATGCCAGAAGTGCCATGGGAACAGCCAATACCGACTGGCAGGACCAAATCTACAGAAATGCATTTAGTCAGGATCACAACATCAGTGTAATGGGAGGAATAAAAAATACTCCATATCGTGTTTCAATAGGTTATACCAATCAAAACGGAATTGTAAAGACATCCTATTTTCAGCGTTACACCGGTTCAATTAATATTAGTCCTTCGTTTTTCGACGACCATTTGAAATTCAACTTGAACGGGAAAGGGATGTTTGCCAAAAACCGATTTGCTGATGGAGGCGCAGTGGGAGCTGCCTTAACAATGGACCCAACTCACCCCGTAAAAACAGACGAGCCCGAATTCCAACGTTTCGGAGGATATTGGCAATGGTTTGAAAAGAATACGGATGGTACTTTCAAAAGCATCAACACCAATGCAACAAAAAATCCTGTGGCTCTGCTCGAGCAGAAAAAAGATGTTTCCAAAGCAAATGACTTTATCGGCAATGCCGAAATCGATTATAAATTCTTTTTCTTGCCCGATTTAAGAGCTCACCTCAACTTGGGTATCGAAAGATCCTATGGAAAACAAGATTTGTATATCGACTCCACAGCCACCAGCGACTATCCTTGGGGCCGTACCGGATGGGATAAAATTGACAAAACCAATAGTTTGTTGAATTTCTACCTCCAATACAACAAAGAAATCGACAAACATACGTTGGACCTTATGGCCGGTTACGAATGGCAACATTTTTACAGGGAAGGCGAAAATGAATACAGAAGTCTGGAAAAAATTGATAGCAATAATGATGGAACAATAGACGAAAATGACGATTATTACAATCATATTACCCCTGACGAAAGTCTTTGGAAAACGGAAAATTATTTAGTATCCTTTTTTGGCCGTCTGAACTATTCCTTCGCAGGAAAATACCTTCTGACAACTACTTTACGCGACGACGGTTCTTCAAGATTTGCTCCCGAAAATCGTTGGGCTTTATTCCCTTCGGTAGCGCTGGCTTGGAAAATCAATGAAGAAAATTTTCTCAAAGAAAACGGTAATTTCTCGGATCTAAAACTTCGACTGGGCTATGGCATTACTGGCCAGCAGGACATTAATCAGGGCGATTACCCTTATATTCCTGTTTATACCATCAGCAAAGAACATGCATTATACCAATTTGGAAATGAATTTTACTATACTGCTCGTCCCGATGCATACAACAAATTCCTGAAATGGGAAGAAACAACTACATGGAATGCAGGGATTGATGTCGGAATTCTCAACAATCGTCTCAGCGGGTCATTGGATTATTATTTCAGACAAACCGACAATTTGATCAACATCGTGTCAGTTCCTGCAGGTACCAATTTCAGAAACAAAGTGATCAGCAACATTGGTTCACTCGAAAATAAAGGAATAGAATTTTCAATAAACTGGAAGCCAATTTCCAATCGAGACTGTACATGGGACATTAATTATAACGTAACTTACAACAGAAATAAAATTACCAAACTGACTACCGGTAATCAAGAAGGATATTTTGTGACTACGGGAGGAATTTTCCAAGGTTCTACCCAGGCACATACAGTCGGTTATCCTTCCAATACATTTTATGTGTATGAACAAATTTATGACCAAAACGGGAAACCAATTGAAGCCGGGGCTCCGAAACCTGAAGGCGGCGTATACGCAGATATTGAAGCTTTTGCCGATAGAGATTCAAGTGGAAATATTACCGAAGCAGACAAATATTTTTACAAAAGCGCCCATCCCGATTATACCATGGGATTTTCTACCAAATTTATCTATAAATCCTTTGATATCGGGATTTCTCTCCACGCAAGTATAGGTAATTATGTTTACAACGCAGTGGCTGCAGAAAGATTAAACTTGGGGAATAATGGCATTTACACGCTCGGTTATCTTTCCAATAAACCGAAATCGGCACTGGAAACCAACTTTCAGGGAAATTCTCCCATTACTTACTTGTCGGATTATTTTGTTGAAAACGGTTCTTTTTTGCGTTGCGACAACATAACCGTTGGATATAGTTTTAAAAATTTATTTAAATCTATATCGAATGCGAGAATATATGCTGCCGTACAAAATCCGTTCCTGATTACCGGTTATTCCGGACTCGATCCAGAAATCTTTGGCGGTATCGACAACAATATTTATCCGCGTCCAATGACAACTTTATTGGGTTTATCCATTAACTTTTAAAAAATGAAAAACATGAACAAGAAATATTTTAGCATTCTTGGCGTATTATTTTTGGCATTCGCCTTTCATGCGTGTATCAACGACCTGGATGTGACGCCAATCAATCCGCAGGTTACCCAAACATTCAACCAGGATCAGGTTTTTGCCAAAGTATATGCCGCTTATGCCCTGACAGGACAGGAAGGACCTGCAGGCAACAATGATATCGATATTGTAGATGAAGGAAGATTTTCTCTTTACCGGAGCTTGTGGAGTTGCAATGAACTCTCCACTGATGAGGCTGCTTGTGCTTGGGGTGACGC
>JAAYUQ010000008.1 GCA_012517575.1 Bacteroidales bacterium | reverse complement strand
CGATTTATCCATAATTCTGTTTTTTTAATGAGTTACTGAATGATTTATTGAAGAGAAAAAATATCAAGAAATTTCTATAAAATCCGATTTCTCAGAACCACATACCGGACAAACCCAATCTTCGGGCAAATCGGAAAATTTTACTTTTTCTTCGGCTTCATCATATATGTAGCCGCAAACTGCACATTTAAATTTTTTGGACATAACATTTTCTGTTTTAGTTTCTAATTTTGATTGATTTATATAAGTTGGAGCATTTTTGGGTGAAAATCCTTTTTTAACTTCCCGATAATAAGCATAAGTCAAAGGCTCGCTCTTTTCATCAATAATTTCGGCACAAACCAGTTCGCCGATAAAAATCCAATGTGTTCCCACATCAAAAACATCGACCAGCTTACACTCTAAAAATGCAAGGCTGTCATCCACTACTATAGGCACATTGGTTTCCCTAAAAATGACTTTTACATCTGTCATTTTATCTATTTCTCTTCCGCTTTTATATCCAAACTTGCCGATAAGTTCTGAAGAAGCATCCTGAGCTAATATGGAAACAGCAAAAGCCTTGTGTTGCTGTATCAGCGAAGCGGTATAATTGTCCTTATTACAGCATACGGCAAAACGTTGCGGCTGAGAAGTAACCTGAAATACTGTATTGGATACAAAACCATTTCCTTCGTTAATGTCGCCGGAAGTTACAATATATAATCCGTAAGAAATTTTATGAAGTGTTTCTAACTGAATCATAATATTTGATTTAAAATTAATGTTTGAGAATAAGCCTTAGCTCATTCTTCGACAAAAATAATTTTAAATTTCAAATTATAAAGAAAATGAAACAAGAATAAATTATTTATTTTATTTCTTCGGTGAAATTTCATGCAGCAAAAAATTGGGATAGAGGACATCATGATTTTTTTCCACCAGCAGTTTTTTCGGCACTGAAAATTCGGCTGCCGCACGAATATCATCTGATGAAGCCCCAATATGGATTTTGTATTTGCCTTCGTCAGCAATCCATGCACTGATACCGCTCCAAAAAGAAGCCAAAGATCGACCATCCAGTTTAAAAGTTACCACTTCGCTTTCATTAGGTTTTAGTAGCCTTGTTTTGGCAAAAGCTTTCAGTTCTTTTTCAGGCTTGTCGATAGCTTGTTTAGGTGCTTCCAAATAAAGTTGAACTGCTTCTTTCCCTGCCGTTTTTCCAATATTGGTAATTTTTACCGAAACGGTAATTTCCTTATCGAACGAAGTATCACTCAACTTCAAACCAGAATATTTGAAATTGGTATACGAAAGTCCATAACCGAAAGGATAGGCAGTAGGCACTTTGAAGGTTTCATAATAACGATAACCGACATATATTCCTTCTGTATAAAAAGCATTAACAGGATTATCTTTGGGTTCGCCGGGGAAAGTAGCTGCCGAAGGAACATCAGCATATTTCATTGGAAAACTTACAGCAAGTTTCCCTGATGGATTTTCTGTTCCTTTCAGCAAATCAACCACAGCATGAGCTCCTTGCTGTCCCGGTTGCCATGCAAGCAAAATCGCATCCGGTAAATCTCTCCAATCGGCTGTTTCAATGACGCCTCCTATGTTGAGCACTACAACAACCTTCTTTTTGGCAGCATGAAAAGAGGTACAAACATTTTTTACCAGGTTTTTCTCAACTTCACTTAACGAAAAACTCGATTCGGGGCGATCCCAACCTTCACCAGCCTGACGACCAATGGTAATAACCGCAATATCGGAATTTTTTACCTGAGATTGAATAAAATCTTTGGATAAATTTAATTCCGGTGCAAAATCAACTGCAAACTTTTGTTTTTCCTTCTTTTCTTGCTGTTTTACCGAATCGATAAATTGTTTGTAACAATCGGTCAATGACTTTGGCAATTGGAATTTTGCAGCAATCAAAGCTTCATCCAACGAGGGAGCATGGTCATAATTCACTTCACCACTACCGGTTCCGCCTGTCATAAATTGATAGGAAGTTTTACCAAACAAAGCTATTTTTTTCACTTTTTTAAATGGCAAAGTCGAATTGTCATTTTTCAGTAAAACCATACCTTCCGCTGCTGCCTTCCGGGCAATAACAGCATGAGCTTCCAAATCGGGATGATACGAAGGTTGATAACCTTTGAAACGTGGAGTTTTTTGAATAAAGTCCAGAATTCTCATTAAATTTCTGTCGAGAGTTTTTTGGCTCAAAGTTTTGTTTTTCAGTGCATTTTTAAGCACGGCTCTCTG
>JAAYUQ010000133.1 GCA_012517575.1 Bacteroidales bacterium | reverse complement strand
TGAATTAATATTTTTTAAAGAATACAATTCTTTATAATAAATTTGAGTGTGATTGCCTCTCGAACTTATTCGTTTTGTTTACAAAAAAATCACACCCAATCAATACTTTTATTTTAGAAATCATTGCTAATGGGGCATTGCCCCAAACCCCACTCACTTTTTTATCTTGACATAAAAAAGTAAGCAAAAAACGTCAAGACTGTGCCCGCTTCGCTCGAAAAATGGGCGTTCGTTGGCTAAAATCTTCTAAACTCGCTCCTTCGTCGCTCAAACAGAAAAGATTTTTAACGCCAACTTCACTGATTTTTCGGTTCACAGGCTCATATCGATTCCAAAAAAATGCTGTTCAGTAACGTTAAATTTCAAACCTTATTTGCCATTAACCTTCGTAAGAAGAAAATTTTTGGTACAATTCTCTACCAAGATCTTTCAAAATTGCTGCTAATGACAGATGGTTTTTGTTAATAAAGAAAAAACAAATTCATTTTTTTGATTGAAAATTTTATCTTTGTTGAGCGAATCATTCATTGAATTTTCATCCAAAAAATTGTGGTATTTATGTTGTTAAAGAAACACGTAATATTTTTACTGTCTCTGCTGTTACCTTTGTCACTGCTGTCTGCTCAAAAAAATCCCGAAAACGAAAACAGACAAGAGACAGATGTCGCCCAACAATTAACGCCCGTTGCTCCACTTGCCGATTCCATTATCAACTACAGTAAATTATTCCTTCATACGCCCTATCGTTACGGTTCAGCCGGCGATTCTTCATTCGACTGTTCAGGCTTTACTTCTTACGTTTACCGCAACTTTGGCTACCTGCTACCGCACAACTCAGCACAGCAAGCCAAACAATCGGTTCCTGTGAAACGTGAAGAACTGCAACCCGGCGATTTGGTTTTTTTCTCCAGCCGTCGCTCAGGAAAGAAAAACATCGGTCATGTGGGAATAGTAGTGAAGGCGTACGACAACAATAATTTCGATTTTATTCATGCGGCTACCGGTGAAGGCGTAACCATTTCGAGTTCCGAAGAACCCTATTATAGTCGGAGATTTGTAAAAGCTGGACGTTTAGTGGATTCTTCTACATTACTTTGCCCCAACGACAAAATTTATTCTCTTCAACAGCCCAATTTATCTTCCTCTTCTTCTCCACAAAACGAAACGATAATACCTGCGAAATATCATCGCGTAAAATCGGGTGAAACCCTTTCCTCCATTGCTAAAAAATATGGAATTTCGGTAACCGAACTCAAACAAATCAATCGTTTGAAAGGAAACGTGATTCACCCGCATCAAAATCTAAAAATTAAGGAGGCTGTCATTCAGCAAAATTCTTTAGCTCTTGCCAATAATAGTGCAGTTATCGACGCTGAAAACGAAACTTCAGCTTTGCCTGCCCAGAGCCAAAATCGAGAGCCTGAAAGTACGGCTTCTTCGGTGCATAAAGTGGAAAAGGGAGAAACACTGTTCAGTATTTCAAAAAAATATGGAATTTCCATAGAGCAGTTGCAAAAAATTAATCAATTGTCAAACAGCAACATTCATCCGGGTCAGGAATTGCAACTAAGAGCAAATAAATCCACAATACAAAAAAACGAAACAGCGACAACTTATACCGTAAAACACGGTGAAACACTTTCGTCGGTGGCAAAAAAACTTGGCATATCGGTAGAAGAATTGAAAGAATGGAATCAACTGAATGGGAATAATCTTCGTATAGGACAAAAATTGATTATCGACAAATCACAAACAACAGCTTCAGCCCCGAAAAAAGAAAACCAAATCATTCATAGCGTGGTTTCAGGCGAATCGCTTCATTCCATTGCCCGAAAATACGGCTGCAAAATGGAAAATATTAAAGTCTGGAATCATAAGTCGAACAACGACATCAAAGCCGGAGAAAAACTGATTCTCTATCCGCAAAACATTTAATCAAGTCAGACAAATCGGTTTCCCATCTGAAGGATAATCAATCAAAAAGAGTTTTCAACACTTCCAGTGAATGAATCTCGTGAAAATCGGGAAGATGAAAACGATAATAGCTTATTATATCTTCCAATAATTTTTCTCTTTGCTGGCGGGACAACTTAATTTCAGTCATGTGTTCGTAGTCGGTACGCAGCAGCTGAGCCATTTTTTCAGCTTCATCGGCAATAAGATAATGATGATGAGCAGGTGGAGAAGACAAAAAAACACCGTTTACCAAATCAAAAAAAAGTGTGGAATGCCGATCGGTATTAGGTTCAAAGCCCAGATATCGAGAAAGTTTGAGTAAAAATACGAGATGAAAATTTGCCGTGCTTTGCTCACTATGATCCAAAAACTCCAATGATTGCCGTAAAAAAAGATAGAGAGATTCATCGGCTTCGCTCTGTGACAAAACTTTCAAAAGAATTTCAGCAATAAACAGGGCAATAGAACGCTTGACAGGATCAATGGTTAGGCTTTTATAAGGAACCAGCATTCTAACATCCTTCATTTGCTGAATATTTTTTCGCATATCGTGCGAAACTTCCAGTTCCACAATGGATAAGGGTTGAAAAAAAACAGGTTTCCACGAAGACTTTTTTCTTCCTCTGCCATAAATCATGTAAGAAACTCGTCCAAACTGACGGGTGAATATGGTTACAATGGCAGAATTGTCCGAATACTTGATTGAATGAAAAACTATACCTTCGGTTTTGACTTGCACGGGTTGATCCTTTTATGAGAACAAATGTAGGTGAAAAATTCCGTTTTCTACATTCCTTCGAGTAAGAAACAATGAATTTCTTTTTTATAAAAAAGAAAGGAAATCAGCTTCCGAACAACAATTAAAATTAAGCAATTACCAATACCGATGAAAAATTAAAATATTTAAAACAAAGTCTTTGATATTTCAAAAATCT
>JAAYUQ010000132.1 GCA_012517575.1 Bacteroidales bacterium | reverse complement strand
CTTTATCGGGAACTTCCATTTCCTTTGCTCTCGCCTTGAGTTTTTCATAATTATCTTCGCGCTGAGAACCACCGATAATTTCACCAATTTTTGGAAATAAAACATCCATCGCACGAACGGTTTTTCCATCATCGTTCAGCTTCATGTAAAACGCTTTGATATCTTTTGGATAATCGGTGAGAATAACCGGTTTTTTGAAATGTTTTTCTACCAGATAACGTTCGTGTTCCGATTGCAAATCGATACCCCAACCGACTGGAAATTCAAATTTTTGTCCTTTTGCCATGGCATCTTCCAAAATTTTTATGCCTTCGGTATAAGTCAGCCGAACAAAATCATTTTCAACTACAAATTTCAAACGGTCAATCAACTCAGCATCATAACGATTGTTGAGAAATTCCAAATCATCCTTGCAATTGTCTAAAGCCCATCGCACGCAATACTTAACAAAATCTTCCGCTAATTGCATGTTGTCTTCCAATTCATTGAATGCTACTTCCGGTTCTATCATCCAAAACTCGGACAAATGTCTGGGAGTATTGGAATTTTCGGCACGAAAAGTGGGGCCAAAAGTATAAATGGCACCCAAAGCCAAAGCCCCCAATTCTCCTTCCAACTGACCCGAAACAGTTAATCCGGTTTGTTTGCCAAAAAAGTCATTGCTGTAATCGATGCAGCCGTTTTCGGCTTTTGGGAGATCAGAAAGATTTAATGTGGTAACTTGAAACAGTTGTCCTGCTCCTTCACAATCCGAACCTGTGATGATGGGAGTATGGAAATAGTAAAATCCTCTTTCATGGAAAAAGGTATGAATAGCCATAGCCATGTGGTGACGAATCCGGAAAACTGCACCAAAAGTATTGGTTCTTGGACGCAAATGTGCAATTTCACGAAGAAATTCCATGGTGTGTTCTTTCTTCTGTAAAGGATAGGTTTCAGGGTCAGCGGTTCCATAAATCACTATATCTTCTGCCTGTATTTCGACGCTTTGTCCTTTTCCAAGTGATTGTGTCAACTTTCCTGTTACACCTATACAGGCACCGGTAGTAATCGGCTTTAGGAACTCTATCCCTAATTTATTGTTATCTGCTACAATTTGAATATTATGTACGGAAGAACCGTCGTTTAATTCTATAAAACTGACATTTTTATTTCCTCTTCGGGTGCGTACCCAGCCTTTAATACATATATCTTCCCCGAAGTCGGTTTTTTTCAAAGCATCAACAATTTTTGTTCTTTTCATAAGTTCGATATTTTAATTTAACTCTGAAATTTTTTAAGATAACATTGTATGAATCATTTTTTTATTGGACAGTGCAACCATACAATTTACTATTATAAAGATGCAAAATTACAAATTTCTAACGAAAAACCGGCTCTATCATCATAAAAAAAGCGTCTGAAATACCTGAATCAGACGCTTTTTGAATATTAATACTTTAGAAATTAATGTTTTACAGGTTCTATACTTCCCATTTTACTCATGGCACAACGGAAACCGATGTCGTTGGAACATTGATCCTGATCCAGATAACGACGGGTTGAAGGATTAAGCCAATATATTCGGTCTTTCCAAGAACCACCTTTGTAGACACGTGTTTTGTCGCTAATTTGTGGAGCAAGCACATCGGTTGGGTCAATTCTTTTCATATTAGTAATAGCAGCAATATCTGAGGAATCGGCATAAAGCTGGAAATCTGTAGAGATTTTTGAAGTAAGATCTCCGTCTTTATAATTACGCACATCATCATTTGGCAATACAGTAGTGGCAATTCTTCCCAGCGAGTCTATTTTAAAGATTTTGTTGCCCACTTCATCTTCTTTTTCAACAATAGGAGTGAGATACATGTTGCCTCTAAAGGAATTATATTCGGCAACATCATCAAAACTGGTTGACCTGTAAACATCAAGAACCCATTCGTTTACATTTCCTGCCATGTTGTAAAGTCCAAAATCGTTTGGATAATAAGAATTTACGGGAGCAGTAATAGTGGCTCTGTCGTTTAAGTTTCCGGCCGTTCCCATCATATCGCCACGTCCACGTACAAAGTTTGCCATCATTTGACCCAGTTGTTTCCGTGAAGGATTTCGTACCTGATAACCGCGCCATGGATATATTTTACCTTCGGGTATAAATCCTTCTCCTCCGGCTTTCAATCCATAAGCAGCATATTCCCATTCAGCTTCTGTAGGAAGCCGGTAGTCGGATACCAACAAAATTCCATCAGATGTATCCACTTTTCGCACCTCTCCGGTTAAATCTTTTTTTGGACGAGGTCCTGTTTTAGGTTGATAAGTCGGCTGTTTCAAATATTTTTGGGTGTTAAAAACAAAATTATTGATAATCGAATCGAAATTCGTTTGATTTTTTAAAGCAGTAAAATCAGGTGGTGCAATAACTCCTGCCTTCACCAAAGCTAATTCGTTCACCCGGTCGGTACGCCAGCTGCAATAATCCATTGCCTGTTCCCAAGTAATTCCGACAATAGGATATTGATCGAAAGCCGGATGCGTGAAATAATGTTCAAGATAAGGTTCGTTATAAGCCAATTCTTCTCTCCATACTTTGCCATTGGGATAGGTTTTTTCGACCAATTTTGGAGCCGTTTTTCCAAAAACAAGGTTCATCCAATGCGTGTATTCCCTCCAATCGACATTTCTGATTTCGTACTTATCCATGTAAAAAGAGCTGACGGTAATCCGTCTTCTTCTGCTGTTACGAGGTGCTGTTACAACTTCACCCTTTTCTCCAATGGTAAAAGATCCACCTTCAATTTCTACCATTCCTGGAGGTACATTGGTTTTGAAATCTTTTTTGACAGCAAATCCTGTCCCTTTTTCATCATTGTATTTCCACCCTGTTACGCGGGAATAACTTTCATCAGCCGATTGACTTGCGCAACCAATAAATGTCAGGGCCATGCCTAAAGTTGAAAGTCTGACTAAGGTTTTTAATTTCATACTTTTATTGTTATTTTTTTACATTATTGTAGTCAGTTACTTACCGACAAAGATATGCCAAAATGCAGAATATTTTATCCCAATTTTCCGATTTAGTCATATTTTTAATAGTGGCAACACTTTATTGTGAAAAATCAAGTTGCAAATATAGTATTTTTTCTGAAAAAACTTTTGTTAAGCTTTTTCAGAAAAAAAAATATTTCAAGAATAATTCTCAAAACTTAAATTCTTTGTCGTAAATTTTATTTTTAAAAAATTCTTTATCAATATATTACAAAATAAGTTATTAAACATATTGAACTAAAAAAAATTCTATTATTTTTTTATCGCTTCAAATCTGTTATAAATAACTGATCTTTTAGTAAAAACGTATAATTCCCAATCAGATTTTTTAATTTTTTGCCTAAATGTCAAACTTCATCAGTTAAATTTCTTATTTTTGCAAATCAGAGTTGAATCCAAACCAACAATTTATTATTTCATGTTCTTAAATTTAAACGGTCGTTTGCTTGACCTCTCTTCTCCTGTTGTAATGGGAATTGTGAATGTTACACCTGATTCTTTTTATACGGGCAGTCGCTTTTTTACCGAAAAGTCTATTTTAAAAGCAGTTGAAGAAATTCTTCAAAATGGGGGCAGCATTGTTGATGTTGGAGGTTATTCCACCCGTCCTTCTGCCGAACCCGTTTCAGTGAACGAAGAAGTTGATCGGCTCTCAAATGCTTTGGAAGTAATTCTCAAAAGATTTCCTGACGTTATTTTGTCTGTAGATACTTTTCGATCAAAAGTTGCAAGATATGTGGTTGAAAATTATCATGTTGCCATAATTAACGATATTGGTGGAGGAACGATGGACGAATTGATGTTTGAAACGGTAGCCGATTTGGGTGTAGCATATGTATTAATGCACATGCGTGGAACCCCTCAAACTATGCAAAATTTGGTTCAGTATGAGAACAATAAAGTTGTTCCGGAAGTTTTTTCTTTTCTCCAAAAACGTTTGGCTCAGTTGCATCTATTAGGTGTGAAAGACGTTATTGTTGACCCCGGATTTGGATTTGCCAAAACGTTGGAACAAAATTATGAACTTCTAAAAAAACTATCTTATTTTAAAGAACTGAATGTCCCTATCTTAGCTGGAATGTCAAGGAAATCAATGATTTACAATCTTCTGAAAATTCAGTCTGAAGATGCTTTAACTGGCACAATTGCCGTTAATATGCTGGCGTTATTGGGTGGAGCATCCATTTTGCGGGTACACGACGTTAAAGAAGCTGTTCAAGTTATCCAAATTTTTAATCAGTATTGTAAATATTAATCTATTTGTCTCATTAATAATTAAATATATGGGTTTTCAAATCGGGTTTAAGGATATTGTCGATATTTTTTTGGTTGCCTTTCTGTTGTACGAAATTTACAAATTACTCAGAAACTCAGGAGCTGTCAATATTTTTATTGGCATTTTGGCTTTTATCGTATGCTGGTTTTTTGTATCGTATGTTTTCAAGATGCAACTGTTGGGAGGCATCTTGGATATGGTTGTCAATGTTGGAGCTTTTGCCTTGATAGTGCTTTTCCAGGACGAAATCAGAAGATTTTTTTCTAATATAGGCACTCGCCGCGAACGTGGTTTTTTTTCAAAAATCAAAAAGTTTTTTGGCGAATCTCAGGCTGAAAAGCAAGAAAAAGACCTCGATTTGTTGCAGGTTGTTTTGGCTTGTCGGAATATGTCTAAAACAAATACGGGTAGTCTGATTGTTTTCAGCAGAAATAACAATCTGGATAATTATGTTCAGTCGGGAGAATTATTGGATTCCAGAATAAATTCCCGTCTTATCGAAAGCATTTTTTTCAAAAACGGGCCATTGCACGATGGAGCGATTATTATTTCGGGACATACTCTGAAAGCTGCTGCCTGTATTTTACCTGTTTCTCAAAACCAATCTATACCCAAGCGTCTTGGCTTGCGACACCGTGCTGCACTTGGAATTACCGAACATACCGATGCGGTTGCAATTGTCGTTTCTGAAGAAACCGGACATATATCGTGGGCTGTAAATGGGAAATTGAATGTAAACGTAAAACCGGAGGAACTGGAACACTTTCTCAATACACAATTGCTGGACAACAATAAAAATCCTCAAGAAACAAAAAAATAAACCGACACTGATTTTTTTCAGCATCGGTTTTTATGTTCTGTTAAAAACTTGTTCCTTTTCACTTTAGGCAACAAGAAACAAATTTTGGTTTCTCAATTAAGCTTTTCCTGCACTGCCAAGCACATTCACCGTTTTGTGCATATAAAGTTTTTTCAGTTCATCGCGAGCAGGTCCAAGATATTTTCTTGGGTCAAATTCTGCCGGTTTGGTTGCAAAAACTTCACGAACAGCAGCTGTCATAGCCAAACGACCATCGGAATCGATGTTGATTTTGCAAACTGCTGAAGTGGCTGCTTTCCTCAACTGATCTTCAGGAACGCCAATGGCATCTTTCAATGCACCACCGTATTTGTTAATTTTTTCGACATATTCGTGAGGTACGGAAGAAGCTCCATGTAAAACAATTGGAAAGCCCGGAATACGTTTTTCTACTTCTTCCAAAATGTCAAAACGCAATGGGGGTGGAATCAAAATTCCGTTTTCGTCGCGTGTACACTGTTCAGGTTTAAATTTGGTAGCTCCGTGTGAAGTTCCAATAGAAATAGCCAACGAATCAACATTGGTGCGGGTTACAAAATCAACTACCTGATCGGGATCAGTATATGTGTGGTGTTCGGCAACAACTTCATCCTCTATACCGGCTAAAACGCCCAATTCTCCTTCAACCGTTACATCAAACTGATGTGCATATTCTACAACTTGTTTTGTTAAAGCAATATTTTCTTCGTAAGGAAGATGGGAGCCATCAATCATCACGGAAGAAAAACCTGATTCGATACAGCTTTTGCAGAGTTCAAAAGAATCACCATGATCCAAATGAAGAACAATGGGAATATTATAACCTAGTTCTTTGGCATATTCAACAGCCCCTTGCGCCATATAGCGCAATAAAGTTTGATTGGCATATTTGCGCGCACCACTCGAAACCTGCAATATAACAGGCGATTTTGTTTCTACGCAAGCAGAAATGATAGCCTGCAACTGTTCCATGTTATTGAAATTAAATGCCGGAATAGCGTATTTCCCTTCAATCGCTTTTTTAAATAACTCTCTTGAATTGACTAATCCAAGTTCAGTGTAATGTACCATATTTTTTGAATTTTAATTAATTAATAATCAAACTTTGCAAAAGTACGAATTTTTCCTGACAAATGAAAAGGAAAATCTTTGCTTTTGTTCTGTTGTTTCCACTTACAATTCTCTATCACTTAAAACAGAAATTATTGTCAATTGTTTGAAATAAACCAACTAAATTTCCTAAAAATTTGAATAATCGATACAAAAACTTAAATTTGCACATTATCAAAATTTTTAATTCAAACAAAATGGGACTTTGGAAAGAATTTAAGGAATTTGCCATGCGTGGCAGTGTCATTGATTTGGCAATTGGTGTAATTATTGGAAGCGCCTTCGGAAAAATTGTTTCTTCTCTGGTGGCTGACGTAATCATGCCTCCACTCGGATTGCTCATTAGCGGTATTAACTTTACGGATTTAAAATTGGTATTAAAACCTGCTGAAGTTGTAAATGGTATTCAAGCTCCTGCTGTAACCATGAATTATGGTAATTTTCTGCAGGTTACTTTTGACTTTCTGATTGTAGCTTTTGTGATTTTTCTGTTGATAAAAGGAATCAATACTTTAATGAGGAAAAAAGAAGAAAAACCAGCACCTGCTGCAGAGCCTCAACCAAGTAAAGAAGAAATATTATTGACCGAAATTCGCGATATTTTAAAAGAGAAATAAATTTTTAGGAAAGATATGTTTGATTTAGGAATTATTGGTGGCGGACCTGCCGGATACAGCGCTGCGGAGAGAGCTGCCGTTTATGGGTTGAAAGTTGTAATTTTCGAAAAATCAGAATGGGGAGGAGTCTGTTTAAATTGCGGATGTATTCCAACGAAAGCAATGCTTTATTCTGCCAAATTGCTGGAAAATATAAAAGAGGCGAATAAATATGGCATATCGGTTGAAAATGTTTCTTATGATTATGCCAAAATTATTTTGAGGAAAAATAAAATTGTTCGGAAATTAAATGCCGGCATCCGAGCAAAATTAAACCATGAAAATATACAAATGGTTCAAGGGGAAGTCTATATCAATGGAGAAGATAATGATATTTTTT
>JAAYUQ010000131.1 GCA_012517575.1 Bacteroidales bacterium | reverse complement strand
TTTCCTTTCGGGTGGCGGAGCATTGCTGCGCGGGTTGGACAAAAGACTGACGGACAAAATCAATATTCCTTTTCATATTGCCGATGATCCGCTTCATGCAGTAGCACGCGGTACGGGAATTGCTTTGAAAAATGTTGATAAATTCTCTTTCTTGTTAAGATAAAACTTTTAATATTCGATTCTGCCGGACGATAAGAATATTTTTTTGATATTGTCCATAAGAATCGGATATTTTTGTGTATTGCAGAAGAAAGCCGCAAAGATTAAAAATTTCTTATGAAAAATCTCATCAATTTTTTGATTCATCATAGCGGATTTTTTGTATTCTTGCTGTTGGAAATTTTTTCTTTGATATTGGTTTTCAATAGCAGAGATTATCAGAAAAGTGTATTTCTTTCTTCCAGCAACGCGGTAGTTTCATCTTTCTACAACTGGAACAATTATATTGTCGGTTTTTTCAATTTAAGCAAATCCAATCAGCAATTGGCCGAAGAAAACACACAACTCAAAAATCAGTTGCTCGAATTGCAAAATAAATTGGAAGCTTTGCAACCGTCGGTGTCGGATTCGCTATCATACAAAATTCCACCCGAAAAACAATACCGGTTTATTGAAGCCAAAGTTATCAACAATTCCACCAATAAACTGCAAAATTATATTACACTGAACAAGGGAGCTTTGGATGGCATCAAGCCAGATATGGGAGTCATCAACGACGAAGGAGTAGTAGGGATAGTAAAAAATGTTTCTCAGCATTTTTCCGTTGTCATTCCGGTGTTGAATCCCAAAATTCAAATTAATTGCAAATTTAAGCGAAACGATTACATTGGTTCGCTTGTGTGGGATGGGAAAGACTATCGTTTTGCCACGTTGACTGATATTGCCCGCCACGTACCGATAAAAATGGGAGATACATTGGTTACGAGTGGATTAACAACTACCTTCCCTGAAGGAATCCCTGTAGGAACCATAGAAAACTTTAACCTGAAAGAAAGCGATGCCTATTATGAAATTAAAGTTAAGCTGGCAACAAATTTTCGTACCCTTTCTTATGTTAAGGTGATTGATTTCAAAAATGCCGGCGAATTGCAGGAGCTTGAAAAAACAGCATACGAAGAATAAAGATGGCAATAACGGTTTTTCAAAATATTATTCGTTTTGTTTTACTGATGATTGTTCAGATTTTTGTGCTGAACAACATTCAGTTAAGCGGTTACATCAATCCCTATATTTACATTCTTTTCATTCTTTCGCTACCCTATCGTACGCCACAGTGGCTTACCCTGATTCTTGCTTTTGTAACGGGACTCGTTGTGGATATTTTTCTCAACACAATGGGAACTCATGCCTTTGCTACCGTTCTGATGGCTTTCACCAGAAACGGAATCATCAATATGATTACCGATTTCGAAAAGGATGAAAATCCAACTCCCTCTTTCTATACTTTTGGTGTTGGTGTATACATCAGATATGTCGTATTGTTGGTGTTTATCCATCATTCTGCCCTGTTTTTTCTGGAGGCTTTTTCACTGGCTCACTTTGGCATTATTATCGAAAAAATTCTTTTTAGCTCAGTTATTTCAATTCTGCTAATTTTGGGTATTCAATCGCTGAAGAAAAAATAATCAATGATAAACGATTCTTTACAGAACAGAAAATATGTAATTACAGCCATCATATCTGTAGTGATTGCTGTGTATATCATTCGTTTGTTCTCTATTCAGGTGGTGGAAACAAAATATAAGCAGGGAGCAGCCAGCAATGCTTTTCTGAATAAAACACTTTATCCTCCCAGGGGCTTGATTTATGACAGAAACAACAATTTGCTGGTATACAACAAACCTGCCTATGACATAGCCGTCATCATTCGTGAAATTCATGATTTGGACACGTTGGCATTTTGTCGTGCACTGAATATCGACAAACAGTTTTTCATAAAACGAATGGCAGAGATCAAAGATAGGAAAAAGAATCTTGGTTATTCTGCCTATACTCCTCAATTGTTTATGACTCAACTCGATATTCGGGACATTGCTACTATCCAGCAAATGATGTACAAATTTCCGGGATTTTACATCCAAAGCCGAACTTTGCGTGAATATACTTATCCTTATGCCGCACACGTACTGGGAAGTATTGGAGAAATTTCGCAATCGCGATTGGATGAAGACAATTACTACGTTAAAGGAGATTATGTAGGAAGAGACGGGCTGGAATATACCTACGAAAAAGATCTCAGAGGAGAAAAGGGAGTTGAAGTATTGCTGCGTGATGCTAAAGGCCGAATAAAGGGAAAATACGAAAACGGAAAACATGATGTGGCACCCAAAGCAGGAAAAAATCTCATTACAACGCTTGATATAAAGCTTCAAATGTTGGGAGAACAGTTGTTAAACGGAAAAATTGGCGGAATTGTGGCCATTGAACCCAAAACCGGCGAAATATTGGCTATGGTTTCCAGTCCAACTTTCAATCCTTCTTCATTGGTAGGAAGACAACGAACAAAAAATTACATTCAACTTGTTTCCGATCCGGCTAAACCTTTGCTAAACCGTTCTACACAAGCCCAATACTCACCCGGTTCAACTTTTAAAACCATTCAGGCGCTGGTATGCCAGCAAATGGGAGGAATTGATACGAAAACGCTTTTCCCGTGCAACGGCCCGGAATCTTATCCTATCAAATGTACCCATCATCACGGTTCTCCGGTAAATCTGCTCAATGGTATAGAGCAAAGTTGCAATCCTTATTTCTGGGGAGCTTTTCGCGCCACATTGGAAAAAGACGGATATGGAGAGAAAAACAAAAATTTTAAGCGAAATTATCAAATCTGGCGCAGTTATGTTTTAAGTTTCGGATTTGGGAAAAAATTCACCGATGGCGATATTTATCAGCAATCTTCGGGTAATATTCCAACCGAAAAATATTTCAACCGCTATTTCGGGGAAACCGGCTGGCGAGCCTTAACCATCCGATCTTTGGCTATCGGGCAGGGAGAAATTCTCGTTACTCCTCTTCAGTTGTCAAATGCCATGGCTATTATTGCCAACAAGGGATATTACATCACTCCTCATCTCAACAAAGCCGATTCGTTATTAAAAAGAGTTCATAGAACCAGCGTGGAAAAGAAGTATTTCGACATAGT
>JAAYUQ010000130.1 GCA_012517575.1 Bacteroidales bacterium | reverse complement strand
TTCATGTTATTGATATTCAGTTATAAAGATACAAAATAATATGCAATTACACAAATCATTTGTCCTGTTTTTTTCCCTGTTTTTTTATGATATTTCCCAACTAAAAAAAAGAGGCTGTCCTTACTTTTGAGACAGCCCCTTCCGTTGAAAAGACATTTTATTGATATTTCCTTATTTTTAAACGCCGATCACTTCAAAAGAAATTTCAACACTCACTTCTCTGTGAAGTTTAAGTGTTGCTTTATAGGTGCCTAATTCTTTCACGGGTTCATCCACTACAATTACCTTTCGGTCAATAGTTAAACCTGCTTTTTCAAAGGCATCGGCAATTTGAATAGGTCCAACAGCGCCAAAAATTTTTCCAGTTGAACTTGCTTTGGCTTCAACTATCAAATTAATTCCTTTGGCTTTTTCTGCCAATTCGAGCGCTTCGTTTTTAATGCGTTCCAATTTATGAGCACGTTGCTTTTTTTCCTCTTCGAGCATTTTTTTTGCCGAGTCGGTGGCAATTACGGCTTTTTTTGTGGGAATAAGGTAATTACGTGCGTAACCATCTTTTACTTTTACTATATCGCCTTTATAACCAAGACTATTTACATCTTCTTTCAATATTACTTCCATTTTTCTGTCCTCCTGATTAAAATTATTTCAACATGTCTGTTACATAAGGAAGCAACGCTAAATGACGGGCTCTTTTGATGGCCTGAGCAACCTTGCGTTGATATTTCAGAGAAGTACCGGTAATACGACGAGGAAGAATTTTTCCCTGTTCGTTCACAAACTTTTTCAAAAATTCCGGATCTTTGTAATCGATATATTTAATACCACTCTTTTTGAATCGGCAATATTTTTTCTTTTTGATATCTACTGTCGGAGGAGTTAAATATCTTATTTCTTCGTTGTTGTTAGTTGCCATTGTTTATTCCTTTCCTTCTTTAGATTTTACATTTTTTCTCTTTTCAGCATACTCGTAAGCATATTTGTCCAAACGAGTAGTTAAATAACGGATCACCCGTTCATCACGACGATAATTGGTTTCCAAAACGGCCACTACGGACGGTTCTGCGTCAAACTGCAGCAAACAATAAAAACCTGAAGATTTTTTTTCAATCGGATAGGCCAACTTACGTAAACCCCAATTTTCTTCATTGGTAATTGTTGCACCATTTTCCTGCAAAATGGTTTTAAATTTTTCTACCGCTTCCTTCATCTGCAGGTCAGATAAAACGGGAGTTAAAATGAAAACGGTTTCATAATGATTCAACATACTGTTTAATAGCTTTTTATGTTTATAAATTTTATTTGTTAAAGCGGTTACAAAGGTAATAAATATTTTTGATTTTAAAAAGAAATGTTTTAATTAAATGTCTGATGAATAGGGTTGAGATTTTTTAAGTAAATTTTTTTTCTTCCCAAATTTTTTTGATGTACAAAATAATTACGTTATTTTTGTCTTTAATCATTTCATTGTAATTACTAATCAACTGATTTGAAATTGAAAATTTTTATTTGAATCTGATAACAACAAAAATAGGAGGTAAATCATTATGAGTAAAGTTCTTTATATCAAAGCTAATGCAAAACCTGAAGGTGAATCAAAAACATTCAGAATTGCCGATAAATTTATGGAAGCATACAAAAAACACCATCCGCAGGACGAAATTGTTACGTTGGATTTGTACAAGGAAGACATTCATTTTTTAACTGTTGAAGATGTGATGGTTCACATGAGCAATGAAGTGGAAGAAAAAGAAAATCCGATGAAAAGATATGCTTTGCAATTTAAAAGCGCCGATAAATATATTTTTGCTGAGCCTATGTGGAATTTGGGAATTCCGGCAATCTTAAAAGCTTATATCGACTATGTAAGTATTCCGAATATCACTTTTAAATACAGTGAAAACGGGCCAATTGGTTTGTGTCAGGGAAAGAAAGCACTCAATATCACTACCAGCGGCGGAGATTATACTGAAGGAATGGCTGCTGAATGGGATTTGTGCGATAAATATCTTAAAACCATTATGGGGCTTTTCGGTATTTTCGATTATACCACCATTCGGGCTTCTAATCTTGATGTGATAGGGATGGATGTTGAGGCTATAGTAAATAAAGCCATAGAAGAGGCTGAAGAGCTGGCAAAAACTTTTTAACAATAGTTGCCAGAGATTTGTAGTTAATGTAAATAGTTTTCAAAAAAGAAAAAAGAAAAAAATCTTTGTTGATTAAGAAAAAAACTGTATCTTTGCACACTCAAAAGAAAATACAAACATTTTAGATAGATATGAAAAGCGGAATTCATCCTACCAATTATCGTCCGGTAGTATTTAAAGACTTATCAAATGGCGACACTTTTATCACTCGTTCGACCATTAATACCAAGGAAACCATTGAAATTGATGGGGTTACTTATCCATTGGTAAAATTGGAAATTTCCAGTTCTTCGCACCCTTATTTCACGGGCAAAGCTAAGTTGGTGGATAGCGCTGGCCGTGTTGATAAATTTATGAATCGTTACGCTAAAAGTTTGGAGAAGAAAAAAACTTCAAAGTAATTTTTTTCATAATAATGTGTGTAAAAGGCTTCAGGAAAAATTTTCTGAGGCCTTTTTCATTTTTCTCTTATCCATTTTAAATCGCTCCATTGGAAAAGCAAAGGGGCCGTATTCACGTAGGGAATAACGAGCTTTTTATCTTCATCGCTTAAAAAATCGATGCTGTTGTTGGATGCTGTCACAACTTGCCCTTCATCCTGAAAACTAAGCGAAACAAAAGAATGTTTCAAAATTTTTTGAAATGTTTCAATTCCTTCTTCAGATTTTTGAGCTTTTTCCAAATCAAGCCAATCAGTGGCTTGTGGATAGGGGAAAGGAACAGGAATGCAGTTCCATTTTAGATCGTAAAATTCAATTAATGAATGACAAATAGGTGCACAAACTGTTCGGATAATTCCAATTATCGGTTCGGTAGTACCCAAATTCAAAATTTTCATTTCAAAAGTTGATAAACTCGAATTTTTCACAATCAAGTGCTGATGAAGCGTATCGAGTTTTAGCAAAAAAACGGGATTTTTGAAACGGTTGAACGTAGTATCGTTTTGTCCTGCTTTGGCATATTCTATAAGTTCGAGCCGTTGTTGGGACGTCAAGGTTGGATTGAGTGCGTCCGGCATACCGACATAAAATTTATCGACTCCTTGAGCTGAAATCAATGTGCAAAAAAAGAAAAAAATCACCGTAAAATAATTATTGATTGGTTTCATTGGTTTTCTTTTTAAAAGTCAAAATGTTCCAATAATAACGGAACAACTCATCAAAATTAGAAAAATCTTCTTTATATATCAGTCCTATTCCTTGTGTGTTTTTCGCCGACCGAAGCTGATAGCGGTCAATGGTGTGGTTGTAGGCTTTTAACCTGAATTTTCCACCTTCCGTGAGCAACCATTCAACATCAATGTCACCAATAAATTTATTGGTATTGTTGCTCAAATTAACATTGTCGTTTCGGTAGCCCAAATTTCCATTGATAATTAGCCTATTGTTCGGTTGAATAAGAAATTGCGCCTGAACATCACTGCTTAGCTGATCGGTTTGACGATAATCGAACCCGATGGAAATAATGTTGCTGTTAATCATTTGAGCCAGCCAGTTATTCATTTGTGCGCTCAATGTACTTACAACCAACGATACGGCTTCGCTGGAACCGATACCGACAGGAGAATTAGTTGCCGATTGCTGATATGGGTTATAGAATTTGTTGAAAATGAGTAAATAAACAATTTGCCGAGCCATCATTTCGTTGGTGCTAATGGTACTTTTCACCATCTGTTTTACACTTTCGTCGCTCGAAGGTAAATCTATATTAAATTCCACATTGGGTTTCATCAAATCTCCACTCAATAGCAATATACAGTTTACAGGGACACTGGTTCGGGGCAAGGAACTGAGTTGCGATGCATCCATTAAATCGCGCAGAGAAGCTGTTAAAGAATAAATGCCTTTTATTTTTACTTGAGCATTGTAAAGATCACCTGTCCATGTCAGGGTACTTCCTTCATCAATTTTAAACTCTTTGCGTATCACGTTTTGAAGAGTAAAAAGATAGGTACCTTTCTCTATGGTATAGGTACCAAATAGTTTTATATCCGAATAAGTATCAAACTCAAAACGTAAATTACCCGTTCCTTTTCCCACAATCATATCGCCGGCTTTTGGGTCAATAATAAATTGTATCTCTGCATCAGGTGTGATGCCGATCTGAAGATTTACTTTGGTATTGGAAGTACGTTCTGCCTGTTTTTTTTCTTTTTGCTCGTCCTTTTGACTTTTTAGCGTGTCATTTTTATTTACAAACTGAACAAAACTGTTATCGGCAGCAGTTGAAGAGCCGGGCATAGTTACATAGCATTTGGAACCTGGACGCGAAACCACATCAACCCAAACATTAGTAACATTCACATCCCCAAAAATATGAACTGTACCTCCAGCATAGGCTTTTCCGTAAAATATTTCGTTGTCGTTGGCATGAGTATTCAAAGCCAGAATATTATTGGAGCGAATCATTACATCATACTTCAGGCCGCCAAACATGCCCGTATGTTTCATTATTCCATCCAATACACCTTCATTTCCTTCCTCGTCATACATCTTTATATTCTTGAACTCAACAGAAGTAGGCTTCATACGAATGGTATCGTTAAAAAAATAGGTTGTTTGTGTTAAAGCCATTTTTAATTGTCCTTCATCTACATACAAATCCCCATCGAACCTCATTTTTTTTGTTGGACCAAACATACGAAGTTTACCAGTTGCGAAGCCTTTGACATTTTGCACTACATCACCAAAATATCGTTTTAACATTCCCGCATTGAGATGATGCATGTCGTACACAAAATCTATGGAATCTTTTCCCGGAACATAAACACCGTCGATGTAAGCTACTGTATCCTTGTTATTTATGATGTTGGCATTTGACACCACTTCTTTCTTTTCTTTGTCCCAATAGGAATATAAATCTGCATCTCCCAAAACCGATTGGTTCATTGAAAAATCTTTTACCAATAGTTTTGCTTCAAAAAAAGGCTGTTGAAAAGCACTGTACATGGTTGCATTGCCCGTAAAATATCCTCCCAGCGAGGGGTCTTTCAGCTTTACCAAATCGTTCATAATAAAATACAAATCCAAATTATTCATGGCAAATTGCAAACTGTCTTTTTCACTTTTTGAAGCAATGCCGTTAACATGAAGGAATTGACTGCTGCCCTCCATTTTGAAATTATTTACTTGAAGCGAACCATCAGAATTGTATTTTACAACAGATGGGAAAATATTTAAAACGGAATCCATAAGAATAATCTGACTTGGAAGAACAGAGATTTGTGCATTGATTTTTCCATCGGTTGCTGCAAATTTTGTCAGTGTTTTAAATTCTCCTGCATTGGTAATTGAATCGGAATTTTGCCAGCCCAACAAAGTATTGACAGAATTGTCCGATGCTGTTGCATTGATATAAAAGTGCATGGGCTTGTTTTTTCCATCCATTTGTGCGCGGGTAATAAATGATAATTTATCTTCCTCATTCTGAAGTGATAAAAATATGTTTTCAAATTCCCTTTTTCCAAATTTGAAATAAGGAAAATTTGAAGTGAAGTCAATTTTATAATTTTTTTCGTCATAATATCCTTTAATATATGAATTGCCTTTCAATTGCCATGGAAGTTCCAAAATATCGGTCAGTTCACCTGTATCAGAAATTTTCAAATCAACATTGATAAAATTTGGATGTGAATTTTCGTGTGGAATTTTGTTCGACACGGCAGGCAAATAATGATATGCCAATCTTTTAAAAGTTTGATCTAATGAGCTGTAAATAAAATTTCCCGAAATACTTCCATTCACGTAGTCGGAAGAAATTAAAAAATAGGTTTCATCGTTCTTCGTGCGCGATACGAATTGAATTTTGCCGGCATTGAGTGTTCGATTTCGGTTGGTGAAAGCTATCTTGTCGAATAAAACGAATCCGTTGAGATTGTCCGGTGAATTTCCTATCATATTGGTTCTTGCATTGAAGGACAAATTGGCATTGGAATACTTAGTTGTCAGTTTCAACGCATTCAAATTGGCTTTGGCCAAATTCAGGCTGAAATCGAATACCGGTAAACGTTTTGTCATATCGACAATTCCAGTAAAATGAGCATCGATGTTTTCGTCGGCAACATCAAAAGTCCCATCAAATCCACTTCCATCATAGTTTCCTTTTAATTGCATATCGCGATAGGAATAACCATTCCATTGAAATTCGGGAATATCAGCTTCAATAGTTCCCTGAAAATTTTTATTGGCCTGCTTTTCTCCTTTGGTGTTAAAATTAAATGAAAAAAGTCCAAACTGATTGTTGCTCAGAATTTTATTCAATTGAATGTTGTCCGACTTAATGGTGCCATTGTAAGCCAAATACTGAGACTTGGTATTGTATTGCAGCAGGATATCCGTAGCTATCGTACCCACATTCGATCTCAGTTTACCATAGGCTACCAGGTTGTTTAGAAATCCGGAAATATTGCCGTTGTATCTGACCATTCCCAGTTGATTCAACTCTTTTGGCAGCACAAATGGTTTTTTTGTTAGTCCGGCAACAAAATCCTGCAAATCGTTTTTTTCGAAATGCAAATCATTGATGTTGGCGTAAATAAAAGTTTCATCCATATTGGGTAAACCGGTAAAATCGGCTTTGGCATTCAGTAAAAAGGAATTCCCAAATTTTAATCGAATTTGGTTGAATTTCAGACTTGAAATTCTGCCATCGATTTCAATTTCTGCATCCATTTTGGTATTTAAGTTGGCAAAGGCAGGGACAAATGCAGCGAAATCAGAAAAGGTAAAGTAAGAAGATCGAAGTGGAATTTTCAATTTCACATTCTCATTCAGATTTTTCAAATCGGAAAATTTTGCATAATTTACCTGGATACTGTCAAAATGAATTTTAGAATTGGGCATCCATAAATCGAAGTAGGGAATATCGATATTTTTATCGGAAACTGAGAATTTTGTCCGTAAATCCTTTAATGTCAAGCCTGAGGATTCGTATGCGCTCAAGTGGTTGATACTTGCCTTAATGGTGTCCTTGTGAAAAATATCCAGATGAATATCGGAATTGATATTGGTAAGATAAAGATGCTTGGGATTAAATGTCTGCGAGTTGCTAAGATTTTCGCGTGCATCGACGAAACGAAAAGAAGAATTTTTTAATTTGAATCGGGTAATTTGAAATTCTATATTTGCCGGCTTAGAACCTTGTGGTTTTTTGAAAGCCTGAACAATAAAGTCAAAATTTGTTTTGCCAGCCTTATCAATAGCAATATTCCCATAAAGTTGATCTAAATCAATGGAACGAAATTGATATTTTCCACGAAAAAATTTCCATAGATTAAAATGTGCATCCATGCTTTTTACATACAAAAGTGTGTCTTGTTGCTGATCCTCCAAGTAAACGTCATCAATGGCAATGGTATTGAAAAGCTTGTAATGTATCTTACCGATTTCAACTTTAGTTTGCAATTTTTCTGAAAGTTGTCGAACGAGGGTTTGCGCAATAGAATTTTGTATTCTGCTGTTTTGCAACAAAATAAGTAAAATTGCAAGGAATAAAATAATTCCTCCAATAGTATAACCTGCTATTTTAACCGATTTTTTTATACCTTTGAATTTTATTTTACAAAAATAAAAAAATTATTTATGATTTTCTGAATCAAAAAAGTGGAACAACCCTTATTTTTTTATAAAATTCAAGCATACTTTTTCTGATTGAGATTGTTATTTTTTTATTAAAAAAATGAATTTTTATGAACCCTATTATTATATTAGGAATCGAATCTTCGTGTGACGACACTTCAGCTGCCGTTTTGCGCGATGGAGTCATGCTTTCAAATGTTATTGCCAATCAGTCGGTTCACGCCAAATTTGGAGGAGTAGTTCCGGAATTGGCATCTCGTGCGCATCAGCAAAATATTATTCCTACCGTTCAGGAAGCATTAAGACAAGCCGACATCGACAAAAAACAATTAAGTGCTGTAGCTTTCACCCGAGGACCGGGTTTATTGGGCTCACTGCTTGTGGGAACTTCTTTTGCAAAAGGTTTTGCTCAGGCACTCGGCATTCCCATTATTGACGTAAATCATTTGCAGGCACACGTTTTGGCTCATTTTATCAGAAAAGATGAAAACGATAACTCTCCGCAACCTCAATTCCCTTTTTTGTGTCTGCTTGTTTCGGGAGGAAATTCTCAAATTGTTCTGGTAAAAGCTTATAACGATATGACCGTTGTCGGTCAGACCATTGATGACGCCGCAGGTGAAGCTTTTGACAAATGTGCAAAAGTTATGGGTTTGCCTTATCCCGGTGGCCCTCATATCGACCGTCTGGCTAAAGAAGGAAATCCAAATACTTTCAGACTGAATAAGCCCCAAATTGAAGGATACAATTACAGTTTCAGTGGCTTAAAAACTTCTTTTCTGTACTTGCTTCGGGACAAAATGAAGGAAAATTCAAATTTTATCGAGGAAAATCTCAATGATTTGTGTGCTTCTCTGCAGGCAACCGTTATCGATATTTTGATGGATAAACTGAAAAAAGCCGCCAAGGATTATAACATTCACCAAATTGCACTGGCTGGAGGTGTTTCGGCTAATTCAGCCTTGCGTCAGGCTTTTAACGATTTGGCAACTATTGATGGTTACGAAGTTTTTATTCCTCCTTTTGCTTTTACTACCGACAATGCTGCCATGATTGCCATGACCGGTTATTTCAAGTATCTCGATCACGATTTCTGTTCCTTTGACGAAGTACCGTTTGCAAGAGTTAGCAATACTTTTTAAGAATATTATGAAAAAGGAGCTTTCCAGAATAAAAAAAATTTTGACTCCTTACAACGGTGTAATTTATTTTGTTGTTATTTTGCTGATTTGTCATTTTGCATGGAAATTTCTGGTGCGGGGTGATGATTCAAATCGTCAGGTTACGTTTTTGGGAAATGATATTTCGGCGCCATTTCAATTTATGGCCAACCATGTTGCTCAAACTACTGCAAATGTTCTAAATTTTTTAGGATTTCATATTCAGCTCTTTGCCAATAACGTTCTGAAACAGGAAAACGGCTTCGGTATCCAAATTGTATGGTCATGTACTGGGCTGAAACAGGCATATATTTTTTTCTGCATTATAGCTTTCTATCGTGGGCCGCTCGGCAAAAAACTGTGGTTTATTCCTCTCGGACTGGCTATGGTTTATGTGTTTAATATTTTTAGAATCAGTGCAATAACGGCTCTTGTTCAGCAACACCCTTCTTGGTTTACTTTTTTACACGAATATTTTTTCAAATACTTATTCTATGCTTTAATTTTTGCTTTATGGGTTTGGTGGGAAGAAAAATTTGTAACTGAAAAAGAAAAGAATGAAAATTTATCGATTTCCGAATGAATATTTTTAAACATTGAATTGATCGATTAATATTCTTTATAACTTTCACCGCGAAGAACGCGCAAAGCTCCCATGGCCAATGCTTCCACTTCGTTTTCGCCTGGATATACGACTATTTTCCCAAATGAGGAAACCATTTCTTTCACGTAATTCACAAACCATTCGCTTCGACTAATGCCTCCCGTCAGAATTATGGCATCAACTTTTCCTCTCAAAACAGCGCACATGGTTCCAATTTCCTTTGCAACATTATACGCCATAGCTTCCATTATGAGTTTTGCATGGGTATCTCCCTTCAAAGCTTTTTGTTCGGCCAAATAAGCATCGTTGGTTCCAAGATGTGCTATCAGTCCACCTCTTCCAATCAGCATTTTTTTTATTTCTTCTTTGGAAGCTTGTCCTTGAAAACAAAAATCTACCAGCAATCCGGCATCAATGGTTCCTGACCTTTCCGGCGAAAACGGGCCATAACCACCCAAGCCCTGATTGGTATCTATCACTTTTCCCTTTGCATGTGCCGAAACACTGATTCCTCCACCCAAATGTGCAATTACCAAATTCAAATTTTCGTAAACGGTACTTACGGAAGCAGCATATTTTCTTGCTACCGCTTTCTGGTTGAGCGCATGAAACATGGAACGACGGGGAAATTGTGGCAATCCGCTGATGCGGGCAACATCCTGCATTTCGTCCACTACCACTGGATCAACGATAAAGGGTTTGCATTGCGGAATATCGCGGGATATTTCATAGGCTATGATGCCTCCCAAATTACTTGCATGTTCTCCTCTTTTGGCCTCTCTCAAATCGGCAATCATTTTTTCGTTCACCAAATATACTCCTGAAGCTACCGGTCTAATCATTCCTCCTCTGCCAACAATAGCAGATAGTGTTTGTAAATCTACACCATCATGTTTCAATCTGTTCAGAATTAAATTTTTTCTGAAATCGAGCTGATCAATTATTTTTTCAAAAGATTTTAATTCTTCCGTGGAGTGTAAAATGGTATGAAGAAATAAAATTTTTTCGTCCTCATAGACTGCAAATTTTGTTGAAGTAGAGCCGGGATTGATTGAAAGGATTTTAAACATGGTGTAGGATTTAAGTCAACATTTTTTGCAAATTTATGATATTTTCTGACATTTTCTTAATATTCTATTTCCTTTTGGAAAAAATCTTTGTTTTAATTGATGTGGTTGCAAAACATTAAATAATTCATAATCAGTCGTAAAGTTTTCATTTGTTGTTTTGTTGTAAAAAGAGAGTATATTTATTCGATAAAACTTTGGATTTTAAATAATTATTTTGTAATTTTGCACCGTGAAAAGGAATTGTAGGAGGGGACAAAATTGTCCCCTTGTTTTTTAGATAAATGTGAACTTTCCCATGATTGAGCAGCCAACCATATTGCAAATAGTGGAAAATTTTGTTTCAGGAACAGATTTTTACATGGTAGAAGTTAAAGTAAGTCCTGAAAATCAGATTCTTGTCGTTTTTGATTCATTTCAAGGTGTTTCTATTGACGATTGCGAATCTTTAAACAATTTCATCGAATCCAAATTGGACAGAGAACAGGAAGATTATGAATTGGAAGTCAGCTCTCCCGGACTGACAGAACCTTTCAAAGTACTGAAACAGTACGAAAAAAACATAGGTAATGAAGTGGAAATTGTTACCAAAAAAGGAGAAAAATTTTCCGGAATACTCACAGAGGTAAATTTTGATAATTGTACACTTCAAACTGAAAAATTAATCAAACCGGAAGGCGCAAAAAGGAAAATCAAGGTTACAGAAAAAATTCCTTTTCGATATGAAGATATTAAAACTACAAAATATATTTTAAGATTTAAATAAGCCATGAGCAAGAAAGAAACTGTTAATTTAATTGATACTTTTTCAGAATTTAAAGAGCTTAAAAACATTGATCGAAGTACTTTAATCAGTGTGATGGAAGAATCGTTCCGCAATATTATAGCAAAAAATTATGGAACCGATAAGAATTTTGACGTTATCATTAATCCGGATAAGGGAGATTTTGAAATATATCGAAACCGTACTGTAGTGGCAGATGACGAAATAAATGATCCAAATTTGGAAATATCGCTCAGTGAAGCCCAAAAAATTGATGAAGATTATCAAATTGGTGAAGAAGTTACCGATACCGTTGACATCTCGGCTTTCGGTAGGCGTGCTATCTTGACTTTACGACAAACGCTGCAATCAAAGATTCTGGAGTTGCAAAAGGATAACGTTTATACCAAATACAGTAAAATGGTTGGTCAAATTGTTACGGCCGAATTATATCAGATTTGGAAAAAAGAAATGCTTCTGATGGATGAAGAAGGAAACGAGCTTTATTTACCCAAATCGGAACAGATCCCGACAGACTTTTATCGAAAAGGCGATATGGTGAAAGCTGTGGTGGCTATGGTGGAAAATAAAAACAACAATCCGCGGGTGATTCTTTCCCGTATTTCGCCCGTATTTTTGGAACGACTTTTTGAAAATGAAATTCCTGAAATTCATGATGGACTGATAACCATTAAAAAAATTGCCAGGATTCCCGGCGAACGTGCAAAAGTTGCCGTTGAATCTTACGACGATCGTATTGATCCCGTAGGAGCTTGCGTAGGTATGAAAGGCTCACGTATTCACGGGATAGTGCGCGAATTGAGAAACGAAAATATAGATGTCATTAATTATACAAATAATATTAGTTTATTCATTTCAAGAGCATTAAGTCCGGCAAAAATTTCTTCCATTCGTATCAACGAAGTCGAAAAGAAAGCTGAAATTTATCTGAAGCCCGAAGAAGTTTCTCAAGCCATCGGGAAAGGAGGACTTAATATAAAACTTGCCAGCATGCTGACCGGTTACACGCTCGACGTGTTCCGAGAATTGGACGAAACCGAAACTGAAGACATTTATTTGGATGAATTCAATGACGAAATTGATCAATGGGTTATCGATACGTTAAAATCTATTGGTTGCGATACGGCCAAAAATGTGTTGGCTATTCCGCGCGAAGATTTGATTCGTCGCACCGATTTGGAAGAAGAAACCATAGATGAAGTGCTGAATATTTTACGTTCGGAATTCGAAGACGAAAATTGAGCAATTTTTTAATTAAACGAACGACTGTTCAAAGCTTTTAAAGTTAATAATTGTAAAATAAATATATGCCTATAAGATTAAGTAAAGCATGCAAGGATTTGAATGTCGGTATGAGTACGGCAGTTGAATTTCTCGCAAAAAAAGGTCATAAACTATCGGCCGATCCAAATCTAAAATTGGAAGATGAGCTGTATCTTTTGCTTGCAAAAGAATTTAACAAGGATATGGCGTTGAAGATTGAATCGGAACGGATCAGCAAAGAACGGCAGGAAAAAGAAAAAGCCGAAACTGTCGGATTGGAAGAGTATGTCCATCCCAAAACGACACCCAAACCTGTCGAAACAATACCAACTGTTATCCCTGAAGAACAAAAGCCTCATATCAAGCCTGTTGGACACATCAATTTGGAAGAAACAGAAAGAAAAGCGAAAACAAAAGAAAAAGAAAAAACGGAAATAGCAGAATCGGCTCCCGTTGAACCAAAAAAGGAAAATATTGTTGCCGAAAAAGATAAAATTGAAACCGATGCTACTTTGACTCATGAAGTAAAAGCGGTTGTTACCGAAGAGCCTCCAAAATTAGAAAAACCAGAAGAAATTGAAGAAAAAGTTCAGGAAGTAAAAGTTAAAACAGAAGAACTTGAAATTAAAGAAGAGGTTTTGCCCGATATAGCAGAAACAAAGACAGAGAAACCTATAGAAGAAGTTGAAATATCAAAATCTTCTACTTCTGAAAAACCTGAAATTCTCACAACTCAGGAACCCGAATCTCACGATTTGGAAGAAATTATTAAAAATAAAGAAATTGAGACTTCAGAACCTGAAGAAGAAATTTTTTATACTGAAAGGCCCGTTTTGGATACCAATATTACTGTGGTAGGCACTATTGACCTTGATGCACTCAACCAGCAAGTTAGGCCAAAACCAAAATCGAAAGAACAGAAGAAGAAAGAAAAGGAAGAAAAAAATCTATTGGCCGCCGAAGCCAAAAAAATTGACCAAAAAGGCAAAAAAGTAATCAAATTGGCCGGTGAGGTTGTGGATGACGAAGATGTGAAAGAACAACACAAAAAGAAACGCGAACGTTTTACAAAGCAAAAAGTTGATATTTCGAAAGTTTCCGGCAATACCAAAACTGAGGAATTGGAAAGACCCAAAAAATTGAATCTTTCTCCCAAAGGAAACAAAGACAAATTTAAAAAATCCATTAAACCTGCTATTTCTGAAGAAGATATTCAGAAACAAATTAAGGAAACACTTGCCCGATTGGCAACTTCCAATAAGAAGACAAAAGGTTCAAAATACAAAAAAGACAAAAGAGAAATTATCAATGCCCGTCAGCAACAGCAGGCAGAAATGGAGCAGAATAATGAAAAAGTACTGAAACTGACCGAATTTGTAACCGTGAATGAACTGGCTACCATGATGGAGGTTCCGGTAAATGATGTCATCTCTACTTGTATGAATCTTGGTTTGATAGTTTCCATCAATCAAAGACTGGATGCCGAAACTATTAATATTTTAGCTGATGAATTTGGTTACACTACCGAATATGTAAGTCATGATGTAATTGAAGCGCTTGCCGAAAACGAACCCGACGACGAAGAAAATCTTCAACCTCGTCCACCCATTGTTACGGTCATGGGACATGTCGATCACGGAAAAACTTCTCTGTTGGACTACATACGCAAAACGAATGTGATAGCCGGCGAAGCCGGAGGAATTACCCAACATATAGGTGCCTACAATGTTGTGTTGGATAATGGGCAGCGAATTACTTTTCTCGATACGCCAGGTCATGAAGCTTTCACGGCTATGCGTGCAAGAGGTGCAAAAGTTACCGATCTTGCCATTATTATAGTTGCAGCCGACGATAACGTAATGCCCCAGACAGTGGAAGCCATTAATCATGCTTCAGCAGCCAATGTCCCCATTGTTTTTGCCATCAATAAAGTTGACAAGCCCGAAGCTAATCCGGAAAAAATAAAGGAACAGCTGGCCAACATGAATTATTTGGTGGAAGACTGGGGCGGAAAATATCAGTCGCAGGAAATTTCAGCAAAAAAAGGAATAGGAGTTCCCGAGCTGCTCGAAAAAGTATTGCTCGAAGCCGAATTGCTCGATTTGAAAGCAAATCCCAACAGACGTGCTATGGGATCTATTATTGAGTCCTCGTTGGATAAGGGTAGGGGATACATTGCTACGGTTTTGGTTCAAAATGGAACGCTTCGTCAGGGCGATGTTGTTTTGGCAGGAACACATTTCGGAAAAGTGAAAGCTATGTTTAATGAAAGAAACCAAAGAATTTCGGAAGCACGACCTTCCGAACCTGCTTTAATTTTAGGATTGAACGGAGCGCCACAGGCCGGAGACAATTTTGTAGTGATGGAATCGGAGCATGAAGCCCGTGAACTGGCATTGAAACGTGAACAGTTGCAAAGAGAACAAACTATCCGTACCAAAAAACATTTTACACTGGACGAGTTGGGAAGAAGAATTGCATTGGGTGATTTTAAAGAATTGAATATCATTGTAAAAGGTGATGTTGACGGATCGGTTGAAGCAATTTCCGATTCACTGTTAAAACTTTCTACCGAAAAAATTCAGGTGAATATTATTCACAAAGCAGTAGGTGCTATTTCGGATTCTGATGTTTTGCTGGCTGCAGCTTCCAATGCAATTATTGTGGGATTTCAGGTGCGTCCTACACCTTCTGCTCGCAAAATGGCAGAAAAGGAAGAAATTGACATACGGCTCTATTCCATTATTTATGATGCCATTGAAGAAATAAAATCGGCAATGGAAGGTATGCTTTCACCCGAAATCAAAGAAGAAATTACGGCTACCCTTGAAGTCAGAGATGTATTTAGAGTTTCAAAAGTGGGAACAGTAGCCGGTTGTATGGTGAAAGAAGGAAAAATAAAGCGAACCAACAAAGTTCGACTGATTCGCGATGGAATTGTTATTTTTACCGGCGAAATTGAGTCGCTGAAAAGATTTAAGGAAGATGTAAAAGAAGTTGCCGTCAACTATGAATGCGGTATCAGTATTCACAATTTCAACGATATCCACATAGGCGACTTGATAGAAGGTTTTGAAGAGACGGAAGTAAGATCGGAATTATAATTTTTTCCAATTACTTGTATTTTATATGCTTAAGGCCGGTTTTTGTAACCGGCTTTATTTTTTTTTCATTTCAATTCGAAATACAATTTTCCAATTCCTTTAAAATTTTTTTCATTTTATCGTACAAAGGTTTTCCATCATCGGAATGAATGATAAAATCTGAGAATGGTATTTTTTCATTATCGGGCAATTGTTTTGAAATTCTTGCCCTAACTTTTTCCGGATCAATGCCATCACGCTTTACAACCCTTTTTATTCTAACATCTTCGGAAGCCATCATTAATATAACTTTGTCAACCAGATCATTAAATCCACTTTCGAACAAAATGGCTGACTCCATGAAAAGAAATTTTTCTGCTGCGTGTTGTTCTACCCATTTTATAAAATCTTCTCTGACGAAAGGATGGACAATTTGATTCAGTTGATGGAGCAAATCCCGGTTCAGAAAAACAAGATCAGCCACTTTTTTTCGGTCTAATCCGCTATCAGTGTAAATATCGTCTCCAAAAAGCTGCTGAATTTTTTCTCGAATGACAGGATGTTCGTTTTGCAATTTTTTAGCTTCCTTATCACTGTCATATACCTGATAACCTTCAGCACGCAATTTGTTAGAAAGCGTTGATTTTCCACTTCCAATGCCTCCTGTTATTCCTACGATAAGCGGACGATTCATAAAAAAGGAATTAATTATTAAATTTATAGATCCAAAGGAAAATACTTTCTTTTGTTCACCAATAAAAAACGGTTAAATGATTTTACCAACAAGAATGGTTTGACTTAGAAATCGAGTCGTACAAAAATAGACAAAATTATTAAGAAAAAAAATCGAATGTGCCCAATCGAAAAGTTGAAACACAAAGTAGTTTCAATTTATCAATTAACGACTTGAGAGTGCCAGG
>JAAYUQ010000129.1 GCA_012517575.1 Bacteroidales bacterium | reverse complement strand
TTTTTTCATAATATGAAATATTATTCCTTCAATAAATCAGGGCGCTGCTTCCGAGTTCGCTCCACCGATTGTTCGTGTAGCCATTGCTGGATATTGGCTTCATGCCCCGAAAGCAAGACATCCGGTACTTTCCAACCTTTAAAATCTGCCGGACGAGTGTATACCGGAGGCGCCAATAAATTGTCCTGAAAGGAGTCAAACAAAGCCGAAGTTTCATCGCCAATAGCACCCGGCAACAAGCGAACAATTGCATCAGTCATGATGGCAGCAGGAAGTTCACCTCCTGTAAGCACATAATCTCCCACACTGATTTCGCGAGTAATCAAGTGATCGCGAACCCGCTGATCAACACCCTTATAATGACCGCAAAGAATGATGATGTTTTGAAAAAGTGAAAGCTGATTGGCCATTTTCTGATTAAACATTTCTCCATCGGGCGAAGTGTAGATGATTTCATCATAATGTCTTTCTTGCTTGAGTTTTGAAATTACTCGATCAATAGGTTCAACCTTCAACACCATTCCGGCGCTAAAACCAAAGGCATAGTCGTCAACATTTCGTCGTTTATCGTAGCTGTAGTCGTGCAAATTATGTATGAAAATCTCCACTAATCCCTTTTCCTGAGCTCTTTTTACAATAGAATGATTTAATGGACTTTCCAACAATTGTGGAACGGCAGAAATAATATCAATACGCATCTTCCCCATAAATCGCTAATTACTTTACATCAAACTTCTTTGCCTATATTTCATAACTCTCCATGTCCTGCCCTGCAATAACAGGTTGAAAAACGGATGAAGCTTCATTTAGCAGAACGGACTGGTCGGTGTAGCGCGCCGAATAATGTCCGATAATCAACTTGCCAACTTCGGCTTTTTTTGCAATTTCTGCTGCCTGAAGCGCCGTTGAATGGAGTGTTTTATTAGCCCGTACCTTATCTTCTTCCAGAAAAGTTGCTTCATGATACAAACAATCCACGCCACGGATAATGGGTACAATACTTTCATCGTAAGCCGTGTCCGAACAATAAGCAAAACGTTTGGGCGGCACGTTTTCATATGTTAATTTCTCATTTGGAACAATTTCACCTTCGTCTGTAATAAAATCCTCTCCTTGCTTGATTTTATGCAACTGCGAAACAGGAATATTGTAGAAATCAATCATTTCGCGGATCAAATGCCTTTCGAGCGGTTTTTCTTCAAACAGAAAACCACAAGTAGGAACCTTGTGCTTAAGCGGTATGGAAGAAACTTTCACAGTGCGATCCTCATAAATCAGTTCATTCACTTGCGGGTTGAAGGGATGGAAAAATAATTGAAAAGGTGTTTCAGCAGAAAAATAGTGCAACGGAACTTCCATTATTTTTTCCAAATCGGGATGAGCATGGATATGTAAATCGGCAGTGCGATGCAACATGGAAAAAGAAGAAATAAGTCCCAACAAACCAAGACAATGGTCGCCATGAAGATGAGAAATAAAAATATGTCCCATGCGATTGGTTTTCATCCCCATTTGTCGAAGTCTGATTTGTGCGCCTTCTCCGCAATCAATCAAAAACTGTTTCTCGCGCAAATCGAGTAAAAAAGCGCTCGGAAAATTTCTTTTGGTAGGCAAAGCCGAACCACAACCCAAAATAGTAAATGTTGCTTTTGGCATGATCGATTTTTCGAAAAAAGAAAAAATCTTTCCTTTGAATTACTTAGGAGCTTGAATAAAAATTATACTTTCGTTTTCTTTTTAAGTTCAAAATCGCGTCCCAAATATTTTTCACGGACAATAGGATTTTCAGACAATTCAAGCGCTGTGCCCTGAAACATGATTCGTCCGTCGAAGAGCATATAAGCGCGGTCAGTGATAGCTAATGTTTCATCTACATTGTGATCGGTTATCAGAATACCTATGTTTTTATCCTTCAATTTCCAAACAATATCCTGAATATCCTGAACAGCAATGGGATCTACACCGGCAAACGGCTCATCAAGCAAAATAAAACGCGGTTCGATAGCCAGACAGCGTGCTATTTCAGTCCTTCTACGTTCGCCTCCTGACAATCGGTCGCCAATGTTTTTTCTCACATGTTCCAGATTAAATTCTTCGATCAGCGTTTCCAACTTCTCTTTCTGATATTCCTTGCTGAATTTTGTCATTTCCAGCACTGATTTAATATTGTCTTCCACCGTCATTTTCCTAAAAACGGAAGGCTCCTGGGCCAAATAGCCGATGCCACTTTGTGCGCGTTTATAAACAGGATATTTTGTTATATCGATATCGTTTAAGAAAATTTTACCGGCATTGGGCGTTACCAGTCCCACCACCATGTAAAAAGTAGTAGTTTTACCGGCTCCATTCGGGCCCAACAAACCGACAATTTCACCTTGTCGGACTTCAATGGAAACATTATCCACTACAGTTCTTTTGCCGTAACGTTTTACCAAATGTTCGGTGCGCAGCACCATTTCATCATTGCTCATAACAGATTTTTGAAGTTGCAAATTTACACTTTTTTATCTTGAGAATCAAACGAAATTTTTTGATTGTGTCCGTACCCTTTTTAAGGGCTCTACCTTAGTTGTGGTAGGAAAAATACAATTTCAAAGGTATTTACGTGTTGTCGGAAGAGAAGTAATTTTGCTTTACAAATTCTAATAAAAAAAACATCATGAAAGTTGATATTCTTTGCCCAATTACAAATAAAAGCACCGACGAGCACGTTGCCCGATTGAATGCCGGATTTACGGTGTTACTTTTGTCGTCTTATTTTGCAACTTCGAATATTGTTCCGGTAGTTTTCTTGTTGCTTGATTTCAGTGTAAGAGCCATAGAACGACCAGAATGGAGCCTTTTGGCAAAAACATCGAAATGGCTTTTACGAAAGTTTGATGTCGACCCAAAACCGCTCAATGCCGGACCAAAAATTTTCGCTGCGCGCATTGGAAGTTTTTTCAGCCTTATCACAATTCTACTTTTCTGGCTGAAACTGCCCACCGTCAGCTTTGCATTTGCAACCGTGTTTTTAGTTTTTGCCTTATTGGAATCGGCTTTAAATTTCTGTGTAGCTTGCAGAATTTATCCTTGGATTTACCATATTTTTCAGGGAAAAGAAAAATGAAAAGAAATTTTTTATGGCTCATTATTTATGCCTAATTTCTTGTATGTTTCTCTCATAATTTCTTCATTATCAGCAATCAACAGAACCGTATCTCCGGTTTCCAGTTTGGTGTTTCCACGAGGTACAAAAAAATGATCTTTTCGTTTAACCATCACTGCGAGTGTTTGTTCAGGCAAAGTTATGTCCATCAGTTTGCGACCTTTTTGCAACATTTCTTCAGTTACCGTAATTTCGCTTATGGACGATTTAATGTCTTCCGGTAAATCTATGTCAAATTCTTTCAGCTTAGGTTTATCGCTCGATGGCAAGGTTAATTTCAGCAGACGGGCAACAAAAGGGATAGAAGAACCTTGAAGCACCAGCGAAAGAATTGTGATGAAAAAAACTATATTGAACATCATTCTTGCTTGCGGTATTCCGCTCATCCACGGATAGGTGGCAAAAATAATCGGTACAGCGCCTCTTAACCCAACCCATGAAACAAAGAGTTTACTTTTAAAATTAATTTTTCTGAAAGGCGAAAGCAAAATAAAAACTGAAAAAGGACGTGAAACTATAATCATAAACAAACCGATTAATATCCCGGCACCCGCTATGGGAATAAGTTCGTGAGGATCAACCAAAAGCCCAAGCGTAAGAAACATAATTATTTGAAACAGCCAGGTCAATCCGTCAAAAAATCTAAGGCTGCTCTTTTTGTGAACAAATCGCTGATTCCCAATAAAAAGACCACCGATATATACAGCCAGATACCCGTTTCCTCCCAAAATAGAAGTAAAACTGTAAGGCTTAGGACTTAATGATTTTGATATTATAAGATGAAGAAGGGTTTTGGCTTTTGCTGAAGCCCTTTTTTAGCGTATCTAAGAAGGCGAAGGATATACATGCGTGACGAGCTTATCTCTCTCATAAAAA
>JAAYUQ010000128.1 GCA_012517575.1 Bacteroidales bacterium | reverse complement strand
TTCATGTTATTGATATTCAGTTATAAAGATACAAAATAATATGCAATTACACAAATCATTTGTCCTGTTTTTTTCCCTGTTTTTTTATGATATTTCCCAACTAAAAAAAAGAGGCTGTCCTTACTTTTGAGACAGCCCCTTTTTTTGTAGGTAGAAGTTGAAACAAAAAACTCTCCCAAAAATAAATTTTGAGAGAGTTTAAAAAAACTATTCAATTTTATCTGTAAAAAGCTCTTTATTTAACGCTGTCCATGTGGCAGATTAAATCGAGAACTTTGTTTGAATAACCCCATTCGTTATCATACCAGCTAACCAGTTTAACGAAATTGCTGTTCAATGCAATACCGGCATTGGCATCAAAAATTGAAGTTCTGGGATCATGAATGAAATCGGTTGAAACAACAGCATCTTCGGTATAGCCCAAAATGCCTTTCATTTCATTTTCGGAAGCAGCTTTAACAGCAGCTTTGATTTCTTCGTAAGTAGCAGCTTTTTCCAGGCGAACGGTAAGGTCAACTACTGAAACATCAGCAGTCGGAACACGCATTGACATACCCGTCAGTTTGCCATTCAGCGAAGGAATAACTTTTCCTACAGCTTTTGCAGCTCCGGTGGAAGAAGGAATGATGTTGTTCAAAATCGAACGGCCACCTCTCCAGTCTTTGTTTGATGGAGCATCAACTGTTTTTTGTGTGTTGGTTGCGGCATGAATGGTTGTCATCAATCCTTCTACAATTCCGAAATTGTCGTGAATTACTTTGGCAAGTGGAGCCAAACAGTTGGTAGTACAAGAAGCATTGGAAACGATATCCATATCTTTGGTGTATGCGTCAAGGTTTACACCACACACAAACATGGGAGCATCGTTTGATGGAGCAGAAATAACCACTTTTTTTGCACCGGCTTTCAGGTGTGCAGAAGCTTTTTCAACGGTGGTAAATACACCAGTTGATTCAACTACATATTCTGCTCCGGCGGCGCCCCAACCAATGTTAGCTGGATCTTTTTCGGCAAAGAACAAAACTTCTTTTCCATTGATTAATAATTTTCCATCCTTATTTTCAGCTGTTCCCTGAAATTTGCCATGTACGCTGTCAAATTTCAACATGTAGATCAGATAATCCTTATCTAAAAAAGGATCGTTCACAGCAACGATTTCAATATCGTTTCTTTCCTGGGCTGCACGGAACACCAAACGTCCGATGCGGCCAAAACCATTAATACCTACTTTAATCATTTTATTTAAGTTTTAAGAGATTAGTTACTTAAAAAACCGTGCAAATTTACGAATTTTTGACGGATTCTCAAAGGAACATGGGGTTTAATTAAAGAAATTTTTAAGTAATTGGAAAAAATCTTTTCACCCAATTCTCTTCGAGCTTTTCATTGATTGACAAATAAATTTCACGTGCTAAAAAAATTCAAATTCTGTACATTCATTTATCCAATCATTTTTTTGGCTGCTTTTTTTCGTTGAGTTGTTTTGTGTTTTCACCCTCCTCCTTTTTCTTTGCAGTGTTAATACCAAAAAGCGTGTAAAGTGGACAGAAACCAATCAGCGAAGTCAGAGTAAGCACAAAAGCAACGATGAGAGCAATAATGCCCAAAATGCCGGATAAAATGCTTTTGTAAAAAAGAACAATCAGCACGATAGCCAATGCCAAACGTACAACTTTGTCGGTTGAACCTACATTTGTTTTCATAAGTTTGAGATTTAATTTTATCATTAAAACAAATTTTCGAGCTCTTAAGTTTAATTTCTCAACCAAATATCATGAAAAAACATTTTTTGGAAGGTTTTACCCAAATCTTTAATATTTTCAAAGAAATTTTTTAAAAATCAGTCGATTGCATTCAATACTTAATTTAGGAAAACTTAATGATTTTCCTTCGGTGATAAAAGAACAGTATTAAAAAAAATACTTTTTCTTAGACTGCGAAAAATAAGTCCAAAATTTTATGTAAGTTTGCATTTGGTTCATGAAGTTCTCGTATATTTATTAATTTTAATCGGCTAATGGAAATCAAAAATTTAAAAATTGCCATTATTGGAGCGGGAAATATGGGTGGTGCGTTGGCACGCGGATGGGCGCAATCAAAAATAATGGCTGCTGAAAATATCGGCATTAGCGATATTTCTCAGGAAAAGTTGAATCAACTCACTGCTTTTGATTCGCATTTTACGGTAACCACTTCCAATCGGGAAGTCATCAGACAGGCCGATATTGTTTTACTGGCTGTGAAGCCATGGCTGGTTGAAACAGTAGCCAAAGAAATAAGTAAGAGCATCGATTATAAAAAGCAAGTAATAATATCCATTGCGGCAGGTGTTAGTTTTGAAACCCTGACGCATTTTTTTGATAATGACGGAGTGTTTTTCCGCGTTATTCCCAATGTTGCCGTAGAAATAGGACAGGGAGTATCCGTTATTTCATCGTTTAATGCGCACGAAGAGCAGAAACAGTTATTGCTGGAAATTTTTAATGTTTTGGGGAAAGCATTTCTCGTAGCCGAAAATCAGATGGATGCTTTTATGGCTTTAACATCCTGCGGAATAGCTTATGCATTACGTTATGTGAGAGCTTCAATAGCGGGTGCAGTGGAAATGGGGATATCGCCTCAGTTGGCTCAGGAAGCAGTTATTCAAACCGTGAGAGGTGCAGTGGATTTGCTTGACGTTCATCATTCCCATCCGGAATGGGAAATCGACAAGGTTACTACACCGGGAGGCTTTACCATAAAAGGGTTGAACGAAATGGAAGCCAATGGATTTTCCAATGCTGTCATCAAAGGATTGAAAGCATCTTATTCCAAATGATAAAAATATATTCTGCAAAAACATAATTTTTTTTAAGTTTTACATCCATGAATATTCAAATTAAACAAATTGCCGAAAGATTACGTGCATTGCGCGAATCGCTTGAATTAACCCAAGAAAAGGCTGCTGAAAAATGTGGTGTTCCAACTGAAGAATATCAACAATACGAATCGGGCGAATACGATATACCGATGAGTTTTATTTGTCAGGCTGCCGATACTTTTGGCATTGACACCACAGCTCTGCTTGTTGGAGATGATCCACATGCGCAGGTTTTCTTTGTTACCCGTAAAGGGACGGGCGCCAGCGTTGAGAGGACAAAAGCCTATAAATATCAGGCGCTTGCTTATGGATTTCGTCATCCCAAAGCGGAACCTTTTGAAGTTACTGTGGAGCCGAACGACCAGCCTATTACGTTGAATACCCACTTCAATCAGGAATTTAATTATGTACTGGAAGGAACTTTGCTGCTGCGCATTGCCGGCAACGACCTGATGCTGAACGAAGGTGACAGCATTTATTTTGATGCAACACGTCCGCATGGGATGAAAGCCATGAACGGGAAAAAAGTTAAATTTCTGGCTATTATCATTTAATCGTTACACAGAAAAACTTTTTTCTAAGCTATATTTTATCATAGGGATATAGCTTAATTTTTAATTAAACTTACCGTTATTAATTTATCAAAAATATGTTGGAAAAATTTTTAAAACAAACTGAATTTAAGGATTTTGATGATTTTAAAGCCAATTATCGATTAATTATTCCCGAGCATTTTAATTTTGCTTACGATGTTATAGACGAATGGGCTGCCAAAGAACCTGATAAACGTGCCATGATTTGGACCAATGATAAGGGTGAATGCAGAGAATTTTCTTTTGCTGAAATGAAAAAGTACAGCGACCAAACTGCTTCCTACTTTCAAAGTCTGGGAATAGGAAAAGGCGATGTGGTGATGGCAATTCTCAAGCGTCGATACGAGTTCTGGTTCACTATTCTGGCACTGCACAAATTGGGCGCTATTACCATTCCTGCCACACATTTGCTTACGCCGAAGGATTTAATCTACCGTAACAACGCTGCTGACATTAAGGCAATAGTTGCTGTGGGGGAAGAACCTATTGTGAGTCACATAAATGATTCAATGGCTGAATCGCCTACTGTGAAAATGCTTATTTCTGTAGGTCCTGTTGTGCCGGAAAACTGGCTCGATTTTCACAAGGGAATTGACGATGCAGCTCCCTTTACACCCATTCATCATGTGAACGAAAATACCGATCCGCTGATTATCAGTTTCACTTCAGGAACAACAGGGAATCCCAAAATGGTTTTGCTCGATTGTCTTTATCCGTTGGGACACATTATTACGGCCAAATATTGGCACAATTTGCATGAAAACAGTATTCATTTGACCATAGCTGATACCGGCTGGCTGAAAGCGCTTTGGGGAAAAATATACGGTCAGTGGATTGTTGGCGCTTGTGTGTTTGTATATGACCATGAGAAATTTACTCCGGCGAATATGCTCGAGATGATCGAAAAACATCATGTAACTTCTCTCTGTGCGCCTCCCACGATTTTCCGTTTTCTGATCAGGGAAGATATAAGCAAATATGATTTGTCTTCGCTGGAATATGCAACCACGGCAGGAGAGGCCTTGAATGCTTCGGTTTACGAAAAACTTTATGAATTGACAGGTATTAAACTGCATGAAGGCTATGGACAGAGTGAAACAACCGTTTGCGTGTACACTACTCCATGGATCGAACCCAAACCCGGTTCAATGGGATTACCGGGTCCACACTATGATGTGGATATCCAAATGCCGGATGGACGTTCGGCTGAAGTGGGAGAACAAGGAGAAATTGTGATAAAGCTTGACAAGAATTATCCGGTTGGTTTGTTTAAAGGTTACTATCGAAACGAAGAACTGACACGCGAGGCTTTTCGTGGAAATGTTTATCATACCGGTGATATGGCTTGGAAAGATGAAGATGGTTATTTTTGGTTTGTTGGCAGAACCGATGATGTAATTAAAAGCTCCGGTTATCGCATTGGCCCCTTCGAAGTAGAAAGCGCACTGATGACTCATCCGGCAGTAGTTGAATGTGCCATTACAGGAGTTCCTGATGAATTGCGCGGCCAAGTGGTGAAAGCAACGGTAATACTTGCCAAAGAATACAAAGACAAGGCGGGAGAGGAGTTGATAAAAGAACTGCAGAATCATGTAAAAAAAGTTACTGCTCCTTATAAATATCCCCGAATTATTGAATTTGTGGACGAATTGCCCAAAACCATCAGCGGAAAAATTCGTCGGGTGGAAATAAGAGAAAAAGATAAGCAGTAATAACTGTTGATTTGGTGGAGAGAGTAGATAAATAAATTTTTTTGATGTTGGTCAATATATGAAAATTATAAATCTGTCAGAAAACAATTCAATTTTAAATCAGTTTATAAAAGAAATCCGGTCGGTAGAAATCCAAAAAGATTCCATGCGTTTCAGACGTAATATGGAGAGAATCGGAGAAATAATGGCTTACGAAATAAGTAAAGCCATGAATTATGTAGAAGAAAAAGTACAAACTCCCCTGGGAATTGCACCTGTGCAGATTATCGACGAAAAAGTGGTAATTTCTACTATTCTTCGTGCCGGTCTTCCTTTCCATCAAGGTTTTTTAAATTATTTCGATGCTTCGGAAAATGCTTTTGTTTCTGCGTATAGAAAATACAGGGATTCGGAAAATTTCGATATTTTTGTCGAATACATCGCTTCTCCCGGTTTGGAAGGAAAAACTTTGATTCTCACTGATCCCATGTTGGCTACCGGCAGTTCAATGGAGCAAACCTTTTCAGCGCTTACCACCAAAGGATTTCCGTCTAAAATTCATATTGCTACCGTCATAGCCAGCCGACAGGCTATAAATTATATCACTACTCATTTTCCCGAAGATATTACTACTGTCTGGGCAGCAGCCATCGATCCCGAAATTAACAGTCATTCTTATATCATTCCGGGGTTGGGGGATGCCGGAGATTTGGCTTTTGGGGAAAAACTGTAAACAAAAGAGCTCTTCACCTGTCGATGAAGAGCTCTTAAAAATCGTTCTTTATACCGGTTCACGCCAGCTTGTTCACATGAATAGCCAGTTTCGATTTTAAGTTATTGGCTTTATTTTTGTGAATCATATTGCGTTTAGCCAGCTTGTCGAGCATGGATGAAACCTGAGGCAACAATTCTGCGGCCTTTTCCTTGTCGGTAGTAGTACGTAATTTTTTGATTGCCGTACGGGTCGATTTGATGTAGAACCTGTTGTGTAGCCTTTTTTTGTTTGCCTGACGAATTCTTTTAATAGCTGAATTATTGTTAGCCATTTTTTACTGAAATATTAAAGTGTTGAAAATTGTAGCCCATAGCAGAATCGAACTGCTCTTTCAAGAATGAAAATCTTGCGTCCTAACCGATAGACGAATGGGCCAAAATATTATGAAAACGTCAACCGTTTTGCACAATTGCGGGTGCAAATATACGGCAGATTTTTGA
>JAAYUQ010000127.1 GCA_012517575.1 Bacteroidales bacterium | reverse complement strand
CTTCTTTGTTGATATGAACAATCAAAATTACAGGGATCGAAGTAGTTTTGCAAAATTTCAGAAAAGCTGCCGCACATTCTCGAACTTGTGATACCGAACCGGGAGAAGCATCCAGTATTTCGGTAGAAACGGTCTGAATGGAATCCACAACAACCAAATCGGGTTGCACATTTTGAATATGAACAAAAATTTGCTCCAGCGATGTTTCACTCAAAAGATAACAATCGGGCTGACCAAATTTCAACCGTTCTGCACGCAATTTAATCTGTTTCACGCTTTCTTCCCCCGAAATGTAGAGTGTTCGTTTACCTCTCAGGTTCAATACTACTTGCAAAACCAGTGTTGACTTTCCAATTCCGGGTTCGCCGCCAATCAGTACCAGTGATCCCGGCACTAATCCTCCTCCCAAAACACGGTTAAATTCATTGTTGAATGTATTGATGCGTTTTTCTTCAATGGCTTCAACTTCTGTCAATAAAACGGGCTTTTGTGAAACAACGGTAAAACCGCCACCTATGGTTTTTTCCGTATTTCCTTTACTTATTACTTCTTCTACATAAGTATTCCATTCGCCACACGAAGGACACCGTCCAATCCATTTGGGCGAATCGGCACCGCAATTCTGACAAACATACATAGTTTTGGTTTTAGCCATAACTTTTGGAAATTAAATATTTCACTTGAAAATCAAACTTTTTCTTTATTGTTGAAAGTTACAAAAGTAGAGATTTTTTCCGTTAAGTTTATATATTGCTTTACGTTTTTCTCGAAATAAAATTATAGTTAAAATGAAACGTTTTTTGAAGATATCAATAGAATTACTAATTTTATCCGGTAAACAAGTTTTCCTAATGGACAGTTTATATTTTTGAAAAACAATTGTTTATTGATTCTTTGTTTTTAGTTTTTACTCCATTCATCCCTTTTTTGTCAGAAACTTATCATGAAAATAGCCATTACTGCCGATGTGCATTTGCGAACCAAAGTTGAAACGCCTCAGCGTTACGACGCTTTGGAAAATATTATAAATTCCATGCATGCTTTCGATGTTTCCACACTTGTTGTTGCTGGAGACCTTTTCGACAAGGATTTTCACAATTACAACGATTTTGATGCATTTTGCAAGCTTCATCCCTCCATTCGGTTTTTCGTCATTCCCGGTAATCACGATTTGCTGCTGGAACAGAAATTTTTTACGGCTTCCAATGTGGAAATTATTTCTACTCCTGAAACCAAAATTTTAGACTCGTTACCTTTTGTTTTTTTGCCTTATGATGCCAAACTGTCAATGGATGAGGCATTGAGTAATTTCTTTATTCAACAAAATAAAGGAAAAGAAACATTAGAAAATTTTCTGCTTATTGGTCATGGCGATTATGTTTCACGTAGTCGCGAGATTAATCCTTACGAAAAAGGAATTTACATGCCGTTGTCTTCTGGCTGTGTTTCTGCTTACCGACCATTAAAAGTTGTATTGGGACATATTCACAAACCTTATGAATCGGGCAGCGTTTGGTATACCGGTTCCCCTTTTCCGCTGGATGTAAACGAAACAGGAAAAAGAAGATGGCTGCTTTATAATACTGCTGACAACAGTCTTACTTCTGTCAGTTTACCTGCGTCAGTTATCTATTTTGTGGAAAATATTTTTGTATTGCCTTCCGATAACGAAATATCTTACGTAACCAGTCAATTGGAAAAAATGATAAACAGCTGGCAACTGTTGCCTGAGTATTTTTCAAAAGTCAGATTGAGACTTTCCTTAAAGGGTTTTACAACCGATAAAGCAACAGTTTCCGTTTTTGTAAACGATTTTCTGCATCAGAAAGGAATCGGTATTTATGATGCGGCAGGAATCGATACATCTGAACTGAACATTTTAAAAGATGAAGAAAGAATTTTGTTGTTCGACAGAGTTAAAACACGCATTGATGAACTTCCAACATTTGATTATGCTACCAAAGAAGATATTTTGGAGCAAAGCTTAAAACTGATTTTTTCCTAAAAACAGCAATAGATGGGAATAAGAATTGAAAAAATAAATGCCGAAAATTTAGGTCCGCTTCCGCGTTTCAATTGTGAGATGAAACAAGTCAATCTCATTTATGGAAAAAATGAAGGCGGAAAATCTTTCCTGACCGAATTTATCATTCGTTCGCTTTTTTCGGGCACTCGTCAGTGGGGTGAACTCCGCGAAGCAGGCAATGGCCGAATCGTCGTTTCTGGATTTAACGGAACGGAAAAAACTTTTTCGCCACGAACCAAAAAGAACGAGAAACTGGATGCTTTTTTTTCGGATGAAAATGGACTTTCACCGGCATTGGCTAAATTGTTGATTGTCAAAGGTGGAGAAATAGGCATTGCCGAAAACAATTCGGACGGCATCGACTTAAACGTCCTGAAAGAATTGCTATCTTCACAAAAGACGCTGAACATGCTGGCTGCAAATATCTCTTCCACCATAAAAAATTCAAAAATCGACGGAAATCTTATTTCCATCAATCGGCAAGGCGAAGGCAAAACTTATTACGAACTGATAAATCAACTCAATAAAATTCAGCAGTTTATCGAGAAGGTTTCCAGCCAATCCGAAACGGGAAAAATTCAGGAACTGAAAGAAAAATTTCGTTTGTTAAGGGAAAATTACGAAAAACTGATGCTGGCTCGCCGACATAAAGCCTGGCAATATGATTGGGAAATTGAAAATATAAATGGACAGCTAAACAATATTTCCGAACTCGAACTTTCGGAACTGGAAACAAAAATCAGAAAATATCAAGAACTTAAATCTCAGGAAGAGCAGTTGAATGTTGAAATAGCAACACTTGCCGAACGGACGAAAGATTATAATGGAACAAAAGAAAATCTCGATCGGCAAATGGCAGCAAAACAATATGCAGCTTACGCGCTGAACCAAAAAATTTCCGCTTTGGAAAAGCAAATCGATGCCGTTGATGAAAAAGAAATTTCTGAACTCGAAAAAAACCTTGAGTTACACAATCTTTATCAAACCGAAATATCAGACAAAGAACCAAAGCTTGAAGAGCTAATAAATCAAACCCAACATTTCGATTGGTTGGGAAAAGTCAGGGCCGCTTTTCAACAGCTGAAATCATCCCCGTCAGAAAAAAACAATATCAGCAAAGTACTTGTTGTTTTGTCCGTTGTTCTTGCAGTAGCCGGTTTTGGTGCTCTGTTGGCGCTGAAAAACATTTTGGCAGGCGGAATACTGCTTGCCGGGTCGTTTGTCACGTTGTTGCTTTTCGTTTTCCGTCTTCAAAAAAGCTGGAAAAATCGAGCAGAAAATTTGGAATGGAATCAGCTTAAGCAAGAATTTCAGGAAAAATTTCATCAGGAGTTGAATCAGATAAATCTGGACACACTTTTTGAGATGCTCAATAAAAAAATTGTTGAACTTGGCTATATGCAGGAAGACCGAAAAAAAACCGAACAGAAAATTTTGGAACTGAGAGCCACAATAAAAGAAAAAACGCTTGGTATTTTCGGTCAGGAAGTAGAAATATCGGAAATTTACGACCGGCTATCTTCATTAAAAAAGCAACGCAACGAATTGAATCGCAACAAAGAGCAACTGAAGCAGGAACTGATGATGTTACAGGTTGACGTTTCCGATTATTCGTCCAATGATCCCGGTGTTGCATACAGCAAAAATTTATTGGAATCACTTTCAAGGGTAATGAATGAGTTGAATATCTGGCGTTTGCAAAAAGAAGAAAAGGAAAATAAACTCCAACAACTTTCTGAGCAAATTACAACTTTGAAAAGCCAGATCAGGGAAAGTTTTCTGTCTATGTTAGGAACCGAAATTTCCGAAAACGAATGGGAAAGAAAAACGATGGAACGCCGACAGTTTCTATTAGAGCTGAAGGAAAAACTTTCCGGTTTAAAGGGAGAACTGAAAGGACTTGGTGTATCTCCTCAAGATTATGTGCAGGAAAGTCAGGAAGTTGAATTCTCGATGGAAGAACTGAATAAAATTCAGACAGAAATGGAGACTTTTAAGAAAAGAATCGATGAACTCGAAAGCACCGTTCATCAATTAAAATCGGAAATTTGTACCTGGTTGAATATCGATTTCACCACCGGATGGAACGAAGTGGCAGATAAACTTTACGAAAGTGAGAAGGAAATTCTTTCCGAACTCAGCAAAATTGAGGCTTCCATTGTGGCCGGAAACACACTTTACAGGACGATCGAACAACTTCAACTACAGGAAGGAGAAGAATTGGCAACCGGTATCAATTCCAATATTTTCACTAATTTGCTTTATCGGCTTACAGGAAAATACAAAAAGCTGGAAATAGTTGACAACGAAATAATTATTTCGAGTGATACCAATTCGTGGTTATTGAAAGAACTGAGTACCGGAACCAAAGAACAGGTGATGCTGGCACTTCGCGTAACTTTGGCACAGAGAGCACTAAACGATACTGCTTTTTTGGTGCTGGATGATGCTTTTCAACATAGCGATTATGATCGACGACCAAAAATTATTGACCAATTGTTTGAATTGTCTTCTTGCGGTTGGCAAATCATTTACTTGACGATGGACGAGCACATTCATCGCCTTTTCAATGAAACAGCTCTTAACAAGCCATTTCAGGGAAATTATCAGGAAATCAGTCTATTGTAAATGCTTATCTGTCTTCTTTTGTATAAAGAATTTTTTTAGATATGAACATTGATGCTTTCTTAAAAAAGTATTGATTTGTATAAATTGAATTTTTACTCATTTGTTCTGAAATTGAAAAATATCCCGTACTTTTGCACCGCACAAAATGAATTAACTGCAATTGCCTTACTTACCTCGTTTTTTCTTTAGAAGTTTAAGGTTTAAAACAGCTCATTATCAATGAATTTGGTTGGTTTTTTTATTCTTGGGATAGCGGCAGGGATATTGTCGGGATTGTTTGGCATTGGAGGAGGAATTGTTCTTGTTCCTTCGTTAATAGTAATTTTCGGTTTAGATATTTTGGATGCCAATGCTATTTCGCTGGCCGCTATGTTGTTGCCGGTTGGAATTTTGGGAGTATGGGCTTATTACAAAGAAGGTTATGTAAATATTGTAGAATCACTTTGGGTAGCATTGGGACTTTTTTTAGGATCGTTTGTTGGTGGAGAAATTGCTGTAAACATTAGCGAAAGTTTACTTGCAAAATTGTACGCAGGAATTTTAATCTATATTTCAATCAGTTATTTTGACTTACCAAAATATTTTCGGAAAAAGGCGACGATAGAAGAAGTTGAAAAACCACATGAAAAAAAATCTTTCTGGGCATTTATTTTGGTAGGTGTGGCAGCTGGAATTTTTGCCGGATTGTTTGGCAAAGGAGGCGGGCTGGTTATTGTTCCGATGTTGATTAAATTTTTTCGTTACGACAGCCGTTCTGCTGCTGCAACCTCACTGGCAGCCTTGCAATTGCCGGTTGGTTTACCAAGCGTTATAATTTATGCTAAAAACGGACATTTGAATTTGTTATTTGCGGGATTGATTGCTGCAGGAATTTTTGCCGGAGCTTTTTTCGGCTCAAAATTAGGTATTAAAATTCCACCATCAATTTTCAAAAAAATATATGCTGTTTTTCTACTGGTAGTTGCTGTTTATATGGTATTTGAATATATTTAAAACAATTGATTCCGCAGAATCGAAATACTTTAATATACTTTTTGTAAACAAAAATTCTATGAAATGTTTTGCAAGCGACAATTATTCGGGTATTCATCCCGATATACTGAAAGCTATTGTTGAAGCCAATGCTGATCATGAAATTTCTTATGGTGATGACACTTATACACAACGAGCAAAAAAACTGTTTCAGGATAAATTGGGAAATGTGGAAGTTTTGTTTGTTTTCAATGGTACAGGAGCCAATATTGTAAGTTTGAAGTGTTGCACATTGCCTTTTGAAACTATCGTCTGTGCCGAAACAGCCCATATTTTGACTGACGAATGTGGTGCGGTTTTTCAAAATATCGGGTGCTCGCTTATGCCAGTGCATACGCCGGACGGGAAACTTACTCCTGAACTGATTTCTCCGGTATTGGTACACAAAGGCAATGTTCATAGTGCCCAGCCAAAAGTGATTTCTATCAGCCAAACTACCGAAGTGGGAACGCTTTACAGCATTGATGAACTGAAAGCATTATGCGATTTTGCCCACCAAAATGATATGTATGTTCATGTCGATGGAGCACGAATTTCCAACGCAGTGGCAGCATTGGGAAAAGATTTAAAGCAAGCAACCATCGATTGCGGTGTAGATATAATGAGCTTTGGCGGAACAAAAAATGGGATGATGATGGGAGAAGCAGTTTTGATTTTTAATGACGAATTGAAAGCCAATGCTCGTTTTTACCAGAAACAATCCCTGCAATTGTATTCAAAAAATCGTTTTATTGCGGCTCAGTTTCTGGCTTTGCTAAAAAATGATTTGTGGCTGAAAATGGCTACACATTCCAATGAAATGGCAACTTTACTGGCAAAAAAAATGCAGAAAATTCCTGAAGTTCAAATTACTTTTCCGGTGCAGGCCAATGCTGTTTTTGCCATCATTCCCGAAAGAGTGGTTGAACCTCTTCGGCAAAAATTTCGATTTTACACGTGGGATTATCAGACCAATGAATTACGTTGGATGTGTTCTTTTGATACAAAGCCCGAAGAAATTGATGAATTTGCAGATACATTGAAATCATTGCTGGCCAATGTTTGATTTTCGTTCAAAAAAATTTCAATGATAACCATATATAAAGAATATAGTTTCAGTTTTTTCAAAAACAATATAATTTTCCGACAATTTATAAGTATAGACTGCTTATTTTGAAAATCCTAAGAGTAACCTGATGTTATCCTGATTTTAATTTTTTATCTTTGTCTCCGAAAAAATCGGATATAAAATTTAAATTTTATCATGAAATTTACAAAAATGCATGGAATCGGAAACGATTACATTTATATAAACGGATTTGAAGAACTGGTACAAAATCCGGGTGAATTATCCATTCGTTTAAGTGACAGGCATAAGGGAGTTGGTTCTGATGGATTGGTAATGATTCTGCCTTCTTCAAAAGCCGATTTTAGAATGCAAATGTTCAATGCTGATGGTTCAGAAGCAGAGATGTGTGGAAATGCTGCCCGCTGCATAGGTAAATATGTTTATGAAAAAGGCTTGACCAACAAAACTGAATTGACACTCGAAACATTGGCAGGTATCAAAACCCTGCAACTTTTTCTTGACGACGATAATAATGTTGTTTCCGTTACGGTTGATATGGGCAACCCTGAATTGGAACCTTCAAAAATTCCTACAACGCTTCCGGGAAAACAAATTGTCAATTTTCCTGTTTCTTTTGACGGCGTAAACTATCACATTACTTGTGTATCAATGGGTAACCCGCATACCGTCATATTCACACAAAATATTGCCACCCTGGATATTGAAACAATTGGGAAAAAAATTGAAAATGCACCTATTTTTCCACGTCGTACCAATGTGGAATTTATCGAAATAATTGATAAAGGCCGTATAAAGATGCGTGTTTGGGAAAGAGGTTCAGGTGAAACAATGGCTTGTGGTACAGGTGCTTGTGCTTCAGTTGTGGCTGGTGTGCTGAATGAGCTTGTTTCGCGTAAGGCGACTGTGGAACTTTTAGGTGGAAACTTGGAAATAGAATGGAACGAAAACGATGACCATGTATATTTAACAGGCCCTGCTGAAACGGTTTTTGAAGGAGAAATTTTCTAAGTTTCTCTTTTTTACAACAAAACATCTTAGTAGATGACAGAAAAAATTGTAATAACATTTATATTCATTATTTTCAGATATTTAATAACGGGGCTTTGCCCCAAACCCCACTTACTTTTTT
>JAAYUQ010000126.1 GCA_012517575.1 Bacteroidales bacterium | reverse complement strand
TACAGCAGCTTATCCCTGCATGGACATGACGGCTAAAGAACAACAGATTTTTATCCGTTATTTTCTTGGACCCAAAATGCATAAAAAAGGTTTGAATACCAAAATCATTCTTTTCGATCATAATTGCGATAATCCCGATTATCCCATAAGCATTTTGAATGACCCGGAAACAAAGAAATTTGTTGATGGATCCGGGTTTCATCTTTATAAAGGAGAAATATCGGCGTTATGTAAGGTTCACGAAGCCCATCCCGATAAAAATATTTATTTCACCGAACAATCGGGAGGGGGTTGGGCTCCCGACTTTGATCAAAATGTTCGTTGGTATGTTGGCGAATTGTTTGCCGGCGCAATGAACTGCTGGAGTAAAAATGTTTTGTTGTGGAATCTTGCTCTGGACGAAAATGATGGACCGAAAAACTTCGGATGTCAAAATTGTTGGGGCGTAGTACGCGTGGCATCGAATGGAAAAATTGAAAAAAATGCTGAATTTTACGCCATTGGTCATTATGGGAAAGTAGTGCGACCCGGTGCCATACGACTTGTTTCAAATCAGGATATTTTGAAAGGAGTGGCTTTTCGCAATCCAGATGGTAGCTTTGCTTATCTGGCTGTTTACTATGGTACGGTTCCCGAAACCATTGGTGTTCAGTGTGGAAATAAGTCTTTTTTATACACGTTTAAACCAGGGGAAGTAGTATCTTTTCTGTGGTAATTACTATAAAAATTGCTATCGGTAATGACACAAATTGAGCTCAAATCGTGCCGATAGCAATTTTTTGTGATTCGCTTAGCGAAATATTTTACCAAACTTTTTTAAAATGTATTTTTTCAGGAAAGCAATTTTTTTACCATTTCCGAAATGGCTTTTCCTTCGGCTTTCCCAGCCAACTGACGAGTAGCAACACCCATAACTTTTCCCATATCTTGAGGACTGGCTGCTCCGATTTGGGCAATGATTTCGCGAAGTGCTGCTTCCAGTTCGCCTTCACTCATCTGAGCTGGAAGATATTTTTCAATGACAGCAACTTCAGCTAGTTCGTTTTGTTCAAGGTCAGGACGATGTTGTTCCCTATAAATCTGTGCTGTTTCCTTACGCTGCTTTACCATTTTATGCAAAATTTTTATGGCTGCTTCGTCCGGTAATGTTCCATCACTACCTTTCGCAGTCTTGGCTTCCAGAAATTCTTTTTTTATCCCCCGAAGGGCTTCCAGTGTAACTTTATCATGTGCCAACATGGCTGTCTTAATGTCGGCGCTTACTTTTTCAAATAGCTGTTCCATTTTTAATCTTAAATTTAAAGATTTGTCATTTATATATTCTGATAAGAATCGCTTATTTTCCCTGTTTCCTTTTCCATGTAGGAATTCTCTCAATGGTTTTTAAAGTCTGATCATTTTCTAAATCATCAAGGTTTACTACAGGTAAATCTAATTCCGGTTCTGGTTCTTGTTTTGGTTTGGCATCGGGAACAGATTTTCCATAATAGCTGTTTACGGCGTTTTCAATAATCTTTTCTTTGTTTTCCGGTTGATCTTCTTTGGATTTTAATTCAGAAAAAGTATCAATTTTTTCAGCGTTAATTTCTAATTTTTTTGTGTTTTTAATGACCGATGAAGGCATGCCGGGTATATCGCTCACATCATAACCGGTGGCAATAAGGGTTATTTTAACTCTATCTTCCAATTCGTCATCAAAAGTAGCACCCCAGATGACTTGAACATTTTCACCAACTTTTCGCATGAAATCATGAATTTGCTGAACTTCTTCCATTTTAATTTGATGAGTCGAAGAGCAATATAAACTCAGAAGCACTTTAGAAGCTCCGCTTACATCGCTGGTATTCAGCAAGGGAGAATTGAGCGCATTTTCAATGGCTTTGGTGATGCGGTTTTCACCCGAAGCATAACCGGTGTTCATAATGGCTACTTTGCCATCTTTCATGATACTGTAAACATCGGCAAAGTCGGTGTTGATGTATCCGGGGATGGTAATGATTTCCGCAATTCCTTTTGCTGCATTGGTGAGCACATCGTCAGCTTTGGCAAAAGCATTGGACAGTTCCAAATCGGGATAGATTTCTTTCAGTTTTTCGTTGTTTATAACCAGAATAGCATCAACATGCTCGCTTAATGCGGCAACACCTTCCAAGGCCTGCCTGATTTTCAGATTTCCTTCAAAAGCAAAAGGAATAGTAACGATACCAACGGTAAGAATTCCCATGTCGTGGGCTGCTTTGGCAATTACCGGAGAAGCTCCTGTTCCAGTGCCTCCACCCATACCGGCAGTGATAAATACCATTTTTGTGTTGTCCTGCAAAATGTTTTGAATTTTGTCGATGGATTCTTCGGCTGCCTGACGTGCAACTTCGGGCTTACCGCCGGCTCCAAGTCCAGATGTGGTATTGGCGCCCAACTGAATTTTCAGGGGAACAGGCGATTTTACCAAAGCCTGATTGTCGGTATTGCAAACAACAAAGGAAACATCTGTGATTCCCTGACGGTACATGTGATTAACGGCATTTCCGCCGCCACCACCTACTCCTATCACTTTGATAATGGAATTTTCAACTTCGGGAAGTTCCAAAGGCAACATTTCGACTAATTCTTCTATATTGATCATATCAATTTGTAGTATTCTTTTAAAATTGTTTTTTTATTTATTCCAATTGGTTTCATCATCAAAAAACCTGAGAAAGCCATCGGTAATTCTTTCCGTAATTTTCTTCTTGTTTTTCTGTCCCTTCTTGGGCGTAGTTTCCGATTTGAGTGGATGCAAGCGTCTATTTTCATTTGCCAGCAAAACCGTGCCAATGAGCTGAGAAAAAGATGAATCGACAAGATAATCGGGTGTTCCTTCGACGAGCCAATCGGAATGATTGCCCCAACGAACATTCAAACCGGTCTTTTCTTCAATAAATTCCTTTATAAATTTCAGTCGGGCGCCTCCTCCGGTTATGATAATGCCCGATTCCAATGGATACAACAAGTCTTCTAATACTTTGAAAATTGGCTCCGTCATTTCATCCAAGCGGGCATTGATAATCTGAGCCAAAAAAAGTGTGGAAATTTTCACCGGTTCACCGCCTGATGCAGGAGATACTTGAACATAAACGGGTTTTTCGACAAATTTTTCCATAGCAACTCCCGTTAAACATTTTAACCTTTCGGCATTGGATTCTTCAATGCCAAGTTCAGCTATATCGTAAGTTATGTTCTTGCTGCCGAGCGGAACAACGAGTAATTCCTGCAAAACATCATTTTTGTAAACGGCCAGCGTAGTGGTAGAAGCTCCAAAATCTATCAGCGCACATCCATTTTGACGTTCTTCTTCTTCTGTGAGTACCGTTGATAAAGCTTCCACAGAAAGAGGTGCGTATTCAATCTGGATTTGATTGCGAATAAAACAACTTTTCAGTTGCTGGAGAATACGTGCATTCCCTTTGACTACGTGGTAATTACCCGTAATCTGATTTCCCGATTGTCCGAGAGGATCATTTGTGGTTTTGCCATCAATTTCGAATGAAACAGGAATCACATCAAACACAATATTGTTTTCATCCGAATTTTTACGTTCACATTCTTCTTTCATTTCATCCAGTAACTCATCCGTAACAATTTTTCCCTGACCTATAAATCGAGTTGTAGATGAGGGGAAAAGTTTCATGCTTTTGGCATTCAGCGCAACGCAAACTTGTCGAAAATCGCGGATTTTTGCACTGTTCTGCAAAAGCTTCAAAAGCTCACTGATTTTAAAAGCGGCACCGGAAGTATGTTCTATTATACCGTGATAAATATCGTCGGCGGCTTTCCATTCGGTAGCGAGCACTTTCACCGCTCCACTGTCCAATACTTCAGCGGCCATAGCAGTTATGTGCGAACTTCCCAGATCAAGCGCTATATATGTATTTTGATTCATAAATTTTTAGCTCAAAAAAGAGTGTCGTTAAAAAACTTCATTCGTGTTATCAATCAAGTTTGTCGATTTTTGTACAGACAATCTGATTTTCGTACTGAAGGTCAATTGATTTGTAATAATTCCACCCAAATTGATTGAACCCTTTTTCATACAGTATTTTTAATTTGTCGAGTTTTTTTTCATAATCTTTTAAATTGCCCAACAAAATGATACCTGTTCCTACACGAGGGACGAGTTCAATTTTTCTGTCGGGCCGTATGTAAATTTGTTCGATTTGCGCATTCCAAAACGGATTTTCTTCCAAGTAGGACACAAAATCGAACAATTCACCTTTTGCCATTGATTTGGTAACCAACCCCGAAACTACCGGGAGACGAGCTGCATCGTTGTAAGAAACAGGAATAATATTTTTTTCGGTATCCACATAGAAACTTTCATTGCCCGCAAGTCTGAATTTTGGATGACGCTGTTGCAGAAATAAATATACTTCCCCTGATGGTGTCTTGAAACATTCTGTGTGTTTGATGAATGGTTGTTTTTGCAACAATTCCTCTATTTCTTCCGTTCTCACATGTCTGAGGGTTTTTCCCATCGGATTGAGACCGTTGTTGTCGATCATTTCGGCAACTTCTTTTTCGGAGATAAGTTTAACGCCTGATTGATCCAAAAAAACGATGTGGAACCTGTTGCATACTTCGTTTGCTTTTGGATCGGGAAAAGTCAACAAAGCCCATGCCAAATATCCTGTTACCAGCAGAATACCGATTGTAATCAATATGTATTTGAAAACAGGTTTCACAGCTTTATTGATATTACATTTTTAAGAACGTCTTAGATTCGTTTATAGGAATATACCTTGCAAACCGATTTCGTTTTTTGTTTTCTTTCAGAAAATGGGAAGATATTGTTCCTCAAGCATTTCCATTGGTTTGTTCCATCAATTGTTTTTTAATCAATGGAACAAGTTTATCTATGTCGCCAGCTCCAAAAGTAACCAAAACCTCAGGATGCCTATCTTTTAACAAAGATAATAGATTTTCTCTGGAACATAATGTTTTATTTTCCAGTTTAACATTGCGAAAAATCATTTCTGAGCTTACCCCTTCAATGGGTTCTTCTCTTGCCGGATAAATATCCAGCAGAATCAATTCATCCAGCAAGGATAATACTTCGGCAAAATCGAGAGCAAAATCGCGCGTTCGGCTGTACAGATGGGGTTGAAATATTCCTGTAATTTTCTTTCCAGGAAATAATTCTTTGATAGATAATATACTGGCTTTCAATTCTTTTGGGTGATGAGCATAATCGTCCATGAAAATTGTTTGTTCCGAACGAAAGACCAGATTAAATCTTCGATAAATTCCTGAATAGGAAACCATTGCAGTGCGTATTTCTTCTTTTGTAACGCCATTTAGCCATGCCAGAGCAATGGCGGCAACACTATTTTCTATGTTGATACGAATCGGAATTTTTAATCGTATATCCGAAATGCGTTCTGAAGGCGTTACAAAATCGAAATGAAATTCATGATTGACCAAATGAATATTTTCTGCATAAAAATCCCCTCCATCGTTCATCGAATAGGAATATTGTTTGACTCCCTTTTGCAGACGTGGTTGTATGTTCACGCCTTTTTTCATCAACAGAATGCCACCTGGACTGATGAGCGATGTAAAATGCTCAAAGCTTTCGCGGTAGGCTTCCGGCGTTTGATAAATATCGAGATGGTCGGGATCGGCGGAAGTGATAACAGCCATGTAGGGAGAAAGTTGATGAAAGGAACGGTCGTATTCATCAGCTTCAATTACAAACAAATTGCTGTCTTTCGACAGTAAAAGATTGGAATTGTAGTTATTGGCAATTCCTCCCAAAAAAGCATTGCACGATATATGCGACTGGTAAAGCAAATGAGCCGTCAGAGTGGAAGTTGTTGTTTTTCCGTGTGTCCCGGCAATGCAGATTGTTGATGCCTTACGGGTAATGTCACCAAGCACTTCAGCTCTTTTTTTGATGGTAAATCCGTTCTCTCTGAAATAGACAAGTTGTGGCAAATCATCAGGAATGGCAGGAGTAACCACCACCAGCGTGTTTTCGGGATATCTGAACGGAATGGGAATTTGATCCACATTCGGGTCGAAATTGATTTGAATTCCTTCCGTCTGCAAGTCGGCAGTAACTTTTGACTGAACGCGGTCATAGCCGGCGGTCTGAAATCCTTTGGAATTGAAATAGCGAGCCAATGCGCTCATTCCCATTCCTCCAATGCCCAAGAAATAATATTTTGTAAAATCCATTTTCTAAAATTAAAATTGGTTTAGGTCGTATTGAATATGTATTTTCTTAATTTTTTTTCGGAATTAGCCCTATTACTTCTGCAGCAATTCGTTCGGCAGAATCTTTCTGTGCCATTTTTTTGATATTTTGGCTCAGTTTGTTGAGTGCGTCCGTATCTTTTATCAATGCCAAAGCTTTCTGTACCAGTATTTTTTCGGCTTCTTCGTCTTTTATCAGCACTGCCGCCTCTTTTTGTACCAATGCAAGTGCATTTTTTGTCTGATGATCTTCAGCCACATTGGGAGAAGGAACCAAAATAACCGGTTTTCCCAACAGGCACAATTCGGAAATTGATCCAGCACCGGCTCGAGAGATGACCAAATCGGCTACAGAATAAGCCAAATCCATCCGCGAAACAAAATCTGTAACAATCAATTGTGGCGACAAAAACGGTTCGGCAGCTTTCCTGGCTTCTTCAATATAAAATTTTCCGGTTTGCCAGATAATCTGAATATCGGCTTGGGAGAGTTCGTGCAAATGCGATATTATACTGCGATTAATAGTTCGTGCGCCCAAACTTCCACCTACGACCAAAAGGGTAGGTTTGTCCGGATGAAATCCGAAAAAATCATAGGCTTCATTGCTTTTTTCGGGAGTTGTCAGTAATTCCTGACGAACAGGATTGCCTGTCAAAACCAGCTTTTCTTTAGGGAAAAAACGTTCCATACCTTCATAAGCTACACAAATACGTGCAGCTTTTTTAGCCAACAGTTTGTTGGTAATGCCGGCATACGAATTCTGTTCCTGAATAAGTGTTGGGATGCCCAATGAAGAAGCAGCTTTCAGGGTTGGAGCGCTGGCATATCCTCCGACTCCAATCACTGCATCGGGTTTGAAATCGCGTATAATTTGACGAGCCATTTGTAAACTTCGCCGAAGATTCAACAGTACTTTGACGTTGCGAAACAGGTTTTTCCGGTCAAATCCACTTACAGGTAATCCTTTGATAGGATAACCTGCGGCAGGAACTCTTTCCATTTCCATGCGTCCCAAAGCTCCCACAAAAAGTATTTCTGCATCGGGAAGCTGTTTTTTCAAAGCGTTGGCAATGCTGATAGCAGGGAAAATATGACCTCCTGTTCCTCCTCCACTGATGATAAATCTATATGGCATTTTTTAAATTATAATTGTCAGTAAAACTGAAATTTACATCAAAATTTTTATAGAGAAATTTTGTAAAAAATAATTTGCAAAATTAGGATAATTCATTCAAATCCACAACGGGGAAATTTTGTTCTTGACCTTCGGGTTTTTCCTCATCAAATTGTTGTTCTCCTTTCAGTTGTCGGGTTACGCCTAAAATGATTCCAAAATAGATACAGGTAATTATTATGGAAGTTCCGCCTCTGCTAATCAATGGCAAAGGCTGACCGGTAACCGGGCCTAAACTGGTGGCTACAGCCATGCTGACAAAAGCTTGCATCACTATCATCAGCGAAAGTCCAATGACCAGCAACGCAGGAAATACGGTTTGGCTTTTTACTGCTATACGGCCAGCTCTGTAAAGCAGAACCAAATAGAACAAAATGATTATTATACCTCCAACCAATCCCATTTCTTCAACAATAATGGCGTAAATAAAATCGGAATAAGCTTGAGGTAGATAATCCCTTTCAACACTGTTGCCGGGCATTACTCCCAGCATTCCGCCTCGGGCAATAGCTATTCTTCCGTGTTGCACCTGTCGATTTTCGTCGGTAATGACATATTTGTTTTCTTCCTGTTTTTTTTCTTCGGTGTATCGGTCGATACGTGCCGCCCATGTATAAGCGCGATCAAATATTTTGGGCATCGATTCTTCCGGAATAGTTTTGATCATCGCGTATCCACTCACCACAAAAAGAGAAATTGCAAGTAGCAGTAAACCTAATTTTTTTATGGAAATGCCTCCAATAAACATCATAATGAACACTACGCCAAAAAGAAGCATGGCAGTAGAAAAATTTTCAAAAAGAATCAAAGGACATATAGCCGCTAAAACGATGATAATATAACGAAAATATTTCTTTTCATCCTCTGCTTCGTTTTTTATGCGAGAAATAAAATCCGCCACCACAATTATGACCGATAGTTTTGCCAACTCTGAAGGTTGAAATTGGAATCCGCCAATTTCATACCATCGTGTTGCATCGTTTGCCGATTGACCTTTATAATAAACCAGAATCAGGAGAATAAAAGACAAGAAAAGTCCGAGATAAGCGAGTAAACGAATATATTTGTACGGAATCAGATGAACGAAGAATGCCAAAACAACTCCAAAAAACAGGAAACCAGCATGCCGCAAAATGGGCATGGCCGTGTTGGAAGATTTGAATGCCAGCGTGCTGGATGCACTGTACATTTCAAGAATGGAAACCATGCACAACAAAATGAATACAATCCAAATCGTTGCATTTCCTTTTAAATATTTTTTCAGAAAATTTTCCATCTGTTTTTCGCTTAAATTTGAAAAAAATTACAGATTCCTAACGCAAGTTTTGAACTGTCTTCCTCGATCTTCGTAGTTCTGAAACAAATCAAAGCTGGCGCAACATGGCGAGAGCAAAACGGTATCACCTGCTTCTGCCATCGAATAAGCTGCTTTTACGGCATCTTCCATTGAATGAACATCAACGATTTTATCTATCTTGTCATCAAAAAAACGATGTAAGGGCGTGTTGTCCACTCCTAAAAATACCAGTCCTTTGACTTTTTCTTTTACCAGACTTTCAATTTCGGAGTAGTCGTTGCCTTTGTCCGTACCGCCCAAAATAAGAATAACCGGCGTTTTCATACTTTCCAGCGCATACCAGCATGAATTTACGTTGGTGGCTTTCGAGTCGTTGATAAAAGTTACGTTTCTCACCGTCGCTACGTATTCGAGGCGATGTTCTACGCCTTGAAAATCCTGTAACGACTGGCGAATAAATTCTTTTTTCACATTCACAGCCGATGCCGCCAGTCCCGCAGCCATCATGTTGTAGGTATTGTGTATTCCTTTTAATGACAATTCTTTTACCGGCATAATAAATAGATTGTTAGAAGTTTCGATAATCAGGTTGTTATTTTCGACATAAGCTTTACTGTGTTCTTTCTTTGTCAGGGAGAAAGGATATTGAGTAGCGAGTATATTGCGTCTTGCTATTTCTGACTGAATGACAGGGTCATCGTCCCAAAAAATAAAAACATCTTCAGAAGTTTGATTTTGGGTGATTCGAAATTTTGAATTTACATAATTCTGAAAATTGTATTCATACCGGTCTAAATGGTCAGGTGTTATATTCAACAAAATTGCCACATCAGCTTTAAAGTGATACATCCCGTCCAATTGAAAACTGCTGATTTCTACAACATAATAATCGTGAGAAGATGTTGCTACCTGATAGGCAAGACTTTGTCCCACATTACCCGCCAGACCGACATTGTAGCCTGCATTTTTCAAAATATGATAAGTCAGCATGGTGGTGGTTGTTTTCCCGTTGCTGCCGGTAATGCAAATCATTTTGGCATTTGTAAACCGCCCTGCAAATTCAATTTCGGAAATAATAGGAATATTCTTCTCTTTTAATTTTTTGATAATTGGTGCTTTATCGGGGATACCGGGACTTTTTATTACTTCGTCGGCCTTCAAAATAATCTCTTCGGTATGTTGCTTTTCTTCCCATTCTATTTGATATTGATTGAGCAGTTCTTTGTAATTTTCCTTTATTTCGGACAAGTCTGATACAAACACATCAAATCCTTGCTGTTTTGCCAATACGGCAGCGCCCGCTCCACTTTCTCCAGCTCCGAGTACAACAATTCGTTTCATATTTTTTTAATTCGATTAATTTTTATTTCTTCGAATGCAATTATCTGATTTTTAATGTTATAATGGTCAATGCAGCCAAAATTATACTCACAATCCAGAATCTGACCACAATTTTTGGCTCAGGAAGTGCTTGCAACGGACGTTGAATCAAAGCTTCTATTCCGGCATTTCCTGGCTTCTGAAAATGATGATGCAGTGGAGTCATTTTAAAGATTCTTTTGCCTGTTCCGTATTTTCTTTTGGTGTATTTAAAGTAGCTTACCTGACAAATTACCGAAAGACTTTCGGCCAAAAATACACCGCATAATATGGGTAACAACAGCTCTTTCCTGATGGCAATTGCAAAAACGGCTATGATTCCTCCCAAAGTCAAGCTTCCTGTGTCGCCCATAAAAACTTGCGCCGGGAAAGAATTGTACCAGAGAAAACCAATTGTGGCGCCAAGAAAAGCGCCGGCAAAGACCAGCAGTTCTCCGGTTCCGGGAATATACATGATGTTTAGATAACCGGAATAGTTGATGTTGCCCGACAAGTAAGCAAGTACTCCGAGCGCTCCTCCCATAATTGCCGACGAACCGGCTGAAAGTCCATCAAGTCCATCTGTCAGATTTGCGCCGTTTGATACTGCCGTAACAATGAAAATGGCAACCAGCACAAACAGAATCCAACCATATTTTTGTGCATTTTTCCCTGCACTTTTAAAAGCATCGGCATAATCGAGGTCATTGTTTTTTACAAAGGGAATGGTAGTTCGTGTGGCTTTGATATCTTTTTTTGAATATACAACATCTTCTACCCGCAATTCTCCTCTTATTTCGGTGTTTTCGCGCATTACCACGTCAGGACTCAGATACATCACCAATCCAACTATCAGTCCTAAACCAACCTGACCTACTATTTTGGCTTTGCCGCTCAGCCCTTCCTTGTTTTTGAGAAAAACTTTTATGTAATCATCTAAGAAACCAATTGCCCCCATCCAAACAGTTGTAATGAGCATCAAAATAATATAAATGTTGGTCAGGTCGGCAAACAGTAAAGTCGGAATAAGTATAGCGTTGATAATGATAATTCCACCCATGGTGGGCGTTCCTTTTTTAGAAAGTTGTCCTTCCAAACCCAAATCGCGGATTGTTTCGCCAATTTGTTTTTTTTGCAGAAAATTTATGATTCTACGACCAAAAAGTGTGGAAAGCAATAAAGCAAAAATAAAGGACAACCCCGTTTTAAAAGAAATGTAATTAAACATTCCTGCTCCGGGGATATCATAAAACCTGTCCAAATAGCGAAATAAATGATAAAACATGTCCGTTCCTTTTTTTCGACTTCTCTGTTCTTAGAACAGGAAAGTCTTCATTAGTAATTTGAAATTTTTTCTTTCGTAATCAGCTAAAAAACTTTAAAAACATTCTTTTACTACTTCCCGATCATCAAAATGATGTTTTTCGCCCTGAATAATCTGATAGTCTTCGTGCCCTTTTCCTGCTACCAGCACCACATCGCCGGGTTGAGCAAGCGAACAGGCAGTATGAATAGCTTGTCGACGGTCGGGAATCACCAGGCTTGTTTTTCTTTCTTCATCCGTCAATCCGGCGAGCATATCATTCAGTATATCCATTGGATCTTCAAAACGTGGGTTGTCGGAAGTCAGAATGGCTTTCCAGCTGCCGCTTACGGCTTCTTTTGCCATTAATGGACGTTTTCCTTTGTCTCGATTTCCACCGCAACCTACTACCGTAATCAACCGCCCTTTGTTTTGCAAAACCTGATTGATGGTGCTGATGACATTATTTAAAGCATCGGGTGTGTGAGCATAATCCACAATTACTGTATATCCTGCCGGCGCATGAAGTGTTTCCAATCGCCCCGAAACGGGATGCAGCAAACTTAAAATTCTTAAAACTTCTGTTTCTTCTTCTCCCAACAGTACGGCCGCTCCAAAAACCGCTGTCAGATTGCTGGCATTGAACTTTCCGACAAACGAGACGTGTACCTGTTTACCGTTCATTTCCAACAGCATTCCATCAAAACCTTGTTCCAGAATACGGGTTTTGAAATCGGCCATCGAACGGAGTGAATAAGTATATTTTTTTGCTTTGGTGTTTTGCAACATGACGGTTCCGTTTTTATCATCCAAATTGGTCAGTGCAAAAGCATCTTCAGTCAAATCGTCAAAAAATCTTTTCTTTGCTTTCAGGTAATTTTCAAAAGTCAAATGGTAATCGAGATGATCACGGGTAATGTTGGTGAAAATTCCACCTTTGAAATGTAAACCGGCAATCCGACGTTGATCGATGGCGTGGGAACTGACTTCCATAAAGGCATATTGACATCCTGCTTCGACCATTTTCGACAGTAAACCATTCAATTCTAACGGGTCGGGCGTGGTGTGGGTAGCTTCCACAGGCTCATCAACCACGTAATTCCGAACAGTGGACAGGAGACCGGCTTTATATCCAAGCTGACGAAACATCTGATAGAGCAAGGTGGCTATGGTGGTTTTCCCGTTGGTGCCGGTAACGCCCACCAAAGTCAGCTTTTCTGAAGGATTGGCGAACCAGGAGCAAGCTAAAAGTCCTAACGCCTCCAAGCTGTTTTCTACACGAATAAAAGTAATTCCCGGTTGTGCAGATTCAGGCAAAGTTTCACACACAATGGCAGCAGCTCCTTTCTCAATGGCCGCAGTAATGTAATTGTGTCCATCGACATTGGTACCACGCGTAGCAACAAAAATATTTCCCTTTACCACTTTTCTGGAATCGGACTGAACACCGGAAATTTCTATTTCAGTATTTCCAATGATATCGAGTGGGGAAATTTTTTCTAAAGCAACTTTTAAAATCATGATTTTTTGTTTTTTAATATTTTACTGAAAATAGAGAGAAAGAATTTGTCCTTTCCTTATTATTGTTCCGGGTCTTATGCTTTGCGAAGCCAATTTACCGCGACCACTTATCATGACTCTTAAACCTAACTTTTCGGCCAGGAAAACAGCATCTTTTGCTCCCAACCCTTTAAAATCGGGCATCAACTGACGGTATATGGTCTTTTTTGAAATTTCTATATAATTATTTCCTTCGTTGGGCAAAACGCTGACAAAACTTCCGGCCGTTCCCGAAATAGGCAATCGCATTTCAGACGTAACTTTTTCCAAATCGCTAAAACTTCCCCATAAAACGTAAGGTATTTTTGGAACTTTTCGTAAAGTATCCGGTTGAAAATATTCGGGTTTTAATGTGGATCTCAAAAACATGATTCTTTCAGCGATATCCTTGAATACCGAACCACTCATTTTTCCACCAGAAGGATACCCAATTCTCGGTTCACGAATGACGACAATACAAGTGTAAAGAGGATGTTCAGCCGGGAAATAACCGCAGAAAGAAACCTGATGAGATTTGCCGCCTGAACGATATCCCAGCGCTCCTTTTGAAATTTGTGCCGTTCCTGTTTTGCCTGCTATCCGAACGTATTTGGAATGTACGTTTTTAGCTGTTCCCAATCTTCCTTCTACTACACCCAACAGTGTTTCTCGAATGGTTTCCAACACTGAGGGTTTACATATTTGTTCGTTGATGGTTTCGGTTTGAAAGGTTTTAATAATTTGTCCGTTTTTGCTTAGGGCCTTCACAAAAAATGGCCGAATCAATTTTCCGTCGTTGGCAATTGAATTGTAAAAGGCCAATGTGTATATGGGAGGAATTTGTGTTTCGTATCCTATCGACATCCACGGCAAAGTGGTTTTCGACCAATATTTTGATTTGTCCAGTGGATGACGGATATTTGGGGCAGCTGTTCCGGGAATTTCCAAATTCATTGGTTCGTTCACTTTCATTTTGTAGAGTTTATCCACATATGCTGCGGGATTGTTGCCATAAGCATTTACAATCATTCTGGAAATTCCGATGTTTGAAGAAGCATGAATTGCTTCAGCTATGGTGATTTTATGAAAACCACCTCTGTTGTAATTGTGATCTTTCATAAAAGCATTAGCAAACTGAAAAATTCCATTTCCGGTATCTATTGAATCGGTAACATTAACTTTTCCGTCGTCGAGCGCAGCCATCAGTGAAACAACTTTAAATGTGGAGCCCGGTTCTACCATGTCTGATACAGCGCCGTTTCGGTTTTCGGAATAGGTTCCATCTTCATTTTTCTGCATGTTGACAATGGCTTTTACTTCTCCCGATTGAACTTCCATTACCACAACATAGCCTTCCTGTGCATCGAAAGACTTTAAACTATCCAACAGCGCTTTTTCGGCAATATCCTGAATGTCAACATCTATAGTGGTAATCACATCAATTCCATCAATCGGCTCCACTTGTACCGTTTCTTGCCATGTATTGGCAACTTTCTGGCGAGTGGCTATTCCCGGTGTTCCTCTTAAGAGGGAGTCGAATTTTAGTTCAAGACCGTTTTTCCCGCCTTTGGTTTCGTCGGCATAAATATCTCCAATGGTTCGTGATGCCAGCGATCCAAATGGTTTTACCCTTTTAAACTGTTCTTTGGTAATCAAACCACTTTTGTTTTTTCCCAAACGAAATAACGGAAAAGTTTTTAATTCCTTTAGTTGACTATAAGAAATTTTTTTGGGGTATATACGGAAAGCACCCAATTTTTTGTAGTAAGCTGCCGTAATGTCTCTTTTGTATTCAGCTTTTGATTTGTCTTTGAAAAAATTTGACAAGCAAAGCGACAAAGAATCAATATTTTCCAGAAACAGTTGTCCATTGTTCTCTTGCAGCGCCGGCACCCGTAAATCCATATAAATATAGTAAGTCGGAATGGAACTCGCCAATAAACGTCCATCGGAAGAAAAAATATTTCCTCTGTTGGCTTTCACTTCTATGTTGGTTTTTACATTCTTTGCCGCCAAAGCCAGCCAATTTTCGCGCTCAAAAAACTGGATGGTAAGTATTTTGTAAATCACCAGCAAAAAGGCAACTACTATAAAAACATAAACAATGCCAAAGCGAAATACAATATTTTTATGCTTGTCTGCCATATAAATTCTATTGTATCGAGTCTTTCAACACTACCAAAGGAGAAACCGGCTCATGCAGTTCTATTCCTCTTTCTTTTAACATTTTTTCCACGTTGGACTGACGGCTGACTTGCATTAGTTCAGCCGAAATACTCAACGATTCATATTTTTTGTCCTGAACTTCCTTTTTCAATTTGTTTTGATATGTCAATTCCGATTCGTATTCGTAGCGGTTGCCAATGTAAAATATAAAAAGCCCTACAATCATTACCAGAAGACCAATTTGTTTGATAAAAAATCTTTTGGTGAAAATATTTCCGTTCAGGATATCCCGAAAAGAACTCGATTTGAGTTCGGAAAAATCCTCGCTTCCCTTTATATTCTCTATGATTTTACTGAACCAACTCATTCGGTATTTTGAAGTTAAAGTTTTTTATTTATTGCACAAAAAAGTCATTCATTTTGTCAATGAATTCTGCAATGCGTAATTTGGCGCTTCTGGCTCTTGGATTTCTTTCAATTTCCGAAGACTGTGGCGTAATGGGCTTATTGGTTATAAGCTTGAATGGAGAAATAATATTTCCATAAAAATCCTTGTTCAAATTTCCGTCAAAGTTACCTGTTTTCATAAAATTTTTCACCATGCGGTCTTCCAATGAATGATAAGTGAGCACGGCCAATCTTCCGCCGGGTTTTAGCACTTCGGGAGTTTGCTGCAAAAATTCCTGCAAAGCGTCCGACTCATGGTTTACTTCAATACGCAAAGCCTGAAAAACGCAGGCAAGTCCCTTTTTTTCTTTCTGACGGGGGAAAAAACGTTTCATCATTTCCACAAAGGGAAGAATTTTTTGAAAAGGCTCTTTATCTCTTGCTTTTACTATGGTTGAAGCAATTTTTCGCGCATTGGACAATTCTCCATAATTGTAAAAAACATCGGCGAGCTGCTTTTCGGTATAAGTATTCAACACGGCGGCTGCTGTCAGTTCCATTTTTCTGTTCATTCGCATATCCAGTTCTCCATCAAGTCGAAACGAAAATCCACGGTCGGTTTCGTCAAAGTGATGAGAAGAAACACCCAAATCGGCTAAAATGCCATCTACTTGAGAAATGCCATGATAACGTAAAAAATTTTTTAAATAACAAAAATTGCTGTGAACAAACAACAATCTTTTATCATCAAAAATATTTTGCCAAGCGTCTTCATCTTGATCAAAAGCGACAAGTTTACCCTTTTTGCTCAATAAATCGAGAATGCCACGTGAATGTCCACCTCCGCCGAAAGTTACATCCACATAAATCCCATCAGGATTGATGACCAGTCCTTGCAGCGTTTCTTTCAGCATTACGGGTATGTGATATTCCATTTCGGACATTTTGTTACTAAGATTATTTTGACATTTTTTCCTTTAGCAAAGATGCAAAATTTTCAGCAGGCAGTTGCATTTGCTCGTACCGACTTTTGCTCCAAAGTGCAAAACGGTCAATCATACCAACAAAAAGCACTTCCGCATTTTCAACGCCAATAGCCTGCAAATGTTTTTTTGAAATCAATACTCGACCCTGCGCATCAATATCCAGCCATTCAGCATCTGCCACAAACTGCATGAGTAAAAGCTGATCAGAAGAATTCCATTCATCCAGCTTCGATTTTAAATTTTCTACTTTTTGATTCCAAACACTTTCAGGATAGAATACAATACATTCATTTTCAGCATCTTTTCGCATAATAATTTGTTGCCGGTCGTCTATTCCAAGAATTTTTCGATAAGCCGAAGGAATGAATATGCGACCTTTTACGTCAACTTTGACTTCATATTTTCCAATAAATGTGGACATTGCAATAGCTTTTTTTTCAACTGTAAAAATATGGAATTATTTTTAATTCCCCACATTCCCCCACAAAAAAGTTATAAACAAATTTTTTATATTTTTTGGTTTGTTTTCAACTACTTTTCAACAATATATCAACAGGTAGAAAGTCAGAAAATTTTTTATAAATATCTGGTAATAAATAGTTTGAAGATTATAATACTTTCTTGGGAGGAAGAGTGGTGAAAAATGTTGAGATTATTAAAAATGTTGATAACTCGTAAATGAAAAAATTCATGCTAACGAAACAGGAAATTTCCAAATTGTTGTACTTTTGTAACAGAACCACGTCAAATGATTTTCATGAACAGTAAACCGGATTTTTTGATCGATATTGAAAAAGTTCTCAAGGAAAAAGCGCCGAATTCTTTTATTCCGGGTTTTTTTGTACGTTATTTGCGTAAAATTATTCACGAAAAGGAAATCAATGAGTTGCTCACCACTTATTCGCATCAAAAAAATGTTGATTTTCTCGAAAGTGCAGTAAAATATTTTCAGGTGAATGTTTCTATTAAAAACCGTGAAAACTTGCCTCATGACGATAAACTGTATATTTTTGTCGGAAATCATCCGTTGGGAGGAATGGATGCCATCATGACCGGCAGTTTGCTGGGCAGGGAATATGACGGGGAAATACGATTTATGGCCAACGATATGTTGATGTTTATCGAGCCATTGAAGGAAATGTTTATTCCGGTCAACAAGGTGGGTTCGCAGGGCAAGAATCATGTTCGCGAATTAAACGATTTTTTTCGTTCCGAGGATCATCTGATTACTTACCCGGCAGGGAAATGCAGCCGAAAAACCAACGGGAAAATTCAAGATGAGGCATGGAATAAGAATTTCATAGTTAAAGCCATTCAACATCAGCGTGATGTTGTCCCGATTTATTTTGACGGAAAAAACTCAAATTTCTTTTACAACCTGGCGAATCTGAGGAAATTTTTTCAAATTAAGTTCAACGTGGAAATGCTGTATTTGGCGGACGAAATGTTCAAACAAAAAGGCAAAAGTTTTTCGCTGGTTATAGGTGAGCCGGTTTCATGGCAAACTTTCGACCGTTCCAAAAATTACAGTGAATGGGCGCAATGGATGAAAGAAAAAGTTTATGCCATGTCCGAGAAATTTTAATCAATTATGGTTACAGAAAGTGTCGATAAAAATAATTTTGTTCGTCGTGCCCGCATTGAAGATGTGGATGCTATTCACCATATTTTGGATATGGAACCATTCAAATACGACGAAAATTTGCCCTATGATCGTTCATGGCTGGTGCAATTGGTTGAAAATGAACGTTGTATTACGTTGGTTTACGAGAGCGAAGGTATGATAAAGGGATTTATCAGTGGAGAAAAAATGGTGAGTGGGGCGGTAATGATTTGGTTTTGTGCTGTAAAAAAGGAATTTCAAAACAGCATTATCGGTATAAAACTTTATCTTGAATTTGAAAAAATTTGTCGCGTAGAAGGAGTTACCGGTATTTTGGCTTACGGATACAAAACATCGGCCGGCATGTTAAAACGACTGAATTTCTTCACCGATGGAAAAATGTATCAGGAATTCTTCAAAATACTGAAAGAAGAGTAGTTTTGTTTTAGAAACAAACCGACGTGGAATTTTATTACAAATTATAAGGAAACGAAAAGCTAATACAACATGAAAAAAAGTCTCATTATTCCATTATTAATGATTTCTGCTACTATTTTTTCACAACAGAAATCAATCATGCGAATTTATCCCGAAAAAAGTGAACACATCATTCCGAAAGAAATCTACGGGCAGTTTGCTGAACATTTGGGAAGATGTATTTATGGTGGTATATGGGTTGGAAAAAATTCGTCCATTCCCAATATCAATGGTTATCGCAAGGATGTGTTTGAAGCAATAAAAGAACTTCAGGTTCCGGTTATACGTTGGCCAGGTGGCTGTTTTGCCGATGAATACCATTGGATGGATGGAATTGGACCACAAGAGCAGCGTCCAAAACTTGTGAATAATAATTGGGGAGGAACTGTTGAAGACAACAGTTTTGGTACACACGAATTCCTGAATTTTTGCGAAATGCTTGGTTGTGAACCTTATATCAGTGGAAATGTTGGAAGTGGAACAGTGGAAGAATTAGCAAAATGGGTGGAATACATGACTTCGGATGCAACATCGGAAATGACCCAACTTCGGAAAAAAAACGGACGAGATAAACCATGGAAAGTGAAATTTATTGGCGTGGGAAATGAAAGTTGGGGTTGCGGTGGAAATATGACCCCTGAGTATTATGCCAATGTTTTCAGGCGTTATCAAACTTATTGCCGTAATTACGGAGAAAATCGGCTTTACAAAGTGGCCAGTGGAGCCAGTGATTACGACTACAATTGGACGGAAACGTTGATGAAAAATGCCGGTCGCCATATGGATGGTCTTTCGTTGCATTATTACACAGTGAAAGGCTGGGATGGAAGCAAAGGTGCGGCAACCCGGTTCGATGAAGACGATTTTTATCAGACTCTTGCAAAATCTGTAGAAATTGAAGATATATTGAAAAGACACATTGCCATCATGGATAAGTATGATCCGCAAAAGAGAATCGGTTTATTGGTCGACGAATGGGGCACATGGTGGGATGAAGAACCCGGAACAGTCCGTGGACATCTTTATCAGCAAAATACGTTAAGGGATGCTTTTGTTGCTTCTCTTACACTGGATATTTTTCACAAATATACCGATAGAATTGTAATGGCAAACATTGCGCAAATGGTAAACGTGTTGCAGGCAATGATTTTGACCGGAGATAAAGGAGAAATGGTATTAACACCGACTTATCATGTTTTTCGCATGTATAAGGTACATCAGGATGCCGAATATTTGCCTTTCGATTTGATATGCAACAAAAAGAAAATTTCCGACAATCGCGTTGTTCCATCCATTAGTGCTACAGTGTCGCGCAATAAAGATGGTGTGATTCACATCTCACTTTCAAATGTAGATACTCAAAATAATCAGGAAATTGTCATCGAATTGTCCGGTTTAAAAGACAAAAAAGTATCGGGAGAAATACTGACTGCTAATAATTTGACTGATCACAATACTTTTGATAGACCAAATATCGTTTCTCCGAAAGTTTTTAATGGAGCAAAGATTTTGAATGAAAATACAATAACGATTAATCTTCCTGCAAAATCCATTGTAACATTGGAGCTCAAATAAAAATAAACAGGGAACTTAGAAACAGAAATAAGTTCCCTGTAATTTTTATTCTTTGTTTGAAAAAAATTGGTAATTATTGTACGTTGATAGTCAATGTTTTTGAAATATCTCGCGAAGAATTTCCCAATTCCAAAATAAATTCTCCCGGTTCAACTACCCAGCCTTTTTTCGCCTCATCATAAAAAGCCAAATCAGCAACTTTTATAGACAGTTCAATATTTTTGGATTCTCCCGGTTGCAAAAATACCTTCTCAAAAGCTTTCAATTCCTTTGCCGGACGCAATACCGAACAAACCGGATCGCTCACATAAATTTGAGCTACTTCCGCACCATAACGCAAACCGGTATTGGTAACCGTAAATTTTACGTGAATAATGTCCTTTTTCCCATACACTTTCTTGTCGGTTGAAAGGTTATCCAAGTTAAAAGAAGTATAAGACAATCCATATCCAAAAGGAAATTGCGGCACCACATTTTTTGTATCAAACCAACGATATCCTACTAAAATATCTTCTTCATAATTTACTTTTAAATTGCGACCGGGATAATTTCCCAAAGCATGAGCCGGCGATTGCTCCAGCGAAACCGGTAAAGTAAACGGCATTTTTCCCGAAGGATTAACTTTCCCGCTGAGCACGTCAACTACAGCATTGCCAGCTTCCATACCACCATACCATGCCCACAAAATAGCTGGAACACGATGAACAATGCCTGCCAGTTCAACTGGAGAACCAGCAATAATCACTACAACTGTGTTAGGATTTGCCTTTGCAATTTCCTGAATGAGTGTTACCTGTCCATAAGGCAAACGCATGTGTGGTTTATCGTACGATTCGGTATCAAAGTCATGATTTAATCCTCCAAAAACAATAGCAACATCCGATTTTTTGGCGACTGCCACTGCTTCGTCTATTAGTTTCCAGTCAACTTTATCGGTATTTGATTGTCCAATGTTTCCTCCTTCCTGAAAAGTTGATTGTTTTTCATAACCCTGAACAAAGTTAATAGTAATATTTTTTCCAAACTTATGAGTCAACGCTTCTAAAGGTGTAATTTCATAAAGAGCTTTAATTTCAGAACTCAAGCCTCCACCACAATGTTTGCGAGTGGCATTATCACCAATCACTGCGATTGATTTGATTTTTGAAAAATCGAGCGGAAGCAGATTCCCATTGTTTTGCAGCAATACGGCCGCTTCTGCTGCAGAGTTGTAAGCAGCTTTTTGATGTTCTGGCGTATTCATGCTGCCTTTCTCACGGGTTTTACTGTCAAGCACTTTTGTTTTTATCATCACACGCAATATATTGGCTACTTTTTCATCAATTACTGAGATTGGAACTTTTCCTTCCTGAACAGCTTTTATCAAAGGATTGGCAAAATACCATTCATTGTAGTCTTTTATATCCGTTCCCATTTCCAGATCAAGCCCTGCCAGAGCAGCTTTTACCGTACTGTGTGTTCCACCCCAATCGCTCATCAGCACGCCTTTAAAACCGAGTTCTTTTCGCAAAATTTCCCGATCGAGATATTCATTTTCTGAACACCAGTCGCCACGAAATTTGTTGTAAGCAGTCATCACGGTGTAAGAACCACCTTCGGTTACGGCTGCTTTGAAGCCGGGAAGATAAATTTCTCGCAGTGCTCGCTCACTCATGGCTACATCAACCGTAGTTCGATGGTCTTCCTGATTGTTTGCCAAATAATGTTTAACACTGGCTGCCACATCTTTCGATTGCAATGCTTTGATATAAGGAACAGCCATTGCAGAAATTAAGAACGGATCTTCACTCAAGTATTCAAAATTTCGACCGCAAAGCGGTGTGCGAATGATATTGATTCCCGGTCCCAGCAACACGTCTTTTTTACGATAACGAGCTTCTTCTCCCAACACCAGTCCTCGTTCATAAGCAAGTTTTGGATTCCATGAAGCAGCTAAAGCGGTTCCTGGAGGAAAACAGGTTGACGAATCATTTGTCCATCCAGCATAATTCCAGTCGTGTCGATTCATTTCAGCACGCACACCATGCGGACCATCAGATAAAGCCCATTCAGGAATACCTAAACGTTTTATTCCGGAAACGTAAAACTTGGAGTTTCCATGCAGAAGACTTACTTTCTCCTGCAATGTCATTTTTTTAATTAATTTCTGAATTTTTTGCTCCTGAATATCTTCTTTCGAAATAGATTTTTGAGCTTGTGTCTGTATTGTAGCTATCATTAACAATAACAGAGCAAAAAACTTTAAAATTTTCTTGTTCATCTTTACATTTATATTTTTAATGGTTTGTATTTTTTTCTACTCTACAAATTTATATAAATATTTCAAATTCGGCGAAATGTCTTTTGATTTAGTGGAATAAAGAAAATAGAAAACTTACTTTATTCTGATTATTTTGTAATATTCAATTTTGTTCTCAGCCTTATATCGGCTGAAGAAGCTCCGGCCATTATTTCCAATTCTCCGGGTTGAAGTGTAAAGCAACCGGCATTTTTGTCCCATTGTGCAAGATCTTTTCCCCATAAATCAAGAGAGAAAGTAACCGTTTTGCCACATTCAACAGTTACTCGCTTGAAAGCTTTTAATCTTTGAACTCCATCTTTTCCTTTCACATATATTTGCACCACTTCATCGCCATCTCTTTTACCTATATTGGTTACATCGATTAAAATTTCCGTTTTTTCGTTTTGTTGAAGAGTATTTCTACTCAATCGCAGATTATCATAACGAAATTGAGTATAACTCAAACCAAAGCCAAAAGGATAAAGCGGCGTTTTGTTTGTGTACATGTATGTTCTGCCGTGACGGAGATCATAATCCAGCATGGGCGGTAAATCATCAATAGAACGAGGCCAAGTTTGCACCAAACGACCGGCCGGATTTACATCGCCAAACAAAACGTCTGCCACACCATTACCCAATTCCTGACTGCTGTGCGTTACCTGAAGAATGGCAGGTAAATGTTCCTGCGACCAGTTAATGGCAAAAGGGAAACTGCTGGTCAGCACTAAAATTGTTCTGGGATTTGCCTGATAAACAACTTTTGCCAAATCTTCCAGCTCTAAACTGATTGCCTGACGATCAACGGCTTCTTTTCCGTCGCTGGCAACGGGTGCTTTTTCCCAACCTGCATTCCCGGTAGGATGATTACCGATGCACACAATGGCTACATCACTGTTGCGAGCTGCAATCACAGCGGAATCAATTTTGTTGCTTTTTGCAAAGTTTATTTTTACCTTGTCTCCCAAAGCATTTTTGAGCCCGTCCAAAATGGAAACTCGATATGGGTATTCTCCTCCATACCAATCCTGCAAAACTTTATCGGCATAAGGTCCAATCAAGGCAATAGATCGGATTTGATTTTTATCCAAAGGAAGAAGTTCTCCCTCATTTTTTAAAAGCACAATAGATTTTGAAGTAACTTCTCGAGCCAATGCTTTTGTTTCTGGCTTAGTCCACGGATCAATCGTGTCATTTACACCAATGGCATTGTATGGTGAGCCATTGTCAAGCAATCCCAATCGCAACAAAACTCTGAATCTTCTACGAATCACAGCATCAATATCTTTTTCGGTAATAAGTTGATGCTTTAAAGCCTTTTTGACGGCTTCTTTGTAGTCGTCCAGAAACATGTTAATACCTGTATGAATACACTCTGCTGCGGCTTCTTCAAGTGTTTTGAAATATTTGTGATCAGTTACCAACGTTCTTAAGCCTCCTCCATCGGTGGAAATGATGCCATCTTGTCCCCATTCTTTAATGGTAATATTTTTCAAAATTGGATGAACTGCACAGGGAATTCCGTTATAAGCATTGTAGGCAGCCATAAAAGCACGCGAACCACCTTCTGTAACACCTTTAAAGAAGGGATAGGAATAATAATCTCTGAAAAGAACTTCATCATAATTGGAAGAAGTAAATGTTCGTCCATTTTCGTTACTGTTCGAAAGAAAATGTTTCATCAACGATGCCACCATCCAGTAACGGGGATTATTGCCTTGCATTCCTTTTACAAAGGCAGTTACAAGGCGGGAAGTCAAAAAAGGATCTTCACCATAACATTCTTCCGTTCTGCCCCAGCGTGGATCGCGTCCCATGTCAGCATTTGGTCCCCAAACAACCAAACCTGCACGATAATATTTCGGACTCTGGTAAATATAGCGTGCTTCATAAGCCTGCTGAGCTGCAACTTGGCTCAACAATTCTTCGTCCCACATCTGAGCCAGACCGATAGCTTGTGGAAATTGAGTCGTTGGTGTTACAGGTAGACGATTGAACCCTGGACCACCTTGCGTTAAACCATGCAATCCTTCACTGTTACCACTGCTGCGAATTCCCAGTCTGGGAATAGCGAGATTGGTGCTCAAACAATTGATTTTTTCTTCTATGGTGAGTAAAGAAATCAGGTTATCAATTCTTTTCTCGTCATCCAGCTTTGGATTTTGAAATGGATAAATTTTTTGTGCAAAAATCTCACTCATCAAAAGTGAGCAAAAGAAATAGAAAATTAATTTTTTCTTCATGGTTAAAAAATGATTTTGAATTTAATAAAAACTATCTTTTCACCAAATTCAAAAGATACACATCATTCTCATTCAAGTCCATAATTCGGGAAAAGGTAGAATTTACTCCAATATTAATAATTTCCGTTGAAATTGGAGCTCCGTCATTAAGTTTTTTAATACTATTAACCTGCTCTCTGCTCAGCTGATGAGGCTTTCCCATATCCAGATAGGTTGAATAAGTATCATTGACATGATAACCCACCTTGTATATTTCAAGGCGATATTGCCCTGCAGGAATATTCGAAATTTCTACCTTAACTTTTCCTTTCAATTTCGAAGGTAAATCTCTGATATAGTATTCCTGATTATTTACCGAATCGCCAGGATGCGTATTGGTGAAATCCCAGAAAAGCAATTGAACACTGCCATCGTCGTTTTTGCAAGCCCACGAGCGGCTATCCATATTCGTCAGTTCAGTTTTTCCAAGTTTATTTAAATAATTATAAGCATAAAAAGCTGGTTTATTGATTCCCTGGATTGTAAGTAACCCAAAACCGCCATGGAATGGAGTAAATCGTGGTCCAGCTTCTTCAAAAATATCGGTAAAAACCCAATAAGACATGGAATTAACTGCATCACCCACCTGTTTTAATTTTTCAAGAATATAAGCAGCTTCATGATAGGAATCGTGAATAGGATCGGCAGGAGTATAGGAAGCACTCCATTCGGTATAGTGCAATTCCAGATTGGGCATAGAAGATTCTGCAATCTGCTTACGGGAATTCAGCACATCACCACTAACACTCATTGGATCCTTGCTCAATATTGTTCCCGAATTTCCATACTCATCAAGATACCCTTGCTTCACGCCATAGGAATGTGTACTGATAAAATCGAGCGGTAATTTGTTTTTGCTGCAATAGGAAATCATATCTGGTACCCATGCAGCGCCAGCAGTGGCAGGTCCACCAACCTTATAGTCGACATTTACACTCTTGACAGCCTTTACCGTATATTCATACAATTTGAAATAATCCTGCTGTGTCCCTGACCAGAATCCTGGCGACAAATTGGGTTCGTTCCAAACTTCAAAATACCAGTGCTTAACTTCTTCAGCTCCATATCGATCGGTAAAATGCTGAACCAGATTACTAATCAAATCTTCCCATTTTTTGTAATCCTTTGGTGGTGTAACATTTCCCCTCCACCAGAAAATAGTTTCATTTCCACTGGCCAATGCCGATGGCATAAAACTCAATTCAACAAAAGGTCGAATACCGATACTAAGCAGAAAATCGTATAATGCATCAATATACTGAAAATTGTATTCGGCATTCCCCTTATTATCTTCTCTGTAAACACCCATATCATCACATAACAGGCCATGCATGCGAATATACTTAAAATCACATTCCTTCTTCACAAACATCAATTGCTGCTGCCAATCTGCCCGTAACCCCTCGTTAGCTCTTCCAGCACCAATACATTCCTTAAACATAGTATTCAAGAGCCCTTTTTCTGAGGTGTAATCCACGTGAATGGTTCTTTGAACTATCTCAGACGTCTTTGATTTTTTATTAACTCCCTGTGCAAAAGCCGGCAATAACAAGGATAATGAAATTAAAATTAGGCTTAGATGTTTGAATTTCATAATATTTGAGTTTTAAAATTGAATTTTCAGTTAATTGTGGTTATTAAAACAATCGTTTACAGCAATATACGAGTAATTCTATGAACTTGGTTTATTTTGATGGAAAGATCGTGATTAAATTTTTTGAATAAAAAAGGCTGATTGAAATATATTTGCTTATTTTGCAATCAGCCTTCGCAACCCCTAAAACCAACACCAAAAGAGAAAAAACCATTCATCATTTATATTAATACGTATAAAAGCGATAAATCCACTATTTTTTTGGAAATTTTTGAAAAAATATTTCAATCTTTATTCTGCCAACCGTACAAGTCAAAAATGGTTCTCGTAGATGGGAATTTGGGAATTTTTATTTGCCCGTTCGATTCATAATGTGGTTGTTGAAATGGTGCGAAAACGAATAAGAGTACTGGAGTAATTTGAAGTGAAATTTGGAAACCACTCAAAAAAAATGCCCACAACATTGGGTTGAAGGCATTTCTTTTTTTTGAGTGGTACCACCAGGAATCGAACCGGGGACACAAGGATTTTCAGTCCTTTGCTCTACCAACTGAGCTATGGTACCATTTTTTGAGATTGCAAAGATAATCCTTTTTCTGAAAATACCAAAGTTTTTCAGCTGAAAAAATCTTTCAAAATTTATAGAATCTTTCAATTTCAAATGATTATAGATATTTGTTAACGAACGGGTAGTTGTTTTTTCCTGTTCTCAACAGAAAGTTTTGGCTGAATAACGGGTAGCAAAGAAAGCTGATAATAGATTCTTTTTAATTTTAAAACTATTTTAAGAACTCAAAAAACTGTTTCTTTTTAGCAATGAAATTTTAATATCCGGCTAAAAAATTATAAGTTTGTACTGCACCTTAATGAACAGTTTTATGAATGTTTCTGTTGAATTTTATTTCCTGGTTGCTTCTATTCTTCTCATCATAAGTATTATAGCAGGTAAAACGAGCTATCGTTTTGGAGTTCCTGCGTTGTTGCTTTTTTTGCTGGTGGGGATTTTTGCCGGAAGCGACGGTTTGGGAATACAGTTTGACTCCCCCAAACAAGCCCAACTCATTGGTGTTGTCGCTTTAAATATCATTTTATTTTCCGGCGGTATGGACACTCGTTTATCTGAAATAAGGCCGATCCTTTGGCAAGGCATTATTTTGTCCACTTTTGGCGTGTTACTTACGGCATTTATTACCGGATGTTTTATCTTTTGGCTGACGCATCATCTTTTCACTGCTATTACTTTCAGTTTTTTGGAGTCGATGCTGTTGGGCAGCATCATGTCTTCAACCGATTCAGCTTCGGTATTTTCTATCCTGCGGTCCAAAAAATTATCCATAAAACATAACTTGCGTCCTTTACTTGAATTGGAAAGCGGAAGCAATGATCCTATCGCTTACATGTTGATGATTGTCTTTATTCAACTTTTGCAATCTTCCCGCATTAGTGGAATGGAAGTAGTTTTACTTTTCTTTCGTCAATTTATCATTGGAGCCCTTTGTGGTTATATTTTATCGAAAATGGTGGTTTATTTCATCAACCATATTCAACTTGATTATGAGGGATTATATTCCGTGCTGTTGCTTTCGTTTTTATTTTTTCTTTACAGTTTT
>JAAYUQ010000125.1 GCA_012517575.1 Bacteroidales bacterium | reverse complement strand
TTTTCTCGGTGATTTTCCTATCATAATTTGCAGTATTTTATACTGTAAAGATACTCATTCCTGCAAATATAAACAAACTTTTTTATAACTATTTTATTGATATTTAGTCGAATAGAATAAATTTAAGGAACGACTATTTACAATACCACCACTTAAAAGTTGGTGTTAATTCTCCGAAAACATCCCTATCCACTCTTAAAACTAAGCGAGAATTTTTTGTCACGTGCTGTGTTTTTGGAAAAAATATTGAGATATTTGGAGATATAATAAAAATTTGTACCTTTGCAACGGGGTAAGTCCTACACGACCAGCTCCTTTCAAACTCCCCCAGGGCTTGACCGCAGCAAGGGTAGAAAGTTGTAGCGGTGCGATGTAGGGAGCTTGCCCTTTTTTGTTTCAATAAATTAAAATTGCAAACAACTGATTTACAGATCCTTAATTAAAATCTTATTAGAAAATTCTTTACTACCTGCATCTAAAACAGCGAACGTCTTTTCCCAAAAATTTTTAAGTTGTTCATTATTTAGTAATAAGGTCATCCCTGTTCCGTGAGATTCGAACTTATCAAAAAACAATCCTACTGTTAATTGGTTAATATCCATTGCAGGCTGGTAACTTTTAGAATTATTTTTATCATTGAATACTTCAATCAATACTGAAATACCAACCAAATCATTGAGAATCTGATTTACCAAACGAATAGGCAATTTAAAATCAGAAGCAATTTGCTCGGAAGACAGGGGAGGTTTTTGCAATTCAAATTGTTTGATAACAAGATAAGTAATATATAACGAAATAAATTTTTTATTTCTTATGCTAATATTCTGAGTATCCAGTTCTGTTTCATAATTGCGAATGTTCTGAGAAGCGTAGGTCAATTCAGCACCCAAGAGTACAATTAAGCAAGATATGCGAATCCAAAGTATTAGCAAAGGAATTGCCGCAAAACCACCATATACGGCGTTGTAACGCGACAAATTTATTTGTCCGGTGATATACAGAATTTGAAATAACTGAAAAGCTGTCCCTGCAATAATTCCGGCAATCAAAGCATTAATAAACCTCACTTGAGTATTCGGAATAAATAAATACATGAAAGTAAAAATCAACCAATTGATTAAGTAGGGTACTAAATTTGCTCCAACTTTTAAAAGAGGATTCAAAATCTGGAAACCGGGAATTTGTGAAATGGTTGAATTAACAAAAATTGAAAATCCGCTGGAAAGTACAATAAAAACAGGTAAAATAAGAATAATGGAAAAGTAAGTGGTAAACTGACGAAGAATAGAACGCGATTTTTTTACCTGCCAAATGCTGTTAAAAGTATCTTCCACCTGCATAAAAAAACTCACTACCGCCCAAAGTAAAATCACAATACCTACTCCCAGAAATACGCCGCCCTGAATGCTTTCCAAGTATTTTTTAACAAAGTCCATAACTACCGGCACAAGATTCGCCTGAGCTATAAAAGTGTTTTTTAACGCATCTTCAATCAGCGTTTCCATACCAAAGCCTCGTCCTATTGCAATGATAATGGCAATAACAGGCACTACCGCAAAAAGAATGGAATAAGTTAGTGCAGAAGCTCTGACACTCAATTTATCATTGATGTAGCCATTAATAGAGTAAATTATTATTTTTATCAAATGATAAAAAAAACGGCGGGTACGTGTCAGTTCATTTTCGGCAATTTTCCAAATGTCGCTAACAATAAAATTGTAAACGCGGACAAAAAAATCTATTGGAGAAGACATAAGCAGATGAATGATGTTTTAAAATTTTGTGAAATTGAGATTTAACACAAAAACTATCATTGAAAAATCAGCCACTTTTTTTTTAAAAAATAGCAGGTTTGTAAGCCGGGTTCCGTACTTTGCAAAAGCAAAGCGTCTGTCATTTATCTAAAGCAAGTGTCACCACTTGCCTTTAGCGATCTACCCCCCGACATCGGACGAGCCATCCTACATGCGTCGGTATACATGATCTTGCAACCCATAAGGCGTACGGCTAAGAGTGTTACCACTCTTACCGGTGAGCTCTTGCCTCACCTTTTCACCCTTACCTTGCCTGAGCAGCAAGGCGGTTGTTTTCTGTTACGCTACTCTGCCCTTGCGGACAGCTTCCCGTTAGGAAATATGGTGCTCTATGTTGCCCGGACTTTCCTCTTCCCAAAAATTTTGGGAAGCGACAAACCAACCTGCTATCAACTTACAAAGTTACTGATTTTTATGGACTTTTCAAAAAGACAACAAAACTATTATTTTGGCACTTTTGTTTATCATCTTATACCTCTAAAAATTGCATTTACTAATTGAACTTCAAATTAAAAAAGTTATTTCTTTTCTTTTTGAAACAATTTCTCAAGCAAATCAGGACGCTGCATCATCAATAAATCACGTTTTATCTGACTTCGGTATTCGGGTTTGTACCAAAAGAAGAATTTCCGCTGCTCGAGTTTTTCTTCTTTGGTTTTGGCGACATAAACAGGTTGTAAAAAATAAGGATGCAATCCGGTATAATAAATTTCAGTTGACAGCGTCATGGGTGTCGGAGTAAAATCCTGAATCTGCTCCAGCTTAAAATCCAGATTTTTCGTAATAACAGCCAGTTCAGCCATATCTTCCTTTGTGCATCCGGGATGGCTGGATATAAAATACGGAATAATTTGCTGTTTTAAATTTGCTTCTTTGTTTATTCTGTCGAACTGAGCCTTGAACTGAATAAAATAACGGAAAGAAGGCTTTCTCATAATCTCCAAAACTCGGTCGGAAGTATGCTCGGGAGCCACTTTCAGGCGACCGGAAACATGATGAAGAATCAATTCTTGAATATATTCAGATTGACTTTTTTTTGTGGGCTCATCTGCAGATTCGTGTAAAAGTAAATCGTAACGGATACCACTACCCACAAAAGATTTTTTAATCCCCGTTAGAGCATCTACCGAACGATAAATATCCAGCAATTTATGATGATCGGTATTGAGATTGAAACAAACTTTCGGAAAGATACAGGATGGTTTTTTACATTTTTTGCAAATTTCAATGTTTTTTCCTTTCATTTCATACATATTTGCCGAAGGTCCACCCAAATCACTTATATACCCTTTAAAATCAGGCATAAGCATAATTTTCTTTACTTCATTCAAAATAGATTTTTTTGACCTTGAAACGACAAATTTCCCTTGATGGGCGGAAATAGTACAAAAAGCACAACCTCCAAAACAACCTCTGTGAATATTGACCGAAAATTTTATCATTTCGTAAGCCGGAATGGTTTTCCCCTTATACTTGGGATGAGGCAATCGGGTATAAGGCAATTCAAAAGAAGCGTCGAGTTCGTTCTCATCCATGGGAGGATAAGGTGGATTTACAATTACCCATTTATCTTCAGTTTTTTGAATTAACCTATCTGCTTGATAACGATTGGACTGCTCTTCGATTGTTTTAAATGCAGCAGCATAATTCTTTTTGTCATGTAAGCAGGTTTCAAAAGAAGGTAATTCTATGTTATTCCACAAATTATCTTGAGGAATATCATGGGACAGATAAACTGTTTGGGGAATATCGGTCAATTCATGGAATTTTTTCCCACTTCTTAACTGACGAATTAATTCTTTCAAAGGTAATTCCCCCATTCCGTAAACGAGTAAATCGGCTTTGGTATCAAACAAAATACTCCGTTTCAACTTGTCCGACCAGTAGTCGTAATGTGTAAGCCGCCGCAGTGAAGCTTCTATTCTACCGATAAGGATGGGTACGTCGGGATAAAGTTTCTTCAAAATATTACAATAGACGACCGAAGCATAATCGGGACGGAACCCGGACTTTCCATCGGGAGAATAAGCATCATTGGAACGCAAGCGCTTATTGGCCGTATAGTGATTAACCATGGAATCCATATTACCGGCCGAAACAGCAAAAAACATACGTGGTCGTCCCATTTTTTTAAAATCGCGCAAATCGTCTCTCCAATTAGGCTGAGGAACGATAGCCACACGAAGACCCAATGACTCCATCAACCTTCCTATTACGGCATTGGCAAAAGCCGGATGATCCACATAAGCATCGCCCGTAAAAAAAACCACATCCACATCTTCCCATGCTCTTAATTCGAGTTCTTTGCGCGTTACAGGCAAAAAATCAGTCAATTGATATTCCATAAAAATTTTTACTGTTTCAACAACAAATATAAAAGATAATTTTCAATTCTTCTCACATCACCTTTCATTTTAAACTCCGACTCCTGTATTGCTCGTTTCACTACTACTTACTTTTCGCAAGACTTCTGCTGGAAAATTCAAAAACAAAAAAATAAAGTTTACTGTGAAATTTTCAAGTACCAAAAAATCAAAGAAAATCGAAATCAGAAAAATTTTGAGAAAAACGAAGGAGAAACAAAAAAAATTTTGTACATTTGCACCTCCATTCAGAAAAGGTCTCAAGAAGCACTGCCTAAGGCAACTCACCTTACTGATTTAACAAAAAATAGAACATAATGTACGCAATTGTAGAAATTTTAGGACAACAATTTAAAGTACAAGCAGGCAAAAAACTGTACGTACATCGAATGGAAGAAGCCGAAATAGGCTCGCAAGTAGAATTTGACAAAGTGTTGCTGGTAGACAACGATGGCTCAATAGCTGTTGGTACACCCTGCGTAGAAGGAGCAAAAGTAATTTGCGATGTGGTAGGACACATTAGAGGAGAAAAAGTTATCGTTTTTCACAAAAAACGCAGAAAAGGTTATAGGAAACGCACAGGACACCGTCAGGATTTCACTGAATTAATGATAAAAGAAATTGTAGCTTAATTTTAAAAATTCACCAAAAATGGCACATAAAAAAGGAGTAGGAAGCTCAAAAAATGGTCGTGAATCAGAAAGCAAGCGACTTGGAGTAAAAATTTATGGCGGACAATTTGCCAAAGCAGGTAATATTATTGTTCGTCAAAGAGGTACGGTTCATCATCCCGGTAAAAATATCGGAATGGGTAAAGACCATACTTTATATGCTTTGGTAGATGGAAAAGTTGAATTCCGCAAGAAAACCGGTAATCGCTCTTATGTTTCCATCAATCCTGAAATGAATTGAATAAATTCAGTCTCTTTCGATGCAAGAGACTTGTAAACACACGATAATCTCCTGATAATTTACCGTCGGTAAAATTGTAGGAGATTTTTTTATTAATTATTACTCGAATCTGATCTTTAGGACAAAGCAATTCGGCTGTCCTTTAAATATTTCGATAAAAAATCTTTTATAATGCTTACACTTAAATATATTGCCGAAAATTCCGAAGATGTTCTGAAACGCTTGAAAAAGAAACACTTTGATGGAGAACAGTTAATTTCAAAAGTTTTGGAACTTAACGCCGAAAGGAAAAAAACTCAATATGACGCCGACTCTATTGCTGCCGAAATCAACAAAATTTCCAAAGAAATAGGATCGCTTTATAAACAAGGAAAAACATCAGAAGCTGATGCTCTGAAACAAAAAACCATCGAGCTGAAAGAAAGTATTAAGCTGCTCGAAGAAAAACAAAATCAGATAGAAGCCACACTGAATGAAATTCTGGTACAGATTCCAAATTTACCACACGAAAGCGTTCCCGAAGGAAAACTTGCAGAAGACAATCATGTGGAACGAACCGGAGGAAAAATTCCCTCACTACCGGCAGATGCGTTACCTCATTGGGATTTGGCAAAAAAATACGACATTATAGATTTCGAAACCGGCGTTAAAATTACAGGGGCCGGGTTTCCCCTGTATAAAGGAAAATGTGCCCAACTTCAACGTGCTCTTATTAATTTTTTTCTTGACAATGCACGCGCAGCCGGTTACATGGAAGTTCAACCACCATATGTAGTGAACGAAGCTTCTGCTTACGCCACCGGACAACTTCCCGATAAAGAATGTCAAATGTATTTCTGTCAGGAAGACAATCTTTATTTGATTCCTACAGCAGAAGTTCCTGTAACCAATATTTACAGAGGAATGATTCTGAACGAAAACGAATTGCCGATAAAGAATGTGGCTTATTCTGCTTGCTTTCGACGCGAAGCCGGCTCGTACGGAAAAGATGTAAGAGGTTTAAACAGGCTTCATCAGTTCGATAAGGTAGAAATTGTACAAATTCAACTTCCCGAAAAATCATACGATACACTATACGAAATGGTTCACTATGTGGAAGGATTGGCGGAAAAGCTTGAATTACCATGGAGAACGCTCCGACTTTGTGGAGGAGACATGAGTTTTACTTCCGCACTAACTTTCGATATCGAAGTTTATTCGGCTGCTCAGCAACGCTGGTTGGAAGTTAGTTCTGTTTCGAACTTTGAAAGTTACCAGGCCAATCGATTGAAATGCCGTTACCGAAGCTCGGATAAAAAAATAGAACTTTGTCACACCCTCAACGGCAGCGCTCTGGCTTTGCCTCGAATTGTGGCTGCCTTGTTGGAAAATAATCAAACTCCCGAAGGTATCCGCATTCCAAAAGCTTTAATTCCCTACACAGGATTCGAACTGATTAATTGATGTTTTTTGTAAAAAACGTCTATTTCTCTTGATAAGATTGGATTTGTTTCGATACAAGTCCAATCTTTTTTTGTAATTGTGTTTCCTCTAAAAATACGCACAAAAAAATCAGTATGAATCAGGAAAAATACAAACAGGTATTTTGTAAAAAATGAATAAATTCCAAATTTTTATGTAAGTTTGTGGAAAAATCAAGGTATGGAATCTATTTCTTCATTCGCTGAACTGATAGCCCATTTAAAATTATTAAACAACAGAAAACGCATTGCCGTAGCAAATGCAGTAGATTCGCATACATTAGAAGCCGTTCTTAGGGCTTCAGATAGCGGTTTCGTGGAAGCCTTCCTAATTGGCGACCTGGCCATGATAGAATCGCCGCTCTTTTTTGAACACAAACTGACTCCCTATGTTCACATTATCGATATTCCCGAAGTTGAACAAGCCACACGAGAAGCAGTAAGAATGGTCAAGTCAGGCGAAGCTGATATTTTAATGAAAGGATTGGTAAACACTGACGTGATTTTACGTGCCATTCTGGATAAAGAAAACGGCATAGTAGAAAAGGGGAAAATTATTACTTATAATGCAGCTTTGGAGATACCTTCTTACCATAAACTGCTGTTTTTTACTGATCCAGCCGTAATCCCCTCTCCCACTGTCGAACAGCGAACAGCCATGATAAAATACGTTACAGAAACTGCGCACAAGTTTGGAATTGCCCGACCCAAGATAGCTTTGATACACGCAACAGAAAAAGCCAATCCTAAAATTCAATACATGCAGGATTATCTCGATATCATGGACAAATGGAGAATGGGAGAATTTGGCGACGTGATTATGGACGGGCCTCTTGACATTTTTCTGGCTTTGGATCCCGAAAGAGGAAGCATAAAAAAAGTTCCTTCTCCCATTCATGGAGATGCCGACATCCTTGTTTTTCCAAATTTTGAATGTGCAAATACTTTTTACAAAGGATTGATGGTTTTTGCAAAAGCCGAAATGGCAGGTCTTCTTCAAGGAACACAAAAACCGGTAGTACTGACTTCAAGAAGCGAAAGCGTCAATTCCAAATTCTACAGTTTGGCCATGGCCTGTGTCATGGGATAATGCGGGACTTCCCTGACTGCAGTAAAACAAATATTTTTTTTGCGGCTCGGTTAGCAGCTCCTGCTTCTCCCAATATCTCGGCAACTTTCTTATAATCATTTTTCATTTTCTCTCTGTAGCGCTCATCAGTCAGAATAGCATTCAGTTCCTTTTTCAGATTTTCAACCGTAAACAAATGAGCATAAAGTTCCTTCACCACTTCCTTCCCTGCCATCAGATTAACTAAAGAAATATATTTGACTTTAATAAACAGTTTTTTCAGCCAATAAGCCAATTTACCAAAAGTAACATGATAAACTACAACCTGTGGAGTTCCGATTAAAGCTGTTTCGAGTGTAGCCGTACCTGAATTGACAATGGCTGCTTCCGAATGCAAAAGCAACTCATAAGTCTGACCAAAAACTACTGCAACAGAAGAATTTTTCAAAATAGAAAAATAAAATTCCTTTTCAATGCCTGGCGCTCCTGCAATAACAAATTGATAATCGGAAAACTGCATTGATGCTTCGATCATACGAGGCAAACAAGATTTAATTTCCTGTCGGCGGCTGCCTGCTAATAATGCTATTACAGGTTTTTGGAGTAAATTGTTGAATTGAGAGAACATCTGAAAATTTCCCCGATAAGATTTTTTAAACTCCTCCACAGCATCTACCGTAGGATTGCCCACATATTCAACCGGATAACTATGTTTAGCATAAAATTCCGTTTCAAAAGGAAAAATTGTAAACATTTTATCTACATAAAGTTTTATTTTTTTTATTCTATACTCTTTCCATGCCCAAATTTTGGGAGAAATATAATAATACACGGGGATGTTTAATTTTTTTTTTGCAAATTCGGCCATTCTAAGATTGAAACTTGGATAATCAATCAGTATCAGCACGTCCGGTTGAAATTTTACAAGCGCCTGCTTACATTCTTTAATATTACTTAAAACAACCGACAAGTTTTTCAACACGGCAACAAATCCCATAAAAGCCATTTGTCGATAGTGTTTTATCATTTCTCCGCCTTCTGCCAGCATTAAATCGCCGCCCAAAAAACAAAACTCAGCTTGTTGATCCTGTTTTTTCAGTTCATGCATCAAATGCGATGCATGTAAATCGCCCGATGCCTCACCCGCTATAAGAAAATACTTCATGAATAAGAATATAAACAAAAAAACAAATTACTTCAGTAAGCACATAATCAGTAACTTACAACATAAATAAACTTGCAACCAAAAAAGGGAATCCCCCCACAATCGTCCCCGAAGAAAGACGAAAAGCATCCATTTTATAAAAAACAAATGCCATCAGCAAATCGGGAACTATGGATAACAACATCAATTTTCCCAACAAAACACTGGGATAAAGCCTTTTCAAAATTTCAACAAAAGATAATTCGACAGGATAAAACCCTTTTAAATAGAGCCACACGAAAATACTTGGCAATATTAAACCCAACAAAAAGCCAAAATAAAATCGATTGAAACGTTTCACAGCAGTCAAATTTTACAAATCCCAACTTCTGATTGTTTCCATAGCTTCATAAGCTGTCAAATCAATTTTATCGGGTACAATGGAAATAAAACCATGACTGATAGCCCATTCATCTGTATCCTCAGCATCAGGTTCCATATTTTCAAAATATCCTGTGAGCCAATAATAAGCCCTGCCGGCCGGATCGGTTCTTCCGGCAAACTCTTTTGTCCAGTATCCCTTACATTGACGCGAAACACGTACCCCACGAATCTCTCCACAAGGAGCATTTACATTCAAACACACACTTTCGGGAAGAGCTTTTTCCAAAACCGTCTGCGCAATTTTCAATACATAAGGTTCAAAATATCCAAAATCGGGATCGGGAAAATGACTGGCCAAAGAAAAACCAATAGAAGGGATTCCATTCTCACAACCTTCAAAAACAGCACCCATAGTGCCTGAATAGATAACATTAATAGCAGAATTGGAACCATGATTGATTCCGGAAACCAATAAATCAGGTTTACGATTTAGAATTTCATTCAGTGCAATTTTTACACAATCGGTAGGCGTTCCGGTACAGGAATAACGAATCATTCCTTCCTCTTCCTCAATTTTTCTGAAACGAATGGGTTGCGTAACCGTTAAGGCGTTTGACTGTGCCGAACGCGGAACATCTGGAGCTACTACCACCACATCTCCCAACTGCTGCATCAACTTTGTTAAAATTTTAATCCCTTTTGCATCTATTCCATCATCATTTGAAATCAAAATCAAACTCTTATTCATCCTTCTTTATTTTTCTATATATAAATTTCTATTAATCAGAAATATAAGAAATAATTAAAAATCTACATTTACTTTTGCGATTTTGAATTTTTCCAAACAATTATTGCCAAAAACAATCCGGTTAAAAATAAAAAATAACACACATCGCGCATATCTACCACACCACGACTCAAGGATTTGTAATGAGCATTTATTCCAAAATTTTGTACAATATCTATCACTGTTCCTGAAGAAAAAAAACTTCCCAACAAATCAAAACCGTAAAAGAAAATAAAACACAACAACACAGACACAACAAACGAAATAATCTGATTGTTTGAGAGCGATGACGAAAAAATTCCAATGGATATGTAAACACCCGACAGAAAAACCAAACCGATAAACGATCCCCAAAAAGCGCCTGTATCAACATTCCCAACAGGTTCGGCCAAAAAATAAACCGAAAAATAATACAGAATGGTAGGAAATAATGCAATCAAAACCAATACCCAACCAGCCAAAAATTTTCCCAACACCAATTCGGTTATACTCAAAGGTTTGGTGATGAGTATTTCCCACGTCCCCGATTTTTTTTCTTCGGCAAAAGATCGCATGGTGATGGCAGGACATAAAAACAAGAAAAGCCATGGTGCCAAATAAAACAAACCATCCACATTGGCATAACCCGATTCGAGAACATTAAACTCTCCCGGAATAACCCACAAAAACAATCCCGTCAGAGACAAAAAAATACCGATAACCAAATATCCCGTAGCACTGCCAAAAAAACTTAGGAGTTCTTTTTTAAAAATAGAAATCATATCAACCCACGCTTTGCTATATAAATTATTTACTGATAGGATTTAAAACAATTCGCTCGATTAAAAAAATAGTTAACTTTACGCTTTCAAAGGTAACCAAAAATTGTCAAAGGAAAATTACATTTATGGATAGAAATCAAAAAAATCTACTGTTGTTGTTCCTGTTTTTCTCAAGTTATTTCTTTGGCACGGCGCAAATTTCTAAAAATTATTCTCTGAGCGGAGATTACATTTACGGTGAAATACTGAAGCACAACAAACATCTCAAAAATTTGGTCAAAGGACCTCTCAGAGGCGGAGAACTTTCCATTGAATGGCAAACCACGGGAGAAAAACCGTGGCATCAATACCTGAATTTTCCCTCCATTGGCATTTCCACAGCTTTTTTGGACTTCTGTCATCCCGATACATTGGGATATGCTGTAGCCATATATCCTTATTTGAAATTACCGATTTTACGCTATCAACACTTTAATATGGCATTCAAAGCCGGCGCAGGGCTGAGTTACGTTACAAAAACATTCGATAATGCCACGGCCTATCATCCCGATGGCAGCGTTTATCTCAACAAAAGCAACGCCGCAATCGGGTCGCATGTAAATGTTTATCTCACTGCGAACCTCAAT
>JAAYUQ010000124.1 GCA_012517575.1 Bacteroidales bacterium | reverse complement strand
GCCGGCTGAAGCAAAAGGAAGAGGAACTTCTATATCTGAAGAACGGTTGGTTATTTTATGAAATTCTAAAAGGGACAAGAAGGTGACCAAAGAAAAAAGCAAAGCAAAAGCCACCGGATGACTTAAAACTGCAGCTACTACCAATACAACATAAACCACTCCGCTTACTATACGTTTCAACAATTCGTTCATAGATGTTTTAAAATTATTCGTTCCGAATTGCAAACTTACTCATTATTTTTAATAAAAGAATGGACTTCTATCTTTTGGAAAGAAAAACAACTAATTGTTTTGGTCCATGTGCCCCCAGCACCAATGTTTTTTCAATGTCCGAAGTACGACTGGGACCCGTAATGGTAGAAACTACAGAAGGCAATTTATATCCGTATTTTTGAAGAATTTGACCATAAGCATCTTCCAAAAAATCAACCAGTTGGGAGCTGTGAGCCACCACAATGTGAACAGGCGGAAAAATATTCATTCTTCTTCCCGAATTAAAGGAAGAAACAATGACACTGCCTGTGCGAGCTACCAGAAATTCACAACCGGTAATTCCGACATCCATGGTTTCAAAATCGGCTTCTGAAGATGAAAAAGGAATGTCAAAATTATTCAAACGCTCTTTCAATTCTTCATCACGGCAATGTAACTTAGAAAACCCATTTTTAGAAACAAATTTTTTCAGGGAAACAAATAATTCTGGCTCATTTTCAAAAACAAAGCATTCTCCGGAAACCGCTCTAATCTCCTGTTGAAAACAGCTAATTGCGTCTGGAACAATTTCCTCGTAAATCTGATATCCGGAAAAATTATATGGATTACTTTCCGCTTTTCTACGGTGAGAGACTGCAGAAATTTGCCGAAGAATAATTTCCCGTGACGAAATTTCTTTTTTATCAGAAAAATCATTCTTCATCTCCTGCATTTTCTACTGAATTACCTTCAGAATGTTCAGCCAATTTTCCATTTTCACCATTTTGAGCCAATAATTCATCGCTCCGAGAAGGCCATTGACGTTTTCCGAATATTCTTTCCAAATCTTCGGAGAAAATAACTTCTCTTTCAATCAGCAATTCTGCAAGTTGATTGTGACCGTCAGCATGTTTCTTCAAAATTTCTTTGGCACGTTCATATTCCTGACTGATAATTTTTTTCACTTCTGCATCAATCAGTTCGGCTGTTTTTTCGCTGTAAGGTTTTGTAAACGAATACTCTGCATTTCCCGACGAATCATAGTAACTCAAATTTGGAAGTTTTTCACTCATACCAAAATAGGAAACCATTGCATAAGCACGTTTGGTAACTCTTTCCAAATCGTTGATAGCGCCGGTCGACATTTGATTCAGGAAGATTTCTTCGGCAGCTCTTCCGCCGAGTGTGGCACACATTTCGTCGAGCATGTGTTCCCTAACAGTAAGTTGACGTTCTTCAGGAAGATACCAAGCTGCGCCTAAAGCTTCTCCTCGGGGAACAATAGTAACTTTAACCAGTGGACTCGCATGTTCCAACATCCAGCTAATGGTTGCATGACCGGCTTCATGGTAAGCAATAGAACGTTTCTCAAATTTGGTGGTTATTTTGGTTCGTTTTTCCAATCCTCCAATAATTCTGTCCACTGCGTCAAGAAAATCCTGCTTATCGACAAATGTTTTGTTTTTTCGAGCAGCAATCAAAGCTGCTTCATTGCAAACATTGGCAATGTCGGCACCTGAAAATCCGGGCGTTTGCTTGGCCAGAAAATCAATATCCACTGTTTCGTTGATTTTTATAGGACGAAGATGGACTTTAAAAATTTCCTTTCGTTCCTGTACGTCGGGAAGATCGACATGAATTTGACGGTCAAAACGGCCGGGACGAAGCAAAGCCTTGTCGAGGATGTCGGCACGATTGGTAGCTGCCAGTATAATCACACCACTATTTGATGCAAATCCATCCATTTCTGTCAACAACTGATTGAGGGTATTTTCCCGCTCATCATTGCTGCCGAAATTTGGATTTCTTCCTCTTGCCCGTCCAATAGCATCAATTTCATCAATAAAGATGATGCATGGTGCTTTTTCCTTAGCTTGACGAAACAAGTCGCGAACACGCGATGCGCCAACTCCTACAAACATTTCGACAAATTCGGACCCGGAAATAGAGAAAAAAGGAACATCTGCTTCACCGGCAACTGCCTTAGCCAACAAAGTTTTTCCTGTTCCCGGAGGGCCTACCAACAAAACACCTTTTGGAATTTTTCCACCCAGCTCGGTATATTTGGAAGGATTTTTTAAAAACTCCACAATTTCTTCAACTTCCTGTTTTGCTTCTGCCAAACCGGCAACATCTCTGAAAGTAATTCGATTGGCAACATTGCTTTTGTCGAAAAGCTGCGCTTTGGACTTGCCAACATTAAAAATTCCTCCACTGCCACCACTTCCCATCTGATTTGCCATCCGGCGATTCATAAATACAAAGAATAGAATCAGCAATAGAAATGGTAAAACACTATAAAGAAAAATTTCGATATAATTTCTACTTTCTTTATAATCCACAATAGCTGTCAAACCATATTGATCTTTGGCCTTTTGATAAATTTTTGAAAATTCTTCGGCTGAAGGGATACGCGTTCTGATTTTGGGCTCTTTGGCATACATTTCGTACTTGTCGCCAAAAACCTGTTTCAAAGAATCTTTTACAATCAGTGCTTCTGCTACGTTTCGAGAAGAATACACATCAATTTTCTCCATTTTGTGGGTGTACATGTAGTTCTCGAAAGTTGAAAAAGGAACTTCTTTCACCGGAGTATTGTCCGTAAAAAGATAGGAACCTATCAGAATGGCAATAATGATGATGTAAATCCAGGTAATGTTAAACTTAAACCCTTTGCCTGAAGGTTTTTGTTGCGAATTGTTATTTTGTGGCCCTTTATTTTCCATTGTAAATCGTTTTCTTTACTATTTTTTATTGAATATTAGCGCAAAAATTTTTT
>JAAYUQ010000123.1 GCA_012517575.1 Bacteroidales bacterium | reverse complement strand
CTTTTCTCGGTGATTTTCCTATCATAATTTGCAGTATTTTATACTGTAAAGATACTCATTCCTGCAAATATAAACAAACTTTTTTATAACTATTTTATTGATATTTAGTCGAATAGAATAAATTTAAGGAACGACTAAATAATGTAATTTTAAAATATCTTAATCATTTAAACAATTCAATTTGGATAATTGACGAAGCATATAAATTTGAATTTGCCAATTTCATTCAAAGTAACATTGACTTTGAAAACCAATCGGATGAAGAAATTTTAACTTTATTATTACGTTCACAAAAAATTAAATACGACAAATCAACAGGTATTCAATTTATTTTAAAAAGTGCAAAAAAAAACGCCAAGCGAATTTATTGGTTTGGCTGACATTCAACTTTTTAGACAATTTAAAACAAAAAAATTTGAAGAAGTAAATTGGTCAAACAAAACAATGAGTTATACAGGTTTGACGGCTTGGTTAGCTTTTATTTTTCCAAACAAAATATATCCTGTTCCATCAAAAGGATTTAATGAAACTATAAATTATATTTTTGACACCGACTTAAACACATTTCCAAAAACAGGCGAAAATTATGTTTTACAATGTCAGGAATTTTTAAAACAGACAGAAATTGAATTAAAAAAATATCCAATTAAAGAAATTCATCTGAAAGTATGGAACAAATTTTTTAGGAAAAATCCTAAATTAAATATAAGCCAAAAATTTGATTTTGAACAAGTTGATTGGAATTGGCTTACTCAAGATTTTCATTTTTTTATTTTTAGAAACATTTTAAAATTTTACAAACCAAAAAATGAAACGGGAACTGAAATAAAAAAACCGAAAATTCAAGACGAGTTTGAGCCAGTTTCAATTGTAGGACAAAGTAAACTTGCTGTTCATATGCGTTATGAAAGGAACAGTAATTTAATCAAGAAAATAAAAGAAAAAGCATTCCAATCAAATCCAATGCTCAACTGCGAAGTCTGCGGTTTTTCTTTTTTTGAAAAGTATGGTAATTTAGGAAAAGGTTTTATAGAAGCTCACCATTTAAAACCATTAAATGAAACGAAAGAAACAAAGACGACAAGGAATGACATTGCTTTAGTTTGTAGTAATTGCCATAAAATGATACACAAAGGAATTTCAAAACTTGAAAATAACACAATACTGACGATAGACGAACTAAAAGAAATTTTAAACCAAAAATACGACAGCTAACATCGTTTTGGCAATATGGCGGTTGAGGTGCTTCTACGAAACATTTGTGCAAGGTTTTACAGTAGTATCGTCCTGAAATTTGTTTACAGTTTTTGTTCATAATCCTGAATCCTATTTCATAACAAAAAAACTCTTCCTCCCCTCCTTTGGATGGGTTGGGGGAAATAAAATGCAGAACCTGTAAATGCCAATAGCAACCCTAAAAACATGAAACTATCTCCCCGAATTATGAAATAACCTCCCCGATTGATAAAATAGCTTCACATATTTACAGGGATGTCGAATTTGTTCGGTTTGTTTACAAAAAATCAAAAATTTAGAACTAAATTTGTAAGAACAATTCTAAAAAATTATTTCATGCAGCCTTTAGCTGAACGCCTTCGTCCACAAACGCTCGACCAATTTATCGGACAAAAACATTTGGTCGGCGAGAATGCAATTTTGCGTCAGATGATAGAATCAGGACGTATTGCTTCCCTGATTTTATGGGGACCTCCCGGTGTGGGAAAAACTACGTTGGCAAGAATCATTGCGCGGCAACTGAATTGTCCATTTTATACGCTGAGTGCCATCAATTCAGGGGTGAAAGAGGTAAGGGAAATTATCGACAAAGCCAAAAACAGTCGATTTTTTTCGCAACAAAGTCCTATTTTGTTTATCGACGAAATTCATCGTTTCAACAAATCGCAACAGGATGCTTTACTTGGAGCGGTAGAAAATGGCACCATAACTTTAATTGGTGCTACCACAGAAAATCCTTCATTTGAAGTGATTACTCCTCTTCTCTCCCGCTGTCAGGTTTATTTACTTACTCCACTGGATAAAAACGACTTGTTGGAATTGGCTCAGCGGGCTATCAATACCGATGAAGAACTGAAAAAGAAAAAGATAAATTTGGATGAAACGGAAGCTTTGCTGCGTTTCTCGGGTGGTGATGCGCGCAAGTTATTGAATATCATCGAACTGGTAGTTACATCCGAACCTTCCGAAACGGTTCATATAACCAATGAAATTGTTACCCGTCGGCTGCAGCAAAACCCAATGGCTTACGATAAAAATGGAGAAATGCACTACGATATAATTTCTGCTTTTATCAAATCTATTCGTGGTAGTGACCCGGATGCTGCCATCTATTGGTTGGCGCGAATGGTAGCAGGTGGCGAAGATCCGAAATTTATTGCCCGCAGATTGGTGATTTCCGCAGCCGAAGATATTGGGCTTGCCAACCCCAATGCATTACTGCTGGCAAATGCCTGCTTTGACGCACTGCAAAAAATAGGATGGCCCGAAGGTAGAATTATACTTGCCGAAACGACTGTTTATCTGGCTGCTTCCCCTAAAAGCAATTCGGCCTATTTGGCCATTGATGATGCTTTGAATTTGGTAGAAAAAACAGGGAACCTTCCTGTACCACTTCATTTAAGAAATGCACCTACAAAGCTTATGAAAGAACTTGGATACGGAAAAAATTATAAATATTCACACGATTACGAAAACCATTTTGTAGCTGAGCAGTTTCTTCCCGACCAACTTAAAAATATCAGCATTTGGAAAAAACAAGATAATGCTGCAGAGAAAAAAATGGCAGAATGGTTGGAAAAACTTTGGAAAAACAGGTACTAAAAATAAAAAACTTACTTTCTTTCATTTTGGGATTAAAGGCTCAAGTCGTTTGAAAATATATTTTGTAATGCGTTCTGCTTTTTTATCTGTTAAATGTTTTGTTAGCCCAAGTAAAAAAATCGGCCAAACTAAAAACTAAAATTTCTTTATGTTTATTCTCTTCGATTGTATATTTTTTCTGATTAACGGCATCCTTTAACCATTTAATTGCACCGGTTTTCCATCCATTGCCATCTATTAATATCATAATTGTATCTTCGGGCATTGCTTCAATTGTGTTTAAGTATAGGTACGGGAGTTTCTCATCAACTGAACCTGCAACTTGTTTCCATTTGCATTCTATACGAATTTTTAAATTAAATTTTTCAGAAATAAGCAGAAATTCTGTATTTCCGTTGTGATTATAAACTGTAGTAAAAGGAACATTTTCAAGTAATAATTCTTTGCCATATTTTTCTTGATTTTTCTCCCAAACTCTATATTTTACAAGCTCAAATCCTTTTCCCAGCAAAACTGTTTTTACGGCAACTTCAAGTTGATTGCCTGAAATATTACTTTTTGTTCCTTTTTCCATTATACAGTTGTGTAATTTGTTACCACTATTTCATTTATTCTCCCCCTTTTAGTTGGATCTGAATTTATCATTCTTCTTGCAGGAACTCTTACTATATTGAATCCATTATACATTTCATCGAAAAAATTATCATTAGGATCAATATTTTTAGGGTCTGAATTACTTAACATAACATAAGATCCTTCTGAATCTAGTTGTTTAAAAAGCTGTGCTAACTGCAATTGTTCGCTGTCTGTAAAACCTTGTTTGTTATATGCTTTAAAACTTGCAGTTTTACTTATCGGCCGATAGGGTGGGTCGAAATAAACAAAAGAATCAGATCTTAAGTCTGTTACAATATCTTTAAAGTCAGCTTTTTTTATTTCGGCAATTTCTAAAACCTTATTAACCGCTAATAAATTTTGTTCATCACAAATTGTCGGGTTATCATAATCGCCTACTGGAGAGTTAAATTCACCTTTTAAATTTACCCTATAAAGTCCGTTAAAACATGTCCTGTTCAAAAAAATTAGTTGTGCAGCACGAGGTACCCAACTTTCAGAATATTTATCATAATCAATATTAAACCTTTGTAAATTATAATTTGTACGTTGTTCGTAGAAAAATTCTTTACGTTTTACTTTATCAAGTTTCAAATATGTTTTTTGATATCGATATAAAAAGTCTATTAGTTTGCTAACATCCCTTTGAATTACTTTATATGTGAGAATTAGTTCTTCATTAATATCATAGAGAAAAGCATTTTCAATTTCATATTTTTGAGCTATGTCAAAAAAAACTGCTCCACTTCCTAAAAATGGCTCATAAAAATTTTTGATTTTTTTTCTTTTTAATTTTTCAGGATAAAGTTTCTGAAAAATATCTAAAAGTTGTCCTTTGCCACCAGCCCACTTTAAAAATGGCTTAGCTCCAACATTAGATGGGCTAAATAAATCATTCACAACGGATTCTATTGTGTCAGAAGTTAAATATTTTGTCTCAATTGCCATAATTCTATTTGAATATCCAAATTTACAAAAATATATTTTGTACTACTTCATTCTCATTGATATTGTAGTATTATTTAGTATTACAGCTAAAGTTGCTCCCGCCGATTTGTAATCGGTGGTTTGCTTGCTAAAGCAATTATATCAGAATTATATCTAATAATCTTTTTCCTCCGGCATCATCGACAGCACTGCTATAAACATATTGCTCGGCGCGAAATACAAGTCCTTCTTCTGCCCGATGATAATGCAGATAATGTAAAAGTTATTCAGGCATTCATAATTAACAACTCGAAACTCAAAACTCAAAACTCAAAACTAACAATCAAATAGCAAAATCAATAATTTTATCAGCAAAGCTTATTAGTTCAATTGATCAATCACTGATTTTATTTTTTCGTACGTTTTAATGGTATTGGACACCAAAGGAAGACGCAATTTATTTTCTATCATTCCCATGACAGCCAACATGCTCTTTACACCGGCGGGATTCCCTTCTACAAAAAGCAATTCAAAGAGTTCAGTGAAACGATAATGTATCTGACGGGCATTTTGATAATCGCCCTGCAAAGCCAAACGAACCATACGACTGAATTCACGCGGAAAAGCATTGCCGATAACGGAAATTACACCAACAGCACCCAAAGTAATCAACGGAAAAGTGATACCATCGTCACCAGAAATAACCATAAAATCCTGAGGCTTGTTTTTGATAATATCATCGATTTGTGTAAAATTTCCTGAAGCTTCTTTCACTGCGCAAATATTGGAAAATTCTTTTGCCAGACGCAAAGTAGTTTCAGCAGTCATGTTCACGCCTGTTCTGCCCGGCACATTGTAGAGCACAATTGGCAAGGGAGATGCTTTGGCTATGGCCGAAAAATGTTGATAGAGTCCTTCCTGCGAAGGTTTGTTGTAATATGGGGTAACCGATAAAATAGCATCAATTCCTGTCAAATCGGAAGTTTTAACTTTTTCAACCACCTCTTTGGTGTTGTTTCCGCCTATACCCAACACAACAGGCAATCTTCCGGCATTGCACTGAACAACAAAACGAGCAATTTCTTCTTTTTCCTTATCTGTCAAGGTAGGTGTTTCGGCGGTGGTACCACATACAACCAGATAATCGGCGTTGTTGCTGATAATGTATTCAACCAACCGGCCCAACGCATCAAAATCTATCGAATCGTCGCTTTTAAAAGGTGTTATCAAGGCAACACCCATTCCTATAAGCTTATTGTTGATCGTCATGGAGTGAAAAATTTTATTCTGTTACAAAATTACGCTTTTTCATCGCAACTTTGTATATTTTTCAGGTAAAAAATAATCTGATTAAAAATATATATCAAATCAATGGGGAGTTGTTCTGCTTTTAAGGAAGCAAGTATGCTGTCGATATCCAAAATAAAATCGTACAACGGAAAAGATGTTTTTTTTATGCCAATTTTCAACAAAGCATTGGAATAGAGGGAAATATATTGAAGAGGAATGCTTTCGTTCAAAGATAAATCGAGCAAAGCATCAAATTTATTGCCGTCAATTATTTTAAAGACCGAATGTCTGGGTTTTTCAAAAAAATCGGTCATACTTTTATCGACAATAGTTAAATTCTCAAAAATCGGGAATTCGGTTTTCAATTTTTTACTTCGAAGACAACCTATGGCAGTAACTTTCTTTCCATCCGCTTTCAGCAAATGCACAATTTTTTTTACCTGAAGATTTTTTTCGGCATCGTCGGCTTCAAACAACAACAAAATGGAATGAATGTCCGAATAATTTAGAAATTTGGGCTCATGAAAATCGGAATCAGACAATTTTATAGCTGCATTTTTTATTTTTTTTCTGCTTAATAGTTTCATTCTGTCATCCTTAAATAATTATTTCTTTTTGGTGGTTTTGCAAAATACCGGAATTGAACTGTTTGAAAAAATCATTCACTTGCCGACGATGGAATTTCTTCGTTTATCAACGAAAGAAAATTTTCTTCATCCATTAGTTTGATACCCAAAGTTTGTGCTTTTTTCAGCTTTTCGGGACCCATGTTTTCGCCTGCCAAAATAAAAGAAGTTTTAGAAGAAACGCTGCCCACGTTTTTCCCGCCGTGTGCTTCGATTAAATTTTTGTATTTTTCGTGATCACCATATTTGAAAGTTCCGCTAATAACTATCGATTTCCCTTCGAGTTCGTTTCCTTTCCGTTTCGAGGCATCCTCATTGATAGCCATCTGAACTCCGACAGCTTTCAATCGGTTAATAATTTCCAGATTTTTTGGGTCGGAAAAATATTGCCGCACACTTTGGGCAATTTTGTCTCCAATTTCCTCTACCTGAATCAAATCTTCATATTCGGCTTGCTGAAGAGCTTCAATTGATTTAAAAGCATAAGCCAGCTTTTTGGCAACCGTTTCGCCAACAAAACGTATTCCCAGCGCAAACAATACGCGTTCAAAAGGAACTTTTTTTGATTTTTCTATAGAATTGATCAGATTGGAAGCCGATTTTAAACCCAAACGTTCTAATGTAACCAAATCGGAAATTTTCAAAGTGTAAATATCGGCCACATTTTTAAGCAAACCGTTTTCGTACAGCAAATTAATGGTTTCTTCACCCAAACCCTCAATGTTCATGGCTTTTCGACTCACAAAATGTTCTATTTTTCCCTTTATTTGCGGAGGACATCCGTTTTCGTTGGGGCAATAATGAGCAGCTTCGCCGGGATACCGAATCAGTGGAGCGTTGCATTCGGGACAATTTTTTATAAAAACAACTTTTTCTCCTTTTCCGTTTTGTAGTCGTGCGCTTTTTTCCACACCGGTGATTTTCGGAATAATTTCTCCTCCTTTTTCTACATAAACCATATCGCCAATGTGCAAATCGAGCGATTCAATAATATCGGCATTATGCAACGAAGCCCGTTTTACTGTGGTTCCCGAAAGCTGCACCGGCTCAAGATTAGCCACAGGCGTAACGGCTCCCGTTCTACCAACCTGATAGGTAACCGAAAGAAGTTTGGTCAATGCCTTCTCAGCCTGATATTTATAAGCAATAGCCCAACGAGGCGATTTTGCTGTTGTTCCAAGTTTTCGTTGTTGCTCCAATGAATTAACTTTCAGTACAATACCATCAATTGGAACCGGTAAATTTTTTCTTTCCTTTTCCCAAAAATGAATAAATTCCCATACTTCGTCGAGTGTTCGACAAAGTTTCATGTTTTCGGAAATTTTAAAACCCCAAGTACGAGCTGCCTGCAAATTTTCATAATGCGTGGCAAACGGAAGTTGTTCTCCCAATACATAATAAAAATAAGCATCCAGTTTGCGGGAAGCAACAAGGGCTGAGTTTTGAAGTTTAATAGTTCCTGCAGCTGCGTTGCGCGGATTAGCAAAAAGTGGCTCTTCCTGCTCTTCCCTTTCCTTGTTGAGCGCTTCAAAAACTGCCCACGGCATCAACACTTCGCCGCGAATTTCAAATTTATCAGGATAATTTCCTTTCAATCGCAAGGGAATACTCCGAATTGTTTTGATATTGGCCGTAACCACATCCCCTTTTTCTCCATCCCCGCGCGTAACAGCTCGTTGAATTTCACCATTTTCGTAGGTAATGGAAATAGAAACCCCATCATATTTCAGTTCACACACCAGCTCAAAAGGTTCATTTAAAGCTTTACGAACGCGTTCGTAAAAATCTTTCACTTCACCTTCTGTATAAGTATTTCCCAACGAAAGCATGGGATAAGTATGGTAAGCCTGTTCAAAACCGGTAGCAATATCGCTTCCAACTCGCTGTGTAGGTGAAAGCGGATCAAAATACTCAGGATATTTTTCTTCCAATTCTTGCAACTGCTTCATTTTCATGTCATATTCGTAATCGGAAATAATGGGTTGAGATAGCACATAATAATAATAGTTGTGTTGCTCTATTTCTCGACGCAGCGCTTCAATTTGTTCTTTGACTGTCATAACTTAAAAGAATAAAAATTCCTGAAGGGCAAAATTAATCAATTAAAGAAAAGTGAACAAGAAAAGGCGGAAAATGGATGAAAGCATCAAAATTCCGCCTTTAGAAATTGTTAATTTCAGAAAGTAGCACTGACCATGACGGGAAAATGATCGGAAGCAAAACGACCGTATTGCTGTTCGTTGAGCACACCATATTTATTAATGGTAATGCCACTTGTAACCCAAATATAGTCAATTCTTTCGTCCATTTTTGAATTAAGCGAAAAAGAATTGAAAGTCCCTACCGTGCCATAAGGAGGTTGTTTGGTTATGTGGTAACTATCGAAAAGTTTTCCACTTTTAGCAATAATTTGAATAGGTTCGGCATCAGGAGTAGAATTAAAATCTCCCGTGCAGAAAACCGGAAAATTTCCAGCAATTTCACCGATGCGTTTCAAGAGCAAAAGGGAAGAATTTTTTCGGGCGATGTGACCAATGTGGTCAAAATGAGAATTGAAAACAAAAAATATTTTACCGGTAGATTTGTCCTTAAATTTTCCCCACGAACAAAGACGATTACAACAAAAAGCATCCCAGCCTTTTGAAGGGACTTCAGGAGTTTTTGAGTACCAGAAGTTTCCCTTATCCAACACTTCAAAGCGAGCTGTTTTGAAAAAAATGGCAGAATGTTCTCCTTCATCTATGCCATCGTCGCGTCCAACACCTACGTAAGCATAACCATCCAGTTTCAAAATGTCGTCCAATTGATGTTTGTAACCTTCTTGTGTACCAAAAACGTCGAAATCGTGGAAACGAATCAAACTTTTAACAAATTCTTTCCGATTGGGCCATGCATTTTCCCCATCATCTTCTGTGTCGAGACGGAGATTAAAAGTGGCAACGTTGAGCGTAATGGTTTTTTTCTGCTGTGCCGATACAAAGCCGGAGCAAATTAAAAGAAAAATTGCAGAAAGTAGAATGCCAAGTTTTTTCATAAGATTGAAATTTATGTTTTTTATAGCTTAAGAAAATTTAAATTGAATTGAAATTTTTTTCATAAAACTATATAAATTATTGATTTATAATGTTTAATGAAAAAATTAATTACTCATACAAAATTGTGCAATAACAATAATCAACCACAAGATTACTAATATTTTTTCTAATTTCGGTTTTTTACGTTGATTTTTTACATTTTATTTTCATGGAATGACTAACCAGATTTTAATAAATTCAAAACTTAAAAAACAGATGGCAAAAACAATGAACTTTTAATGAGAATTCACCACAAAAGATTGGACAAAATTCCCGATATTTATATTAATTTTGCAAAAAACTTCAGTAAGAAATACAAATCTCATTTCTTAACCATTGACACTATATTTGTGTAATCTAAATTTTCTCTCATGTTTATTGCTCAAAAATTGAAAAAAGAAAATATCTGTGAATACTTGCTCTACATGTGGCAAATCGAAGATTTGATTCGAGCTTTTCAGTTGAACATGGATTTGATAGATGAAAATATAATTGTGCCTTACCCTGTTTCGGAAGCAGAAAAAAAAACAATGTACGAGTGGTATGAAAGTCTAATAGACATGATGCGTAAGGAAAACGTTCAGGAAAACGGCCATTTGCAATTGAACAAAAATGTTATCATTGAGTTGAACGATTTTCACGAACTTTTGATGCAATCGGGCGCTGAACCTGAATACAATAGCTTATTTTACAGCATTTTGCCACATCTTGTTCAACTTCGGAAAAAAGCTGAAGCAGACATCGGCGACATTGAATTGTGTTTTAATTTTTTATACGGCATCATGATGCTGAATCTCAAAAAAGAAAAAATTTCAGAAGAAACAGCAGTTGCACAAAAAGATATTTCAAAATTTCTGGCTCTACTCGCGAAAGATTACAAACTTTATCAGGAAGGAGAACTGGATTTGGATAAATAAAAAATTTAAAGTTTCACGAACATTTTCATCATTTTAGAATTTTCTTTAAAAAATCATCAAAAAAATCATCATCATGAAAGGCATAGTTTTGGCAGGCGGTTCCGGCACCAGATTATATCCCATAACCAAAAGCATTTCCAAACAAATTATACCGGTTTACGATAAACCCATGATTTATTATCCCCTCTCCATACTTATGCTGGCGGGTATTCGTGAAATTCTCATTATTTCCACGCCACAAGATATTCATCTCTACGAACGTCTGTTGGGCGATGGTTCTGATTTTGGAATTCTGATAGAATATGCAGTGCAGCCTTCGCCTGATGGTTTGGCACAAGCATTTATTATTGGTGAAGATTTCATTGGAAATGAAAATGTTTGCATGATTCTGGGCGACAACATTTTTTATGGATTCGATTTTTCCAGAACATTGGTCGAAGCCGCCAATTTGAAAGATGGCGCGATTGTTTTCGGTTACTATGTTAATGATCCGGAACGTTATGGTGTAGCCGAATTTGATGTCAATGGCAAAGTTTTGAGCCTTGAAGAAAAACCAAAACAGCCAAAATCGAATTATGCCGTTACCGGACTTTATTTCTACAGCAACGATGTAGTAGAAAAATCGAAACATTTAAAACCTTCTGCACGTGGCGAACTGGAAATCACTGATTTAAACAGACTTTATCTGAACGAAGGACGGCTGAATATGAAAATTCTGGGAAGAGGAATGGCTTGGCTCGATACCGGAACACACGATAGTTTGCTGGATGCTTCCAACTTTATTGCCACCATTGAAAATCGTCAAGGATTAAAAATTGCCTGCCTTGAAGAAATTGCCTATCGCAACGGCTATATCGACCGCGAGAAACTGCTACGATTAGCCGAACCACTGAAAAAAAGTCATTATGGCGAATATTTAATAAAAATTGCCGGCGAAATTCGATAAAACTAATTTTTCAAAACAAATTTTTTTAGAATACAACACATAAAAAAATTCATATAAATGGAGATTATTAAAACGCCTATTCCCGATTTGCTGATTGTTCGGCCAAAAGTTTTTGAAGATGCACGTGGATATTTTTATGAAACATACAATGAAAAGAACTTTTCGGAAGCCGGACTTAATATTCATTTCTGCCAGGATAATCAGTCGAAGTCTGTTTATGGCGTTATTCGCGGATTGCATTATCAATTGCAGCCCGATAGTCAGTGCAAGCTTGTTTCAGCCATTCAGGGTACAGTTTGGGATGTAGCTGTAGATTTGAGAACTTCTTCTCCTACATTCGGTAAATGGTACGGCATTGAACTTTCAGCCGAAAATCATTTGCAATTTCTTATTCCAAAAGGGTTTGCGCACGGTTTTTCTGTACTTACCGAAACGGCTATTTTTGCCTACAAATGCGATGCATTTTACAACCCTTCGCTTGAGAGAGGAATTCTTTACAACGATCCTCAGCTGGCTATAGACTGGAAAATTCCTGAAGATAAGGCCATTGTATCAGTTAAAGATAATAAACATCCGCTTTTTAATGCAGCTGAAATGAATTTTTAAATCCGCCTATTCATCTATTTTTTTAAAAAAAAGGAAATAATATTATGCAAACTATTCTTGTTACCGGCAGCAAAGGACAATTGGGCAACGAACTTCAAGCAGCGGCAGAACGTTTTCCTAATTTTCGCTATATTTTTACCGATGTTGATGAACTGGATATTTGCAATAAGTCTGCCCTTGATAATTTTATCAGGGAACACCGTATTGAAATAATTATAAATTGTGCTGCCTATACGGCTGTAGATAAAGCAGAAGAAGACATTGAGAAATGTTATGCCATCAATGCACAAGCAGTAAAAAATATTGGAGAAGTTGCCGAGAATTTCCAACTTAAAGTCGTGCATGTTTCTACCGATTACGTTTTCGACGGAAAATCTTTTAAACCTTATACAGAAGATATGTGCGTTTCTCCCGATACCGTTTACGGAAAATCGAAACTGGAAGGCGAAAAATTTTTGCAAGCTGCTTGCCATCAATACATTATTATTCGTACTTCATGGCTTTATTCTTCCTATGGAAATAATTTTGTTAAAACCATGTTGCGTTTGGGAAAAGAGAAAGATTCCTTAAACGTAATTTTTGACCAGATTGGCACGCCAACTTATGCTGCCGACTTGGCAGCATCCATTTTGAAAATTCTTTCCCAAAACAAATTTATTTCCGGCATTTATCATTTTTCCAATGAAGGAGTTTGTTCGTGGTACGATTTTGCCACTGCTATTTTTAAAATTGCACAAATTAATTGTCAGGTAAATCCCATAGAAACAAAAGATTATCCGGCTAAAGCACCGCGTCCGTATTACAGTGTGCTGAACAAAGCCAAAATTAAAAATTCATTTGGATTATCCATTGCTCATTGGGAGGAAAGTCTGGAAAAATGTATCGAAATATTGAAATCCGAAAATTCATTTTAATTTCTTTATCAACTATCCTCACAAAACATAAGATTTTTTTCTTTGTAGATTGAATATTTTTGCGGAAAAAACCCAGAAACGATTAAAACTTCGGCCGTTTTTTCATATTTTTGCATATCAAAAATTTAAGAACAACTTTTTACACAAACAAGTATAAATATATTTACGCATGGGAAGAGCATTTGAATACAGAAAAGCAACAAAACTAAAACGTTGGGGAAACATGGCCCGCGTATTTACAAAATTGGGAAAACAGATAACCATAGCTGCTCGTGAGGGTGGCCCCGATCCGGATATGAACCCTCGTTTGCGCGTTTTGTTCCAGCAGGCAAAAAAAGAAAACATGCCCAAAGAAAATGTCGAAAGAGCTATTAAGAAGGCTGTTTCGAAAGAAGAAGCCGACAATTATAAAGAAGTTCTTTACGAAGGATATGCTCCACACGGCATTGCAGTAATTATAGAAACTGCCACCGACAATCCTACACGCACGGTTGCAAGCATTCGCAGTTATTTCAATCGTTATGGCGGCTCATTGGGGACTTCGGGTTCAGTACAATTTTTATTTGATCACAAATGTGTTTTCAGAATTGCCCCCAAGCCTAATCTTTCTATTGACGATCTCGAGTTGGAATTGATAGATTACGGAGTGGACGAAGTTGTTCAGGACGAAGAAGAAAACAATATTGTCCTGTATGGAGATTTTCAAAATTACTCTTCCATTCAGAAATATCTGGAAGAAAACAACTTCGAGATATTCAGCGCCGAATTTGAATGGATTCCCAGAGAAACAAAAGAATTGAATGATGAACAGAAAGCTCAGGTACAGAAACTCATTGAAAAAATTGAAGAAGACGAGGATGTACAAAATGTTTTTCACAACATGATGGAATAGTTTTTTTGAAAAAAATTTTTCTATCGAAATATTCTCATTTGACTTATTTTAATTAAAATTACATATCTATTTGATTATCAATAATTCAATTAATTTTTCATTAAATACTTAAAAAGATGGATATTAGTGTTTTGTTCCCTGCTCTTGCATCTTTAACATGGCAATACATTTTGATGATTGCCATTGGACTGGTTCTTATTTATTTGGCCATTTTTAAGGAATATGAGCCAACTTTGCTTTTACCTATAGGTTTCGGTACCATTCTGGTTAATATTCCACTGAGTTCGGCTATCAACCAGATTGATGGCAAAACCGGCGAAATTATTGAAGGCATTCTCTCCATTTTTTATCAGGGAGGAATTGCTACCGAAATGTTTCCTTTATTGATTTTTATTGCAATTGGGGCTATGATTGATTTTACGCCCCTGTTCAACAATCCGCATTTACTTCTTTTTGGAGCGGCTGCACAATTTGGTATTTTTATGACTATGTTCATTGCCACTTTGTTTGGATTCGATTTGAAAGAAGCTGCTTCCATTGGAATTATTGGAGCTGCTGACGGACCAACCTCCATTTTTGTCGCTTCACGTTTTGCACCGCATCTTTTGGGACCCATTTCCGTCGCGGCATATTCCTATATGGCATTGGTTCCCATTATTCAGCCTCCGGTTATTCGACTGTTGACATCGAAAAAAGAAAGAATGATTCGGATGGAATATAGTTCCAAAAAAGTTTCGCGGAAGGCATTGATTGCTTTCCCTATTGTTGTAACACTCATTTCAGGCTTGATAGCTCCCGCTTCTCTTTCACTGATCGGTTTTTTGATGTTTGGAAATCTGATTCGCGAGTGTGGCGTACTCAACAAGTTGTCGCAATCAGCTCAGAATGAACTGGCAAGTTTGGTAACTATTTTATTGGGTATAACCATTGCCAGCACCATGACAGCAGAACGTTTCGTAACACTGGGAACACTTACCATTATTGCATTGGGATTGTTGGCTTTTGTTTTCGACACTTTTGGTGGAGTCATTTTCGCTAAGCTTTTAAACCTGGTTTTGCCTGCCAACAAGAAAATGAATCCAATGATTGGAGCCTGCGGAATTTCCGCTTTTCCCATGTCTGCAAGGGTAATTCATGGTATGGGTCTTAAAGAAGATCCACATAACTTTTTGCTAATGCCTGCCGTCAGTGCAAATGTTGGAGGCCAGATTGGATCTGTAGTGGCTGGTGGACTTATTCTTACTTTGGTAAATTTATTCGCTTAAAATATTAAATCTATGATCAATAATGTTGAAGCTGCTCTCGAAATCGGAGCAATCGGTATTGTAGGCATATTCATTTTTATGCTTATATTTTATGCTGCCATCAAACTTATTTTGAAACTTTTCCCTGAAAAGGAAAACAAAGCAGAATAGGAAGAAATAATTATATTTTGGGCTTTTAGATAAGTTATATTAAAGTAAAAACGCATTTTAAGAGTTGTTATAAACTGCTTAAAATGCGTTTGCTTCGATTGGAAAATTAAAAACCCTAATATTGTTCTTTTTCGTTGGGAAAGTCGGAGGATTTTACGTCGGCTATGTAATGTTGAATAGCTTGATTCATTTGCTCTCTTAAATTGGCGTATCTTCTCAAGAAACGAGGAGAAAACCCCTGAGTTAAACCCAACATATCGTGAATGACCAAAACCTGTCCGTCCACTCCACCGCCAGCGCCAATACCAATAACCGGAATAGAGAGCTCAGTAGCAATCTGTGTTCCCAATTTTGCAGGAATTTTTTCCAAAACTAAAGCAAAACAACCGGCATCCTCCAGCAAATGTGCATCCCGTATCAGTTTTTCGGCTTCTTCTTCTTCCTGTGCCCTTACAGTATAAGAACCATATTTATTGATAGACTGAGGCATTAAACCCAGATGTCCCATAATTGGAATACCGGCCCCAATTATTCTCTTTACAGAATCAATAATTTCTTCTCCTCCTTCCATTTTAATTCCGTCGGCATGTGTTTCCTTCATAATACGAATGGCTGAAGCAATAGCTTCGTGAGAATTTCCCTGATAGCTGCCAAAAGGCATATCAACGACAGCAAGCGCTCTTTTGATTCCACGTATGGACGATTTTGCCAGAAATATCATCTGATCGAGTGTTATGGGTAAGGTTGTGGTATTTCCGCAAATGACATTTGATGCCGAATCTCCAACTAAAATAACATCTATTCCGGCTTCATCCACAATATTTGCCATTGTGAAATCGTAAGCTGTTAGCATACTGATTTTTTCACCCCGCTGTTTCATTTCGAATAACCGACGAGTGGTTACTTTTCTGTTGTCTTCACTGTGTACTGACATGATAATTTGATTTAAATTTGATGCAAAGTTACATCAAAATTTCATTTTCTGTCCTTTCATCTTGCTGCTAACAGAAAAAGAAACCGAATAAAATAATTCAATGGAAAACGAAATTTTTTTTATCTTTGCATACAATCAATTTAAAGGAAACGATATGTTATTTTATTTGGTTTTTTGATTTAGTTTTGATGTTTTTCAAAAAATTTCTGGATAAATGAGTAAAATTACCATTCATAGTTACCAAGAACTGGAAGAATACGTTGGAAGAGAATTGGGAGTATCGGATTATTTAACCATCACACAGGAACAAATCAACAAATTTGCCGATGCTACGTTGGATTATCAATGGATTCATGTGGATGCCGAGAAAGCGAAACAGGAAAGTCCTTACAAAAATACGATTGCACACGGCTATCTGAATCTCTCCATATTGCCTTATCTTTGGGGGCAAATTCTGGAAGTGAGAAATTCCAAAATGACGCTCAATTACGGAATTGAACGTGTTCGTTTTCAACAGGCAGTTGTGGTTAACGATCAGGTGAGAGCCAGAGCCAAATTAAAATCGCTGGTCAATTTGAAAGGGACAGCCAAAGCCGAAATTCATACTGTTCTTGAAATTAAAAACAGCAATAAACCGGCTTTGGAAGGTACATTTATCTTTTTATATCATTTTGAATAACTCATTTCTCAAATAAATGCCAGAATTAAAACTTGAGCAGAAACAACCCTCAAGAACATGGTCAAAGGATAAACCGTAGAATAGGCAACTGCAGGAATATCTGACCCGGCAATTGAATTTGAATAAGCAAGTGCAGGCGGATCGGTTGTACTCCCGGCAAGTAATCCTATCAAAGTAAAATAATTTATCTTTAATAATTTCCGCCCAATAATACCTACAATTAGTAGAGGAAGCAATGAAATGACTGCTGCACATCCCATCCACAGTAAGCCATTGGCAGAAATAACCGTTTCGACAAATTTTTCTCCAGCCCCAATACCAACACTGGCAAGGAACAATGAAATGCCTATTTCACGCAACATATAATTGGCACTCGTCGTAGTGTAGGTTATCAATTTCAGCTTATAACCAAACCGTCCTATCAAAATAGCCACAATCAAGGGGCCACCTGCCAAACCTAACTTAACGGGAATTGGTATGCCCGGCACAAAAAAAGGAATACTTCCCACTAAAACGCCTAATAAAATTCCGACAAAAATAGTAATGATAGGTGGTTCGTTTAGTTTCTGCAAGGTATTACCCAATAATTTTTCCACTTTTTCGATAGCTTCCAATTCGCCGACTACCATCACCCTGTCTCCAACTTGTAAAACCAAATCGGGTGTTCCCAACAAATCAACTCCCGAACGATTCACGCGGGTAATATTTACACCGTAAATAGTACGCAATTTCAATGATCCAATAGTCTTTCCGTTGATTTTTCCGTGCGTAATCACAATTCTTCTCGAAACAAGTTTTTCTTCGGAGATTTTCCAGTCCATTTCTACTTTTTCACCTATATAAGATGCAATGCGTTCAATGTCCCGTGAAGCAGCAACAACCAGCAAAATATCGTCTTTGTACAGCATTGAATCACCTTGTGGTATAAAAAATTCCCCATTGCGCATCAATCGTGAAACAATAAATGGCCTTCCTACTGCTCTCTTTACTTCTCGAACCGTATGATTGAAAACCTTATCATTTTTCACCTGCACTGAAATTTTTTCAACCTGTTCGTCATCCACTTCACTTGATTTTTTTATTTGTTCCTTTTCTTTGTGAAAATCAATTTTAAAAAAAACTCGCAACAAAATCATGGAAAAAATAATTCCCAATACTCCTATCGGGTAAGCTACGGCATAGCCCAAAGCAATTGGAGGAATTTCGCCACCCGGAGTTGAGCCATAAACCTGCTGCAATGCCTCCTGAGCTGCCCCCAAACCCGGAGTATTGGTAACCGAACCGGAAAGTATACCAACCAGCATAGGCATGGATACTTTTCCATGAAGTAGGTAATACAAAGCTATCACTATTCCCACACCCAACAGCACTATAATAGTTGACAACAAATTGAGTAGCATCCCGCCTTTCTTAAAAGAAGTAAAAAATGAAGGACCTACCTGAAGACCAATGGAATAAACAAATAAAATCAGACCGAAGTTTTTTATAAATTCCAAAACTTCAGGATTCACGCTTAAACCCAAATGCCCCACAAATAAACCAACAAAAAGAACAAAAGTGACGCCTAATGAAATCCCGAAAAACTTTACTTTTCCCAACAGGATTCCCAAAGAAATAACAAAAGCAAACAATAAAATGGTATGTGCAATACCATCATTTAACAAAAGCGAAATAAACCACTCCATAAATTTATTATCCCACTGATTTTCAAATAAATAAAATAAATTCGTTCTTGTCGAAAAATGAAAGCAAAATTAAACAATTTTGAGCATTCAATAAAATGTATTTTCACTTATCTCAAAACATGACAGGACAATTTAAATTTCTTAAAATGAAACTGATAAACAAATAATTGAAGCAATCGTTTTCTTTTCAGACAAAAAAAAATTACTTTTGTATCAAATTAATGGAAATTTTTCAGGAAAAAATCGACTCTGAAAGTTTATCAACAAAATAAATATGGAAGAAAAAGCTGATAAAACCATAAAAAAAAGAGTACTTTTTATCGATCGGGACGGAACAATCATTGTTGAGCCTCCTGAAACTTTACAAGTTGACAGTTTGGAACAACTTGAATTTTTGCCGGGAGTTATTCGTAATTTATATTTTATTCGTAAAAAAACGGATTTTGAATGGGCGTTAGTTTCCAATCAGGACGGTCTGGGCACATCAGCTTATCCGGAAGAAAATTTTGAAAAAGTACAATCCAAAATGCTGAAAATTCTCGAAAACGAAGGTATAATTTTCGACAAAATTTTCATTGACAAGTCAATGCCTGAAGAAAACCAGCCTACTCGTAAACCAGGAACAGGCATGCTAAAAGAATACTTTTCGGCAGATTACGACTTGGAAAACTCCTATGTTATCGGCGACAGAAAAACCGATGTGGAACTGGCAAATAATTTGGGTTGCAAGGCCATTTTGCTCCACGAAGATCCTGAAATATTACAGGAAAAAAAGCTGAAAAAAACTTGTGTATTGCAAGCGACTTCATGGGACGAAATAGCAGCATTTATTTTTGCCGGAGAACGTACGGCTACCATACAACGAACTACAAAGGAAACCGACATTTTCGTTCAGCTCAATTTAGATGGTTCTGGAAAAGGAAATATCTCTACCGGTTTGCGATTCTTCGATCACATGCTGGAACAAATTGCGCGACATTCGGGTTGCGACCTGACCATTCAGGTAAAAGGAGACTTGGAAGTTGATGAACATCACACCATTGAAGATACAGCTATCGCTTTGGGTGAAGCTTTTGCCAAAGCATTAGGCGATAAACGGGGAATTGAACGCTATGGATTTTGCCTGCCAATGGATGACAGCCTTTGTCTCGTAGCCATTGATTTTGGTGGACGTTCTTGGCTGACTTTCGACGCTACTTTTAAAAGAGAATATATCGGCGATTTCCCTACAGAAATGATTTTTCACTTTTTCAAATCGCTAAGCGATGCGGCAAAAATGAATCTTTACATAAAAGCTCTTGGAGAGAATGAACATCACAAAATTGAAGGAATTTTCAAAGCGCTGGCCAAAGCCATTAAAATGGCTGTGAAACGCGATATTTATCAATTTGAACTTCCAACAACCAAAGGAATTATCTAATTTTTTAACTCACCTATCTATCCTATTCATTATGGAATTTAAAAAAAATTCTGCAAAATTTTTCTTTCTGATTTTTTTACTCTTCCTTCAATTTTCTCTCTATGCACAAATTTTTCCTGAACATCCCCGCTTGATAATTGGCATTGTTGTGGACGGTTTGCAGGAGAAACATATCGACTTGTTATGGAACCGTTTCGATGCAAATGGTTTAAAAAAAATAATTGAAAAAGGTGCCACCTGCGAAAATATGGAATATAACATTGTGTCGGCCGGTAATGCTTCGGATATTGCTACCGTGATGACCGGCACTACTCCTTATTATCATGGAGTTACAGGAAATAATTTCTTTTCCCGGAAACTAGGAAATATTCAATCTGTCATTTTCGATGAAAACGAACCAGGCATAGGCACAAAACAAACTGTTTCTGCTCATCAACTTTTGGCCAGTACCATTACGGATGAATTGATGCTGACTTACCCAAAACAATCGAAAACTTATGCCATTGCCATCAACGCTGAAGATGCCATCATGCTGGGCGGACATACCGCCAACAGCGCTATTTGGTTTGACGACATTAACATGAAATGGGTAACAACTTCATATTACACTGATGGATTGGCTGCCAGCGCCGATGAAATGAATGTAAACGGTCAAATCAATCAGTATGCATCTTCAGCATGGGAACCGATGTATTCGGTCAACACTTATTTGTTTCCTTCGGCAAGCGAAAACAAAAAAAACGGATTTCAGTATTTCCCCAACAGTAAAAGAAAATCATCGAACTTGCCAATTTTAAAAAATACACCAACTGCAAATGCTTTGGTAGCTGATTTAGCACTAAAAATTTTTGAAAAAGAAAATTTGGGACAGGATGCTTATCCCGATATGCTGCTTTTGCAATTTAACGTGAAAACACCTTATGAAAAAACATTTTCGCTAAAAACCGCCGAAAAGGAAGACATGTATTTGCGCCTGGACAAGGATTTACAATATCTGTTTCAAAAAATTGATAGCAGAATAGGATTATCCAACACTTTGATTTTTATATTGGGAAACCAAACATCCTCTCATACTCCTATGGAACTGGGAGAAAATAAAATTCCTGCTGGATATTTTAACGGACGCCGATCGATGGCTTTGCTCAACACTTATTTAATGGTGCTTTACGGACAGGAACGTTGGGTTGAAGGTTATTACGGAAAAAATATTTTTCTGAACCGACAAAAAATTGAAGAAAAAAAAATCAATTTGCAGGAGATTCAGCAGGTTGTAGCTGATTTTATGCTCGAATTTGAAGGAATTCAGTCGGCCTATACTTCCTATCAAATTGTTAATCTTACCGATCCATCCAATCGTGAAATGTCGAAACTTCGCAACTCGTTTCAAAAAAATAGCAAAGGAGATGTAGTAATTACTTTGCTTCCGGGCTGGCTCGAACTCGACGACGAAAATAATCCGGTGGGCGAATCGAATGCTGTGGTTTCATCCACACCGGTTTATTTCTACGGTTGGAATATTGAACCAAAAAGAATAACTGCCACTCATTCAGTTATCGATATTGCCCCAACCATCTGTGAAATTTTAAGACTTCCCTATCCCAACGCAGCCACGGGAAAACCAATTGAAGAAATTATCAATAAGTAAAGATTATTTGTAATAATGAAAAAATACGATTTTGATGAAATTATCGACAGAAGAAACACCAATGCAGTAAAAGTTGAAGCCTGTCGGTCCATGTTTGGGACATCGGATGTTATCCCTCTTTGGGTGGCCGATATGGATTTTCGTACTCCAGATTTCATTTTGGAAAGCATTCGGAAACGTTGTGAACATCCTATTTTGGGTTATTCTGTTCCTCCACGAGATTATTTTACATCCATCATCAATTGGTTAAAAGAAAATCATGCTTGGGAAGTGAAAAAAGAATGGTTGGGTTTCATGCCGGGTGTGGTACCGGGTCTTTCCTTTGCTGTTCAGCAATTTACAGCTGAAAATGATGAAATTGTTATTCAACCACCCGTATACTTCCCTTTTATGCATGTAGTTGAAAAAAACAACAGAAAATTGATATTCAATCCATTAAAAGAAATAGATGATAAATTTCAGATGGATTTTGATGATTTGGAGAAAAAAATAACTTCAAAAACCAAAATGTTGATTTTGTGTAATCCGCACAATCCCGGCGGAAGAAGTTGGGAAAAAGAAACATTGCTACAATTGGCAGAAATTTGTTTCAAACATGGCCTGTTAGTTGTGTCGGATGAAATTCATGCCGATATGGCACTTCCCGGAAATGTGCATGTGCCCTTTGCTTCGGTATCGGAAAATGCAGCAAATATAAGTTTGACTTACATGTCACCCAGCAAAACATTCAATATTCCTGCTCTGCAAACTTCCTATTTCGTTATTCCCAATGAACAGTTGCGAAATCATTTGAAAAAATTTCTCGATCAGTCAGAGCTCGACAATGGAAATATTTTTGCTTATCTGACAACCATTGCAGCTTATACAGAAGGAAAATCATGGAAAATGCAAATGCTTGACTATGTTCAGAAAAATATTGATTTTGTTATTCAATTTCTGAAAAACGAAATTCCCCAAATCAAACCTATGAAACCTGAAGCTTCCTTTTTAATTTGGCTCGACTGTTCGGGTTTGGAAATGAATGAGGAAGAATTATTTCATTTTTTCATTCACAAAGCGGGATTGGGGCTGAATCAGGGAATCACTTTCGGACCCGGAGGGAAACAACATCTCCGCATCAATGTGGCTTGCCCTCAGAGCATCTTAGAGAAAGCAATGAATCAACTGAAAAACGCCGTTAAAAATCTATAAATTAAAAATTTATGTGGGGAACTCTGGTAAATGCACTTGCCGTAATTGTGGGCGGAATAGTTGGAATGTTGTTAAAGAAGAAAATGCCTCAGCGTATCCAGATCGTTTATTTTCAGGTAATTGGACTTTTCACTATTGGAATTGGCATAACGATGTTAGTCAGTATGAAACACATTTTGCTGATTGTTATGAGTTTGGTAATCGGTGTTTTGATTGGTGAATGGATGCACTTGGAACAAAAACTTGAAAAATGGAGTGAATCGATGAAAAAACGTTTTCAAATTGGTAGTGAGCAATTTTCAGAAGGTTTTGTTACAGCATTCTTACTGTTTTGCATCGGTTCCATGACTATTTTAGGCTCTATTCAGGAAGGCCTGACCGGTTCGGCAGACTTGTTGTTTACCAAATCACTAATGGATGGATTTTCTGCCATCATTCTGGCTTCGGCTTTTGGTATTGGAGTGATTTTTTCTTCCATTCCGCTGCTTATCTTTCAAGGTGGACTTACGCTGTTGGCTATGGCCGCATCTTCCTTTTTTACGCCCGAATTAATCAATGGAATTACTAACAT
>JAAYUQ010000122.1 GCA_012517575.1 Bacteroidales bacterium | reverse complement strand
ATCTCGGGAGTAAGTTTTGTTTCTGTTCCCGGTATGGTTGTAACCAATAATTTCACTTACATGCAGACTGTTTTTGGTTTTTTCTTTGGCTATCTAATTATAGCGAATGTTCTGCTGCCTCTTTACTATAAACTCAATTTGACAAGTATCTACACTTATCTCGAACAACGATTTGGGAAACACTCCTATAAAACAGGCGCTTCCTTTTTTCTGCTTTCACGTACCATTGGTTCCGGCGTAAGGTTGTATCTGGTTATTCTTATTTTGCAACATTTGATTTTCGATGCATGGCATATCCCCTTTATCGTAACCGCTTCAGCATCACTTTTCCTGATTTGGCTCTATACGCATAGAAGTGGTATTAAAACCATTGTTTGGACAGACACCATACAAACGCTGTGCATGGTATCAGCGCTTGTTTTACTTACTGTACAGGTATATAAACAACTCGACATGAGTACAGGAGAATTGACAAGAAATTTAATTAATGCCGGTCATTCAAAAATATTTGTTTTTGACGACTGGCACTCGAAACAGAATTTTTTTAAACAATTTTTCAGCGGAATTTTTATAGCCATTGTCATGACGGGACTTGACCAGGATATGATGCAAAAAAATCTGAGCTGCAAAAATTTGAAAGATGCCAAAAAAAATATGTATTGGTATGGTTTTTCATTCGTTCCGGTAAATTTCCTGTTTTTGACGCTTGGCGGAATGCTGCTGTTGCTGGCATCAAAAAACTCTATTGCCCTGCCCGCTAAACCCGATGACATATTACCTTTATTTGCCACGCAATATCTGGGCCCGATAGTTACTTTTTTATTCGTAATAGGAATTATTGCTGCAACTTTTGCAAGTTCAGATTCTGCTCTGACGGCATTAACAACCTCTTTTGCCGTAGATATTTTGGGCGTCCAGCACGATAACCCAAAAACAGCTGAACGAAAACGCAGAATCACGCATATCGGAATGTCTGTTCTGTTTGTAATAATCATGGTCGTTTTCAATATCTTCAACAATACCAGTGTAATCGATGCCATATATAAAATAGCCTCCTATACTTATGGCCCACTTTTGGGAATGTTTGCTTTCGGATTGTTTACTAAATATCAGGTCAAAGACAAAATGATTCCGCTGGTGGCTGTAGCATCTCCTGTATTATGTCTGTTAATGAATTATATTTCCATATCTTTGTTTCATTATGAATTTGGATACGAAATACTGATGATAAATGGATTGTTCACATTTACAGGAATGTGGATATTCAGACAAAAAAGAACTGAACAAAAAATTCAACCGCTAAATTAAGTTTTATGGAAATTAAATCAGCAGAATTTATAAAAAGCAGTACCGACTACAAAATGTGTCCTGATGGCAAATTGCCCGAATATGCATTTATTGGTCGTTCTAATGTGGGTAAATCTTCTATTATCAATATGCTTTGCCAGCAAAAAAATCTGGCACTGACTTCTTCCAAACCGGGAAAAACACTGCTCATCAATCACTTTCTCATTAACAAAAAATGGTATTTGGTAGATTTGCCAGGCTACGGGTTTGCTCAAACGGGAAAAGAAACGCGAAAAAAACTAATAGAGAACATTAAAAATTACATTCTTTTTCGCGAACAACTTGCTTGTTTGTTTGTGTTGATTGATGTGCGACACGAACCACAAAAAATAGATCTCGAATTTATGGAATGGTTGGGCTCGAACGGTATTCCGTTCTGTATCGTTTTTACTAAGACAGACAAGCTATCTGGCTCTCAGATTGAGGCAAATGTTGAAAATTACCGGCAGAAAATGCTGGAAAACTGGGAACAGCTACCGCCTTATTTTAAGACTTCTTCTTATAAAAAAATTGGTAGAGAAGAACTGCTGGATTATATCGAAGAAACAAATAAAAGTCTGACAATAAAATAAATACTTAGTGAATTTACAGGAAACAGGTCATCGAGAATAATTATTACTTTTTCATGGCTCTTTCCATGTATCTTTTATCTTCCCTTTCTTTTAATGTCTGTCTTTTATCATAAAGTTTTTTGCCTCTCACCAAAGCAATTTCCATTTTTGCCAAACCTCTTTCGTTGACAAAAAGTTTTAATGGAACAATGGTATTTCCACTTTCCTTTACAGCTCTCTGAAGACGTTTCAACTCCTGAGCAGTTAACAATAATTTCCGGTCTCTGCGAGCTTCATGATTATTATAAGAACCAAAAGAATAAGGAGCAATGTGCATGTTTTTAACCCATAGCTCATTGTTGATAAAAATACAGTAAGTATCAACCAGACTTGCTTTCCCGTTTCTGATAGATTTAATTTCGGTTCCAAATAATTGTATACCGGCTACATAACGATCGAGGATTTCATACTCGAAATTGGCTCGTTTATTTTTGATGACTATATTTGAAGATTTATGCATAAATACTTGATTGATAAACATTAAAAAAAAAACGATTTTAATGTTATGAAAACTGAGGTCAAATTTACATATAATTATCGAATTTGTAAGTGGCAAACCAATTAAACCGGTTACAAATACATACCACAATTTATCGGCTCGTTCCTTAAAAAATTAAAAAATTCTGTATCTTTGTCATCAGGAAAGAAAAGTAATTCCTAAGATTAATGAATAATTCATATTCACAATCAATTATATATTAAATAGTTTGTATGGATTCAGAAATAAAATTAACAATAGCCGGATTGGTTTACAACCAAAATGTGGTTGGCACTTATGGTTTGGTACTAAGTGAAGAATCGGGCAACCGACGTTTTTCGGTGATGATTGGCGAACCCGAAGCGCAATCTATTGCATTGAAGCTCAACAACAAAAAACTCCCCCGCCCGCTCACCCACGACCTGATTAAAACTATTTTAGACGTGTTTGAAGCCAAACTGGTTAAAGTGTTGATTAGCGACATGATAAATGATGTTTTTTACTCTGAATTGCACATTCTTAAAGATGACAAAATACTGGTAGTTGACGCACGAACTTCTGACGCCGTAGCTTTAGCAGTTAGATGCAACAGTCCCATATACATCAAATCGGATATTCTGGATATTGTCGGTGTTGTTGTAGAAGAAAACGAAACGGAAGAAACAACCGCCAATGAAGAAAATATCGACGAATTGTCCGATCAGGAATTGGATACGCTTTCGCTGAGCGAACTGGAAGAATTGCTTTCAATGGCCGTTAATGAAGAAAAATATGAGCTGGCCGTCCATATCAGAGATGCCATACAACGCAAAAAATCGCACGATTAAGATTTATTCTCGTAATAAATTTGTTTTGCCAAATATTGATGCATTCAGCATCTGATCTTGTTAATTTTTTTTTGAGTTGTATGAATTGCAAGTTCTGAAAGAGTGTGCTTATAGTAGCCTGATAATCAATCAACCAATCAATCAACCGGATGTTATTGAAAACGTTACTTCCGTTTGGGTTGAAACGCTGAAAATTTCAAAAAAAAGAATTACCGAAATCTTTCTTTGTGCGCCCAAAGTCCCAACGCCGGATTGGAAATGTAAAAAATCTCTTCGCCGTCGGGCATTACGTTCCACCCTTCTTTAAGTGTAGATACGTAATATTTCTCCGAAATTTCGTCAATATCGCCCCAGCGAAAACCAACACTTTCAATTTCTTCTTTGGTCAAATTTTCAGGATTTTTGCCAGGACAATAGGTAATGGTAAATCGTCCTTCGGAAGAACCATGAATTAAGTGGGCAGCCGCACTCAGGTTTTGTTGCAATTCTTCATTTTCATTAGTTGCTTTCAATGTTTTGGGCGTTCCAAAATAACCGTATTTTCGAATCAGTCGGTCTATTTCCTTGTCTTCGCCAAATTCCCTCAATGCCGGAGCCAGCACAATCAGTTCGCCGCCATCGGCAATAGCCATGCGGGTTCGATAAATCGCCTTATTCCCGAGCCAGGTGCTTTTGAATTCAGCCGGATCGAGCCAAACCAATACTTTTTTTAAGGGTTTTTCCACCATTTCAAAATTAACCTGCATGGATAAACCGGCTGCCTTGTCGAAAACCTCGAAATCGTCGCCAATGAAAAGCCCGTAAGTCTGCAGTTTCCCGGTTTCTTTGTTCAAAGCGACAACAGTTTGCACATAAACAATCGGCAGATGAGCCGCAAAATGCTCCGAAGCATAGTTGAATACTTTCCGAACGGGCGTATTGGCTCGTCCCATCATTTTTTCCATGCCGTAAACCGCTCCGATAAAATGACTTTTGTTGATTCCTTCCTGTCCGCCGGTTCCCACAAAGATATTTTTATTGTAATTGGCCATCCCTACTACTTCATGTGGCACAACCTGCCCAATGGAAAGGATCAAATCAAAATTTCCTTCCACCAGCAGTTTATTCACCTGAGCTGGCCAGTCGAAACTCAAAGCTCCTTCGGTAACTTCAGCAACATATTCTCCGGGCACATAACCGAGCGTAACGACATCATGCCGCCAATCATGAACACGAAAAATTGATTTGGGAACTTGTCTGAACATGGTGGTAATTTGCTCATCGGTCATGCCGGTATGCGTACCCAAGGCAGGTAAAACATCCGTCAATTTATCCCCGTAATATTGCCATGCAAATTCCGTCAATTCTCCTTCGT
>JAAYUQ010000121.1 GCA_012517575.1 Bacteroidales bacterium | reverse complement strand
TTTAGACTTTCCGGTAAGTGCAATTAACCGGTTTGTAGCTTCATAAAGATCGGAAGCAGGACAAAAATATAAATTTCCTGTTTTTCCTGAGAAATTCCATTCTATTTTAGTATCATCAATGGCTTTCCACGTGGCAGGATGATTATCGTTTGCGGTGATTCCAAAAGTGCAAAAGCCAACGCTACTAAAACAATAGGGAATATCAACCGTACCGTTACCCTGTTTCCCTGCCGACTGCGATTTTAGCAAATTTTTGGTGGAAAAATTACCGGAACCATAAAATAAACTCTTTTGTGGAAGAGTATAATTGATTTTCTGAATGGAATCTCCCCATAACAGGGTTGCGTCCAAAATCAAAATTTTATCTTTGGAATCAGTTAAGGTCAAAGTTTGTTTTTGTGTGTCATACAATAGTTTTCCAAAATTGGTTTTAATTCCTACAACAGATTTTTTGGAAACAATTGAAAAATGATTTTTTGAATAATCCTTCCTTTCATCCAAAAAAACACTCTTGATTTTATCTAAATTAGCCGAATTACTGAAGCTCAGGCAAAAAGCTGAATTGTCAACAACCGACAATTCAATCGATTTTCCTTCGGAAGAAATAACAAGTCCATTAGCAGTTTTAACACACTGAGCAACAAGTGTCCAACTTATCAATAAAAAAACATTCAAAAACAAAAATTTACTAAAGTTTTTCATCCTATTCGATTTTAAGTTTATACTTTATAGCGAATGACAGAGATTCGCACTGCATCGATAAATATTAACAACTAATACAATTATTCCTTTTTGAATTTCAATAAAGCACTGCAAATTTAACTCTATTTGTTTATAGTTCCTACCATGCAAAACAGGAATTCAGTTACATCGTTACAAAAAAGAAATCATCGATTTTGAATTTTCAAAGAGTCAGCCCACTTTTGCCATAATTTGTTCATTTCTGAAACTTTATATGGAAATTTTTCGGCCAAATTTTGCGTTTCAGTATGATCTTTGCTTACATGAAACAATTCCCATGTTTTTCCTCCTAATGCCGACATTTTCCACTCTCCAACACGTATGGCACGACCTCTTTCATGTTCCCAGTACAAGGTATCATGAATCGATTTCGTTTTCGTCATTATCAAAGGCATTAGGCTCTTTCCGTCAATTCTCAAAGTTTTTTGGCCATGAATACTATCAGGATAATTAGATTCTGCTAACTCAAGACATGTCGGCAATATGTCGATAAAATGTGCTACCTTTCGGTTAATGGTATTTTCCTTCCCTTTCAATCCTTTTCCCCAATGAATAATAAACGGAGTTGCAGAACCGCCTTCATACGATTCTTTTTTCCAATAACGGAAAGGTGTGTTTGAGGCACTTGCCCATGCATCGCCAATATAATTCCATGTGGTCTCCGCTCCAGGTTGAGGCGAATTGTATTCTATCGTTACCGAATCCCGAGTAAAAGCCGGTCGGTCAAATCCTGGTGGATAACCTCTTTCGGGTGAAGCTCCATTATCTGAAAATATAAAAATTACCGTATTGTCAAACTCACCTGTTTGTTTTAACTTTTGAATAATTTTACCCACACCCTGATCTACTCTGTCAATCATGGCTGCATGCACCGCCATGCAGGCAGCTTCATATTCTTTCTGCTTGCAATCTGCCCATGATTTTCCTGAAGAGTTTTCAGGCAATGGATACGTCTTCCGATCAATCAAACCCATTTTTATCATTCGTTCATAGCGGTTTCTTCTCATTACATCCCAGCCGTCCTTATATGTTTCCCTGTATTTGGCTATATCCTCAGGCAGTGCATGCAGCGGCCAATGAGGTGCATTATGAGCCACATACAGAAAAAAGGGTTTTTTCTCTCTCGAATAACTTTCAATTAAATCTATCGATTTTTCCGTAATAAAATCCGTTATGTAAAAATTCTTCGGCACTTCCCTGACAGGTGTTTCATTATGAACCAGACTAAAGGGATCAAAATAATTTACTACTCCCCAAATCGTACCCCAGTGTTCTTCAAAACCACGATTACAAGGATAGCTCCATAGCGGAGCAAATGGACCGTGCTCTGTCCTGTGAGCCAGCCATCGCAACTGTTCTTTCGGATCTTTCAATGATTTGGTGTCGGAAAGATGCCATTTCCCTACCATCCCCGTATGATATCCATTATCTTTTAACACTTCTGCAATGGTTGCTGCATTTAAGTTCAGGTTTACTCCCATCCCATTTATCCCTGCAGCCTGTGCATAAAGTCCGGTCATTAAGGAGCCTCTACTGGGACAGGAACGTGCACAGTTGTGCATCTGTGTGAATCGAATGCCTGTGACAGCTAAATTATCTATGTTGGGCGTTTGCACTTCTCCTCCATAGCACCCTAAATCCGAATATCCCATGTCATCCAAAGCTATCAGTATAATATTCGGCCTCTGAACTTCTTTTTCCTGAGCTGAAATATTTCCACTTAATATCAACCCGTTTATTGCGAAGATCGATATAGATTTGTTTCTTATCATTATTTAAAAATTTTCATACTTAAAACAATTCATGAAGTTTTGTGTCTATTGATTAAACAAAATCTGATTAAATATATTGTAAAACTGACGGCTTCCTTTATGTCAATAATATAATAAATAACGCGTCAAAGTAATTTACTGACGATTAAATCTAATAAACCCTCCAACGCGTTAAAGAAAAAAGTAGCAATTAATGTTTTATTTCTAAAACTGGTGTCAGATAATTTGGATCAATAAACATTTTATCCGTTCCATCCACTTGTTTGAAATTAACCTTACTGATATACATGTTTCGAGGATGAATGGTGTTATTACTGTGATGAGCATGAAAAACGATCCGCAAGTTGCCGTCCTTGTCCCAAAAAAGAGAATTATGGCCAACGCCAACCAAATCACCCGGTTTTTGTAAAATCGGATTGTCGGGATATTTTGTCCATTCTCCCATAATATTCGTTGTCGTAGCACAACCAATTCCATAAAAAGGACTTTCGTAACTATTGGCCGAATAGGTCATGTAATATACGCCGTTGCGCTTTATGACAAATGGACCCTCATTCACTCTGGGCCAAACTTCTTCCCATGGTTGAGAAACACTAATACAGTGATGCATAGTTTCTCTTTTCAATGTCATCAAATCCTTTTCTAATTCTGCTACCCAGACGTTGTTTCCGTCGTTGAAGCGGACAAAAAACAAATATGCTTTTCCGTCATCATCAATAAACAGAGAATTGTCGATGGCTTTTTCCTCTACTAACATGGGTTTTTCCTCTGTTTGCCGAAACGGTCCCAAAGGTGAATCAGAAACAGCTACGCAAATATGTTCTTCAGCCGAATAATACATGTAAAATTTTCCATTTACATAATACACTTCCGGTGCCCAAAACCATTTTTCTCCATACGAATCATCCTTGTAAAGCGCAAGTCCACTCGGAGTATTGGCCATACGTTTCCACGTTTTGAGGTCAGATGAAGTCATCACTTCGATGCCATTTTCCGCGCCAGTTCCGTAAGCATAATACATCCCTTCATACAGCAAAATATATGGATCGGCAAGTGGAACCAGTATTTTTTGTGTTTCCTGATCATCAATTGCACCATTTCCACAGGACAAAAGAACCAGACTCAACAATATAACATTCCTAAACCTCATTAGTAATTGGGATTTTGTTGCTGATTGGGGTTATTATGCACATCATCAGAAGGTATAGGCAACACTGCATGTCTCCCAATAACAAAATTCTGGAAATCTGCATCACGAGAAATCAGCTCGTTCAAACCATCCTGAGTATCCACCAATCCCCATCTTTTTATGTCTGCCCATCTTTGTCCTTCAGAACATAATTCCAACGCTCTTTCTACTTGCAACCTCTTTAAGAACAAATTTTTATCTTGAGTGGCAGTCGAGTGATTTACTGATAATTTAGGCATATTGACTCTTTGACGAACCCTGTCGACCAAGTCAACAGCTTTTGAAAAATCGTTTTCTGTATTGGCAATACATTCGGCGTACATAAGTAATACATCGGCATATCGGATCAATCTTACATTTGTTGGATTATGATAATCATCATAATCGCTATAATAATCGGAACCATATTTTCTGAAAAATACACGTCCTTTCCAGTTCTGCAAATTCCAAATATTAGCATCAGCACCATCAAGTCGATAACGATAAATTCTGTTATTATCCGTAAAATCTTGATTCATGCCCTCATAGAAAGCTGTATATTTTAAGCGAATATCGTAATTCCCATTTATATCTTTTTCTTTTTTAAATTCATCTACTATCCATGGGCGTAATTCACCATCTGTCCATCCAATTCCTGGAGGTGCAAAAAACTGTCCACGATTCAGTCCCAAATTAGGATCTACATCAAAGTCGCCATCACCTGCAGGAGCTTTATGAACGTCCGAGTATTGAATTTCAAATACGGATTCTATATTATTTTCGGTATCTTTTGTGAAGTTGTCTTCATAATTTGCTACCAAATCATAATACTGTTTCCCATTACCTTCAACCAACCATTGCAAATCACTTTTTGCATTTGTCCAATTATGTAATTGCATATAACATTTTGCTCTTAAAGCATAAGCAGCTCCTTTAGTAGCACGCCCCAGATTATTACTGTCCCATTGTTCTGGTAATAAAGTTATGGCCTCAGTCAAATCACTAATTGCCTGATTGTAAACAGCTTCACCGGTATGTCCCTCTGGCGTATCAGAAGGTTTGGATGGTTTTAAATTGATTGGAAGACTGTTGTTGGTACTTCCCCAAAGCAAAGCCAGATCATAGTAATACAAGCCTCTTAAGAAATAAGCCTGCCCTAAAAGCTGATTTTTAACAGTCTCATCCATTTCTATATTCGGAATATTTTCCAATGCTTGATTAGCTCTGAAAATGGCTTCATAACAATCCCTGTAAGTCCATGCATTACCTTCCCAAAAATTGTAATTTACATACTGAAACCGTGTCCATTCTTTAAGTTCAGCCCATGGACTTTGACTCCATCCTTCGTCGGAAGTCAAATCCAGCCGGAACCATATCCAACGGCTGTAAGTACCGGGTTTGTAAAACATGTTATAAATTGCATTAACACCATATTCCGCATCACGTTGCGTTTTCCAAAATGTTGCCTGAGTAAGTGTATTGGGATTTATAACATCTACATCACATCCATTTAAAAGGAAAGATGATGCTATTATCAATAAATAAAGATATTTTTTCATTGTGTTCTAATTTAAATGGTCAATTATTAAAAAGTAATTTGTGTTCCAACTGTTATTCCATAGGGATTTGGGAAAGGTGCCGTATCGTAGCCTCTGTCCCAAATATTAGAATTGAGAAATTCAGGGTCTAAGCCACGATATTTGGTAATGGTGAAAAGATTCTGAGCATTGACAAATAATCTAAAATTACTAAGAACATTATTGAAAGCCTTTTTCGGAAATGTATATCCAATTCCTACTTGTTTTAAGCGCAGATAACTACCATTTTCCAGCCAACGATCCTGATCTCCGCGTGCATTCCGTGCATCGGCAGAAAGTGGTCGTGGATCCACTCCGTCCGGATTGGTAACAGCATCGTACCCATCATAATCTGCCCTGTAATTTGAATTATCGTCAAACCTGTCATACCCACTTCTTGGTCCATTGAACAGTTTGAAATCTTTTCCGAAAGAACTCGTAAACTGGAACATTAAATCAAACCCTTTGTATTCGAGCGTTCCATTTAAAGCCATGTTCCAAGCAGGGAAAGAATGGCCGGAATATTGACGGTCGGCATCTGTAATCTGACCATCATCATTATAATCAATAAAACGAATATCTCCGGGTTTAGCGGAAGGTTGGATTACTTGTCCCTTACTATTAACATGGTTCAACACTTCATCCATAGATCGGAAAATTCCGTCTGTTTTGATAAGATACCAATCGCCAATTGGTTTACCCACAAAAGATTTAGTATCCCATTGCGTGAAACTTTCGCGGCCATATCCAAGTTCAACAATTTCATTTTTTAAGTATGAAGTACTCAAGCCAACTGAATAATTGAAATCATTTATGCGATCTCTCCAATTTACTGTAACTTCAAAACCTGTATTCTTTAATGTAGCAGCATTCACCATTGGATTACCTCCATTATTGCCGGTTGTCAACAATATCTGCATAGGAGTCAAAACATCCTGAGTTGTTTTGTTAAAATAATCACCTACAATTTCCAAACGACGATTCAACAAATATGCATCGAATCCGGCATTTGTTTGATGTAATTCTTCCCATTTCAAATCGGTGTTTACCAATTTAACCTGAGTCATGCCTGTATTAATGCTCTGGCTTGCTCCGAAAATTGCTTGAGGAAAAATGTTGATAAATGGAACCCAGTCCCAATATCCAATATTAGAACTTCCCAGAATACCATAATTTGCTCTTATTTTTAAATCATCGATCCAAGATACATTGAAAAATTTCTCTTTGCTGATTCTCCATGCTCCGGCTATTGATGGAAAAACTCCATCCCTATAACTTGGACCAAATTTTGAAGAAGCATCACGACGAACTGTTGCACTAATAATATATTTATCATCGTAACTGTAATTAAATCGTCCAAAAATAGAGAATAATTTTGCCAGATTTTGATAACTACCAGTTTTTGGATCTAACAAAGCGGCATCCAATTGTGTAAAATAATCATCTCCTGAAGTCAATACATTATTTTTTGTTCCCCAAATTTGAGAGTAATCTTCAGTAGAAAAACTTGTTCCTGCTACTGCTGCAATATTATTTACACCAAAGGTTTTATTGAATTCCAACGTGTTGTCATAAACCATGAATTTGTAAAAAGCCTTGTTCCGGTTCAAGCTGGAAGGATCTATTGGCTGATTATAAGTCCAGTTACCTACCTTCCTTAAATACATGTGAGAATCTGAACTGGTGACCAAACCAAGATTAAACTTATATTTCAATGATTTAAAGAAATTAAATTCGGCAAAAGCATTTCCTCTGATCCTCAAATTTTCGTTGGTAGTATTTTCAAGATTTTCACGAGCAATGGGATTAGTACCAAACGTAACATCTTTAGCTCCATCTCCATAACCGAATCCACCTGGATGAGATGGATCGTAAACAGGAATGGTAGGCAACATTCTCCAAACATCAGTAATAGGATTCGTACTCAATTCATCAACAGAATAATTGCTGATAATCAAATTTTCACCTATTGTAAATCTAACATTTTTCCCAAAGTCTCGAAAAGAAGAGGTATTTATACGGGCAGTAATTCTTTCACTATTTGTCCCATAGGTAGTTCCACTATTGGTTTGATAGTTTGCCGACAAATAATAGGTATTGGTTTCACCACCACCCGAAAAGCTCAAATCATAATCCTGTAAAATACCGGTTTTGAAAACTTCATCTTGCCAATTGGTATTTCCCTCACTATGATTGGCAGGCTGTTTCCCAGCATTTTTGAAAGCAAGATCATTCAAATTTATCCACTGTTCACGATTGGTTAAATTATACTGAGGCAACCATTGAAAAGTGTTTTTTGCCGAAAAATCGATCTTCATTTTTCCTTTACTACCTTTTTTTGTAGTAATAATAATAACACCATTAGCAGCCCTCGATCCATAAATCGCTGCCGCCGAAGCATCTTTCAATATTTGTATGCTTTCAATATCATTATAATTAAAGTCTCGATTGGCTGTTCCAACATCGACTCCATCTATAATGTATAAAGGATTACTGGTACCAAAAGTAGAAGTTCCTCTGATTTGAATAAAACCCTCATTTCCCGGAGCACCGGCTGACCGAACAAAGATACCTGGAACACTGTATAATGCTTCTCCAATGGTACCGGTAACAACCGTGTTTTTCATTGTCTCAGGCTTAAAAACCGAAACAGCACCGGTCAAATCCGATTTTTTAATGGTCTGATAACCAATAACAACAACTTCATCCAATGATTTCGGATCAACTTGAAGTTGAATTTCCAAAGGCGATGTAGGATTTTTAATTTTTTGGGTGAGATAGCCAATGTAAGACACCTCAATCGTCGACTCAGGCGAAACCTTTAACGTGAAATTGCCATCTAAGTCTGATATAGCTCCATTTGAAGGATTACCAGACTCGATAACATGAGCTCCAATAACAGGTTCTCCATTTTCATTCAAAATTTTACCTTTTACTTCTCTTTGCGCTTGAGCAAATATTAAAAGTGGAAAGGATAAAAGAACCAATAATAAATAAAATTTGTTTTTCATAGATCTAATTTTTTTAATTGATAAATTTGACAAAAAATTGCTCGATAAAAGTAGATACTAAAATAAATTCACCATGAAATTTTTGTATCAAAAAATGAAAAAATATTATCAATAACATTTTAACGACAGAAAATTATCGCCGATTTTTAACAATAAATCCTTTGGATTACACTATCTATTAATAGAGGAAAAAATAAATATTAACCTTACCAATTGAAAAACAAATATATAGATTATATTTTAAACAGATAGATAGAATAATTTCTACTTATAGACAACGCAACAAAAAACAAAAAAATTTTTGCCGGCATAATAGTTTAGCTTTTATAGAATAATTCTTACAACTCTTCCCATTTTTAAATCAAATAGAGAAAGGATGTTGCTGATTCACAACTTTCCATAAAAATCATTTTTCCTAATCAGACATAGATAGAAAAATTAAAAACCGAATGTTTCTTTTCAATTTCTTTTACAAATCAATTTTAGAACAAGACGAGAATATGTTGTGATATGACTTTCGACCTGTTGAAGTAAGATGAAGAAATATTATGCGAAAAAATTCACAAATGAAAAGCAGAAAAAATTCATTTTGATAGTCGGAAGTTTAATTTGACAGTGGTTTGTGAAAGAAAAAGAATCTTTCTCAATAAAAAAACCGGCTGAATAACAACCGGCTTTTTACGCAAAATTCAAAACTCAGGATTTGATGGAATATTTAAAATTTAAAACCTAACGTTATAACAAAATTATTGTTTGTTGTGTTGACATTAGCCGGTGAACCTTGAACACCTTCTGCCAGATTGTTAGAATTATAGGGATAGAATTTCTCCTTGTTTAGCTTATTCATATAGGCAAAATCCAAAAACCACGACTCTTCATGATAACCAAAACCTCCAGTTATATACCGAGTGCTGTTATGCAGAAAATATTCCGTATCGGTGCGAATAGTATTGTCTTTCATGAATTTTTGAGCATTGTCGGGATTAATCTTATCCATAAAGGCATAACCACCACGCAATGAAAAGTTATCGGTGAGCCTGTATTCAGCTCCTATTTTAATGGTATTTGTCGAGTTATATGCCGTATTCATACCTTCGTTTTCTTCAACAAAATCGTAGGTGGAATTATTATTATCCATCAACTTGGTTGTTTTCATGTCGATATAATCGTATTCGGCACTGATTAAACCATTCTTCCCGAAAAGATAAGCAACACTGGCAGTAAATTGAAGCGGCGTTTGAAGTTTAAAAGAATTGTATCCGCCCGGAGTGCGAATATTGCCTTGTTGCTGGGTATCGTAGTTAAGCAACGAAGAATAATCTTCTGATATGGAGAAAACGGTCGGTGTCTGAAAAGAAATTCCCATTCTAAAAGCATCGATGGGACGCAATATTGCGCCAATATTCAAGTTAAAGCCATTACCGGAAGATTCAACGACGTTTTTTAAATCCATACTTCCACCCTGATTAAAAGCCTCATTATATTTTGTAGTAGCATTATAATAAATGCTTTGAATGTTGGCTGTTACACCCAAATAAAATTGATGACTGAAATTCCCTGCCCAATTGAAAGAATATTCATCAATCGACCCTCTTTCAGTCAAATAATACGAAGGTGTAACTTTTTCGCCATCACCCAGAATAGAGTTCCATTCTTTATTGCTGGTAGAAGGATTGATTAAATAACCTTCATATGCCAAAACCGAAAGCCACGGAATATATGTATTGTCAAAGGGCTCATAAGAATCGGTGCTTTGCAGATTGCTTTCAGAAATTCCTTGAGTGAAATAGGCCATATAATCAGTCATGGAAGAAGATGACAAACCGCCATTAATATTTAACTGACGATTAAAATCTTTCAACTTTTGATAGGAAAAAGAAAAATTGGAATTTTGCAATCCGCTGGTTTTTCCGCTTTTACTTCTTTTAGTTGCAGAAGAAATAATTAGTGAAAAGTTATTTGTTCCCAATTTATATAAATTATTTGCACTATTCAAACCATACCAAGTTGCATCCGTATTTTGTCTAAGAATATTTAAAGTTCCCGTCATTTCTGAACTTCGATAAATTCCGAGACCGGCAGGATTATCCTTAATAGCGGAAGCATCTCCACCAACAGCTCCCATAGCTCCTCCCATACTCATGTAGCGAGCTGTTCCTGCAATATCCGGAATAATGAATTTAGAAATATCTAATTCACTTTGTGCACTTATTATTAAGCTATTCAGCATTACAACTAATATTCCAATTCCTTTTTTCATATAGATTATTTTTAAATACAGGCGCTTTGAAATGTCATTTAAGTATTATTTTTTCAAAATTAAGTTTCTAAATATCTCTTATTTTGTTTATCTCCTTCCACCACTGCTTCGGCTCGATCCACTACTTGAACTGCCTCCGCCGGAACTTCCACTCGAGCTGCGTGAACCACCGGAATAGGAACTGCCGGAACTGCGAGAACTATTATCTGAACTACTGGGTGTATAAGAAGATCTCCTTTCCGAAGAACCGGAAGAAGGAGTATAAGTGTTTCGTGTACCGCTTTGAGGTGTTGCAACGGAATTTCCGCTATTTCCTGAACTGGTTCTCGGTCGTGTATTGATAGTTTCTGTCGTTCTGCGCGAAGAATTTTCACTGTAAATTCCTGTTGAACGGCTACCCGATGAACCGGTAACTCCGGTCTGACTTCTGGTGCCGGTTGTGGTTCTTCCTGAATTAATTGAAGATCTCGAATTATCATAAGTTGAAGTCGTACTTCTGCGGCCTGTCGTATTTATGTCGGAAGAAGCAGTACTTCTCGAACCGGTACCGCTTACAACTGTGTAAGGATTGCTACTTCGTCCTGTAGAAGAGCTTCCACTGGCAACACCGGAAAGAATTCCCGATCTTGTAGAATTATTAGTATTTGAACTTCTCGAACCGTTGGCAACCTGACGGCGATAAGCTTCATTATGGCTTGGATCAACAGGTTTGTAATAAAATCGACTCCAACCGTAATATCCGTAATAGGGATAACCATAGTAAGGACTGTAATAGCTGGGATAATAGAACCATGGATCATACCAAGGGTCGTAATACCATGGAGAATAAGCCCAAGAATGGTATCCGTAAAAAGAATAGGGATAATAAAGACTGCTTCGCCAATACCAGCTGTTGTAACTAAAAGGACGGTAATAATAATCAAACCATGAAGGGTTGGTCCATGTAGGAGTAATCCATGCGTAAGAGCCGCCTACATAAACATTCCACTGATCGTCGTCCAAAAAATAAATATCCATATATTCTGGGTCAGAAATGTGAATAGTAAATCTCGGATCGTGGAAACGGCGAATTCTTTCAGCATATTCATAATCCGATTCGCTTCCATTAAAGTCTCTCAAATAAGAACCTTCTTCGTTGGAAACAGAATCAGAATCAACTATTATACTGTCATTTGCTTCTGCTATCAACAATCTGGAAGAATTTTCCTGAGCATTTTCATTTCGATCGATAAAAATAATTTCCTTTGCTCCATTTTTGGTATTAGGCTTTTTATCGGTTGCCGTATTCATCTTGGCATTGTTTTTTGCATCGTCCCAAGAAAAATAAACATCATCGGTCGATGTTTTGTTTTTCTGTCCATATCCCGGCACGGTAAACAGAACAGAAAAAAATAGAATAATTAATTTTGTAGGTTTCATGATATTACCTCCTGTGTTTTGTAGATATATTTTGCATTATATAAACATCAATAATTGTACCATTACAAGAAAAACTTACATTTATTTTTTTGGCTTTACTAAAAATTAAGTCGATTGAACAAGTCAACAAAAATATGTAATTTTGTTGGCTTTTAATGTTTAGATTTACTTTTTTTGAAAAGGTTTAATTCGTTTATGTTTTCTTAGCGATTTTAACGAAGTAAAGAATATGAATTATCTGGAAGTTATTTTTACGTTGAATCCTTACGAAGAATATATCTCTGATCTTTTGATGGAAACATTGGGAGAAATAGGATTTGATAGTTTTCAAGTTGTTGACAAACAAGTTTTTGCATATATTCAGGAAAATAATTTCAATCAGGAAGCCCTCGATAAAAGCCTATCCGAATTTGATTATCCCGTTTCTATTCATTACAGCAAATTATTGTTGGAAAATAAGGATTGGAACGAAGAATGGGAAAAAAATTTTTTCCAACCTATATTGATTGAAAAGGATTGTGTTATTCACAGTTCATTCCATCAGGATGTTCCCAAAGCAGAATATGATATTGTTATCGACCCAAAAATGGCTTTTGGCAGCGGTCATCATGAAACTACCGAATTGATGCTCAGCGAATTGCTAAAAATAAATTTAAAGGGGAAAAATCTTTTGGACATGGGTTGCGGAACAGCAGTTTTGTCCATACTGGCATCCTTTCGTGGCGCAGCATCCATTTTAGCTGTGGACATTGACGACTGGTGCATCGAAAATTCTATGGAAAACATTCGACTGAATAAAAGAAATAATATCGAAATCAGAAAAGGGGGCGCCGAAGTGCTTGAAAATTTGCATTTTGATGTGGTACTTGCCAACATAAACAGAAATGTACTTCTGAACGATATAAAATTTTATGCAGCTTGTTTATCGGCAGGCGGGAAACTGTATCTGAGCGGCTTTTATGTGGAAGACATTCCTCTGATTGAAGCAGAAGCCAAAAAACATGGTTTGCAATTAATGAATTTCAAAGAAAAAAATAACTGGGCGCTGGTAAAAACAATAAAAAAGTGAACTTGCTTTTTATAAAAAAACATCAATAAACGCTAATTTTCTTCGAAAAGAAACGTTTATTGATGATATTGTGTACCAAAGAAAAAAAGTCAATTAATCTTTTTAATGAGTTCCATGCCAATTTGCAAAGCTTTTTCGTTTTGCGGGATCAAATGATGATGGCGTTCAGGCAAGGATTTCTTCAAACCTTCCAGCACATTTTCTATCTTCACAATAGGCCGAACCTTCAAAAATCCTCCCAAAATAATCATATTAAGCGTTTTGGCAGCATTATGAGCCGTTGCATATTCGGTTGCGTCGATTCGATACACGTTGATGTCGGTGCGTGTAGGAAATTTATGAAATCCATTCCCGTCGAATATTAATGTGCCGCCAGGTTTTACCTTGCTTTCAAATTTTTCCAGCGAAGGCTGGTTTAAAATGATAGCTGTATCGTAAGAACTCAAAACAGGCGAGCTGATTTTATCGTCGCTTAAAATAACAGTAACGTTTGCTGTTCCACCACGTTGCTCCGGCCCGTAAGAGGGCATCCAGCTTACTTCCTGACCTTGCATTAAGCCGGAGTATGCAAGAATTTTTCCCATGGAAAGAACACCTTGTCCGCCAAAACCTGAAATAATGATTTCTTCTTTCATCTGTTTGTTGTTTTTTCAATAACACCGTTTGTCTTTAAACACAAATATATTTGCCCTGAAGACAATATGATTTTATTGTTATTATTCTAATAAGTGTGATCAGTTTTTTTAAACTTCAATATTTATTTAAAGAGCATTTATAGTCTAATTAAATGTCCTTTAAATCGCCCAACGGATAAGCCGGAAACATATTTTCTTCCATCCATTTGTTGGCATTTTCGGGTGTCATTTTCCAACCGGCATTGCAGGTAGAAACTACTTCGACAATAGAAGTCCCCTTGTTCAACATAGAATTTTCAAAAGCTTTCTGAATGGCTTTTTTTGTTTTTCGCACACTGGCAACCGACTGAACACTTTGACGCGTAACATAACAGGTGCCGGGCAATTGCGCCAACAAATTGGTGATATTCAACGGATAACCGTTCAATTCCGTTTTACGACCATATGGAGTGGTAGATGTTACCATATCCGTCAAGGTAGTTGGAGCCATCTGGCCTCCCGTCATTCCATAAATACCATTGTTGATAAAAATAATCGCTATATTTTCACCGCGATTGCAAGCATGAATGGTCTCGGCTGTTCCAATAGCAGCCAAATCGCCATCGCCTTGATAAGTAAACACATAACGATCGGGCAATAATCTTTTAATGGCTGTTGCCAAAGCAGGTGCACGTCCGTGTGCAGCTTCCTGCCAGTCGATGTCAATATAATTGTATGCAAATACGGCACATCCAACAGGAGCAATTCCAATGGTTTTATCCTGAATGTCCATTTCATCAATTATTTCGGCAATAAGCCGATGAACTACTCCATGGCTACAGCCCGGGCAATAGTGCATATAAGTTTCTTTGAGCGACTTTGGTTTTGCGTACACCAAATTCTCAGGACTAATTATTTCGTTGTTCGACATTTTTTTAATTTTTGAATGAATAAAGTTGTTAATTAAACTTCAGCAAATAAGCAAATACACTGAAGAATTTTTATTTAATCAATTTTGAAACCAAAGCATCGTAAACTTCATCGGGTGAAGGGACAATTCCTCCCAGTCGGCCGAAAAATTCAACGGGAACTTTCCCGTTCACTGCCAGCCGTACATCTTCCACCATCTGACCGGCATTCATTTCGATGGAAATCATGCCTTTAACTGACGAAGCCAATTGACTAATAATTTCTTTAGGGAAAGGATAAAGCGTGATAGGGCGAAGCAAACCGGCCTTAATTCCATTTTCGCGCGCCATTTCAACTGTTTTCTGACTTACTCGGGCACAAGTTCCAAAAGCTACAATCAGGTAATCGGCATCTTCGGTCATAAAAGTTTCGTAACGCACTTCGTTTTTTTCCATCTCCCGATAGCGTTTCTGTATTCTCAAATTAATAGCTTCCATTACTTCTGCTTCGAGCGCTAAGGACGAAATTACGTTTTGTGGTCGGTCGGGAGTTTTACCCAATGTTGCCCACGGAAATTGTTCACGAATTTCAGCTTCGGTGCGGCGTGGTTGAAAAGGAGGAAGTACTACTTTTTCCATCATTTGGCCAATAATTCCATCAGCCAGAATCATGACCGGATGTCTGTATTTAAAAGCCAGATCGAAAGCCAGCGGCATAAAATCGGCCATTTCCTGCACGGAAGCAGGCGCCAGCGTAAGAAGTTTGTAATCGCCATGTCCTCCGCCTTTGACAGCCTGAAAATAATCGCCCTGACTCGGTTGAATCGTACCCAAACCCGGACCTCCACGCATCACATTGACAATAACACAAGGCAATTCTGCGCCAACCATGTAGGAAATTCCTTCCTGCATTAAACTAATTCCTGGACTGGATGAAGAAGTCATAGCCCTTTTTCCACATCCTGCTGCTCCATAAACCATATTAATGGAAGCTACTTCGCTTTCAGCCTGCAATACGACCATTCCGGTTGTCGTCCATGGTTGCAGTTCCATTAAGGTTTCCATAACTTCCGACTGGGGAGTAATGGGATAACCAAAATATCCATCGCAACCGCAACGTATAGCTGCATGAGCAATGGCTTCGTTTCCCTTCATTAGAAGGACTTCTTCTTTGTTATCTGTTTTTGAGTTTTTGTTCATTTTTTTACCATTTAAACATTGAATAAATACCGAAGAGAGTAAAATGTTTATTGTACTCTCATTTTATAAACTGTGATGCAAGCATCAGGACAAACATAGGCGCAAGCAACGCATCCTACACATGCATCAGGATTACTCAAGTAAGAATAGTTGTACCCTCTTGAATTTGCTTCCTTTGACAGCGATAAAGCTTTTGGCGGGCAAGCAACAACACACAGATTGCATCCTTTACAGCGTTCCGTATCTACCACCACAGTTCCTTTTATTTTAGCCATTCTGTTTTTATTTTAGATTTTTTTCTTCGCAAAAGTAATAAAATTTGAGAAAATAGTTGGAATTTTTTTGCGACATATTCTCCTTTTGGAAAACGTTTTAGAAATTAATATTTGATTATCAACTACTTTTTATGACTGAACAACCAGCTTAAAAAATCGGGCTGAGCAAAAGCAGCATCCCAACTATTGTGCTTTACTCCGGGAAATTCAATATATTCTACTTTGGTTGATCCATGAGCTTTTAATTCGATATAGGCATTGCGTGAATGTTCAGGAGAAACCACATCATCACTCCCCCCATGATAAATTCTAATAGGCATGTGTTTAACTTTTTTCAGTCTTTCCAAACTTACACCTCCGCAAATGGGAATAGCTGCTGCAAAAGTTTTGGGCTGACGACAAATGAGGTCGAAAGTTCCCATTCCGCCCATGGAAAGTCCCAACACATAAATTCTTCTACTGTCCACCGCTTCTTCTTTCCTGATTTTCTTGAGCAACCGAATAACCATTTGCATGGATGGCGTTGGTTCTTTGGAATTTATGAACGAAAATCCGTTATCCCATTCCTTGATAGGTGCCCAAAAGCCATTTTCAGGGCATTGTGGAAAAACAACAATAGCGGGGAATTTTTGTCTGTTCTGTGGATCAGTGAAAAGCGAAGCTCCATGTACCAATTGTTTTTCATTATCATTTCCTCTTTCTCCTGCTCCGTGCAGAAAAAGAACGAGTGGATAAGAAGCAGACTTGTTGTAATTTTCGGGATATAAAATACGATAAGGTAAAGTATCACCTTTGTAAATAAATTCTTTTTTCAGAAACAATTCATTTTGAGCCTGTGACAACATGCTGAAGAACAAAAAAAAGCACAATAAAGAAAAAAACTTTTTCATAAGCCAATAATTTTTAGTATATATAAATGTTTTTCAATGAATTATAATCAATTTCAGAGTATAAATCTGGGTTTGAAAGAGAGTTTTCCTTACAGTTTTATAATTTACATGAATTATATATAACAATAAAATTTTTCAAAAGTTCTATTTTTTCCATGAAGAATAAGGATTTTTTCGGAGCATGGCATTGTAATATTCTGACTTCCCTGTAACTTCTTCTCCCAACCAATCAGGCTTTAAAACCTCTTGGTTTTCATTTCCCAATTCGATTTCAGCCAAAATCAATCCTTCATTTTCGCCAAAAAATTCATCCACTTCAAAATGCTGTCCCTGATAAACGACTTCGTATCGTTTTTTTTCAATGATACCCGGTTCACAAATTTTCATCAATTCCTTTGCTTCATTTAGTGGAATTTCTTTTTCCCACTCAAAGCGGCTCAACCCCGAAAGGTTGTTTTTCCCTTTAATGGTGAGGAAAGCAAAAATGTCCATGATACGAACCCTAACTGTACGCTCAGGGACAGAACACAAATATCCTTGAGTAATGTGATGACTTTTGACAGCTTGTGATTTAAAATCGCCCGTAACCAAAAATTTTCTTTCTATTTCTATTTTCATTTTTTAAAAGAAATTTGTCGATGTAAACTTATCAGTAGAATTTGTTCAGTCAAACACCGTTTTTTGAAATTTAATATTGTACAACTTCGTGAGGAATTGAAAAATTTATCAACACTTTTCAGGTAAGTTAAATTTCCTCTAAGAAGCAACAATGTTTTTGAGGTTCCCAATTCCTTAAAAAATAAAGCTTTAGCGATTGCAAATCTCTCTAAACGAACAGTTAACACAGTTTTCTTCTATATCAGTTTGCTTAAACGGAATTTCCGGATTAAAAATTTCTTCGAGCAACGTCGTTAATTTTTCCTTAAATTCTTCCTCGAAAATGCCAAAATCCTCTACCGGAATAATCTCCTTTTCCTGTTTGTATTGAATTGCGGAAGAAAAGCCGCTGTTAAAAATATCTTTCAAATAGTAAATGGCAGGAGAAATAATTTTCTTTTCGGCTTTGGACCGATAAAGCAGGCAATACATAAATATTTGAAAAATATGTTTTGGCCGACTTTTCATAGGTAGTGAACCATCAAACAAGTCGTCCAACGATTTGAAGGTGGTATTTCCGGTTCCCGTTTTATAATCAATAATACGTAAAAAACTTTCTGTTTCGTCCAGCCGATCGATAAATCCTTTTATATTCACATGTGTGTTTCCCTTTTCGAGAGAAAAGCGAATGCTGCAAAATTCCTCAGCGCCCAAATAATAAAATGGCGTCAATTGCTGATCGACCATTAATAAACGTATCAAAAACTTTTTCAGTATTTTACTAATGAGTAAATTATTACCTTCCAATGGCAGAAGTTTCTCGTTCCCCTTATTTTTAAAAAAATGTTTTGAAAAAGCCATTAAAATGGCATCGTCCACCATTGCAGGCTGACGCAAAATCATTTCAAAATCTTTTTTTTCCAGCTGCAGTCCTTTTAAAGGTTTATAAAGCAATTCGGCGGAAGAATGGAACAACGTACCAAACAAATCATTTTCCACTGTTTCGGTAATTTCTTCCGTTTCTTTTATTCCGGCTATCTGAGCGTAGTAAAATTTCAACGGACAATCCAAATATGTATTGATGGAACTGGCAGAAAGATACAATTTGTCATCGCCCGAAGAAGAGAAATGCAACAGTTTTTCCCTGATAAGTGCATTTTTTTCTACCGATACAGGAACTGAATCTTTCAAAAAAATATCGTAAGTTATGTTTTTTCGTTCAATTTTTATTCCGTAAAGATACTCGAGCTGATAAAGAAATCTGCTGACTTCTCCCGTCTGAAAACCTTCAGAATTGGAATTAAAAAGGAAATAAACATTTTTGGCATGATAAATCAGTCGATAAAAATTATAAGCGCTGATGGCATCCTGATGTTCTCTTGCCGGCAATCCAAAACCACGACGTAAATTATAGGGGATAAAACTGTGCACAGGAGCATTTTTCGGAAAAACGCCTTCATTGAAAGAAGTAAGCAGAATATTATCAAAATCCAAACCTCTCGTTTCCAACGCACCCATAATTTGCAAACCTTCCAGCGGCTCGCCAACAAAAGGTAACGTGATAAAAGAAGAATATTGAAAAATCAATCGCATCAAAGTATCCATACTCATTTCAATATCTTCTGACTGATATTTCAAAATATCCGACATGCGGTTTAGAAAACGATAGTACTGAATTACAAAGTCTGTTTCCAAGCGATATTGATGATGATCGAAACTGATTTGTCGGAAATTCTTCTGTAGAATGCACAAAATATTCAACAAATAAGCCAGCATTTCACGCGCATTGTTCTGGGGACGAAAAATAGCATTAAAAAGCTCATTGATTTGAAGTATTTCCGGCTGTATGTAAATCAAATTGTTTTCCACCATTTGCTGAAGGAAACTTTTGCTATCGTCTCCATAAAGTAATGTAATGTAGGAGTGTTGCAAAATTTCGGTAACCGGTTGATGATAAAACAACTCACCCTCGCCAGTATTGCGAATTCGTCGCTGCAAATCGAAAATATGTTCAATCAATCCTGAAATGGGAGTGCTTTTAAGCGGAAAACCCATAGTAACATTTACTTTTTCGATTTGTTCAGGCAAGGAATAAAGAGCAGGCAACAACAAATTTTCATCCGGCAGCACAATAGCCGTTTTCATCCAGTTTTCCTGCTGAACTGACGCATCTTTAGGATAAATCCGGTTTAAAATTTCATACACTTGTTTAAGCTGACCGATTTCAGAAGGCACGGCTATCAGTTCAAAATGCTGTTGATTATCTTCTTCCACAACTGTTTCAATGGAAAATTTGGACGGAAAGGTTATGGTATTTTCCTTGTAAAAAGTAGAGGCCGGATTGTCGGAGTCGCGCAACGCAGGAGCTTCGTAATCCCAATAAAAATCAGCTTTCCCTTGGTTTTTCAGAACTTCAAAAAGAGTTTTTTCGCATCGGTTGAGGGCATTGAACCCAATAAAAACAAATTGTTTCCCTTCCCACTCGGGCATTGCCATTCTACTTTCAAGACGTTCGGCAACGTGTCGGTAAATCATTCCTTCCGTTGCCAGATTTTCCTGTCGCAATTCATCTGTAAAAGCCTGATAAACAGGATAAAGTATTTTCCAAATTTGAATAAAATCTTCCTGAGTTTTTTCCTTAGGAATAGGAATGAAGTTTTTCCAAAACTGACGAATGGCTTCTAACTGATTGTCGGAAAGATAATTGAACATCCGGTCAATTTGTTTCAATTCAGTAATATTGGTAAACAACTGGTGGGCATCAATGCGATATTTGTCGATATCGTCAAAATCATTGAGCAACATCTCGCCCCAATAGGCAAAAGAATCAAAACCTTCGTTGCTTCCGCTTTTTTCCTTAAAAATTCTGTAAAGGCGGAACAGAAGACTCAATCGGTCGGCAGGCTGTAAAGAAGAAAGGGAAGCAAAACATTCATTTATGGTGAGAATTTCGGGAGAAAAAAGCGGTTTTTGTGCTATTTGTGAAATATTTCGTTGAAAGAAAGTACCTGCGCGTCTGTTGGGAAAGACAAAAGTAAAATCGGATATTTTTTCTTGATACCGGTTATAATAAATTTGAGCAATGCGATAGAGAAAAGATTCCATTGTTGAACGATAAAAATAAAAGCCTCCTTTATTGAATTTTCCAAAATTACAACAAAAGCAGCTAATTCAAAAATTTTACCTTTATCGAGCATCATTTTTTCCAGAATGCTGGAGTAAAAAGTAGCAAAACAGTGAAAAGTTCAAGACGTCCCAACAACATCATGAATGACAAGAACCATTTAGCAAAAACAGGAAAATAAGAATAATTGCCAATAGGGCCAACCATTCCCAATCCGGGTCCGACACCTCCCAAACAGGAAATAAGCCCTCCTACCGATTCAATAAAACCGACACCCGACATGCAAAGAATCAAAATTCCAAAAATAGCGATAATCAAATATAGCAATACAAAAACCAATACTCTGGTAACCACGTCCTGATAGACGATTTTTCCGCTGTAGCGCACTGGAACAACTGCCTTTGGATGAATAAGTCTTTTGAATTCGTAATAACAGAACTTGAAAACAATCACGATACGCACCATTTTGATGGCGCCACTGGTAGAACCGGCCGAAGCACCCGTCAGCATGACAATCAGCAGAATTACCCACGTAAAGGGTTTCCATTGCATATAATCAACCGTAGTAAATCCGGTTGTAGTCATTAGTGAACTAACCGAAAACAACGCATTTCTCCATGATTCTTCCACTTGATGGAAAGAAATGGGTCGTGAAAAATCAATCATGGAAAATGCAACAATAATAGCAAAACCAAACAGCACAATCAAATAATAACGCAACTCCTCATTTTGGCGAATTTTTTCCAGCTTGTTTTTGAGTCCAAAATAATAAAGACTGAAATTCACACCGGCCAAAATCATGAAAATAATGATAACATACTGAATATATGGAGAATTCCAGTAAAGAATATTACTTTGTTTTGTTGAAAATCCTCCGGTGGCAATAGTAGCAAACGAATGACAAACGGCATCAAACCAAGTCATTCCTCCCAAACGAAGTAAAATTGTTTCTGTAAAAGTCAACATGAAATAAATTAGAAACAGGCGTTTTGCCGTTTCACTGATTTTCGGATGAATCTTGTCTTTGGTAGGTCCGCTGGTTTCAGCGGCAAAAAGCTGCGTTCCGCTCGTCCCAAACAGCGGCAACAATGCCAAAGAAATCACAATGATGCCCAAACCTCCCATCCAGTGGGTAAGACTTCTCCAAAACAACATGGAGTGCGACAATTCTTCAATATTATTCAAAATGGAAGCACCGGTAGTAGTAAATCCGGAAATTGTTTCAAAAAAGGCGTCGGTAAAAGAAGGAATACTTTGACTGATCCAAAAGGGAAGGGCACCGAACAATGAAAAAATTATCCAGGCAGAAGTTACAACCAGCGAACCTTCGCGTTTGCCAACAGACATGGGAGCATTTCTTCCAAAAAAAAATCCAGCAAAACCAACTGCAAAACAAAGCAATGATGTGAAAATAAAATAAATGCCATCATTTTCTCTGTAAATCAATGAAATAAAAAATACCAACAACAAAGCAGCCCCTTCACTCAGGAGGAGATTGCCCAACATACGAATCACCAGTTTAAAATTAATTTCACGATTCATGGCATTGTGGATAAGAAATTATATTTAGGCGTTGAAAAAAGGTTCAAGTTTACGAATGGCTGAAGATACACAGAAAACAATTACATGATCTTCGGGCTCTATGCTTGTTTCTCCATTCACAATCATTCCTTTTCCGTTTCTCACAATACCACCAATGTTGACATTTTCGGGCAGTTTTAAATTCTTAATTTTTGAACGGGTAATTTTTGAACCAGCTTTGGCAATGAATTCCACAACTTCGGCATCGGCAGAAGTCAAATTTCTGACATTCAGTACTGTTGCGTTTAAAGTAATTTGATAAATATAGCTTGCAGCAATCATTTTTTTGTTGATGACAGTTCCAATGTCCATATTTTCGGCAAGTGGAATATAATCGAAATTCTCCACTTCGGCAATGGTTTTCTTTACTCCAAAACGTTTGGCAACCAAACAGGACAGAATATTTACTTCAGAATTTCCGGTAGCTGCCACAAAAGCATCCATTTCCTGTATCCCTTCCTCTCTCAGAACTTCAATGTTACTTGCATCACAGTTGATAATAAGCGAATCGGGAAATTTTTCCGCCAGCTCAATACTTCGAGCTTTGTCTTTTTCCATTATTTTGGTGTGAATATGCGGTGGCAATCTTTTCAGTGTCTTTTGTGCAATGCGGCTTCCACCGAAAAACATAACATTCTTTATAGGAAAATCCTCTTTCCCGGCTTGCTCTCTGACAAAATTCAAATACTGCGGGCTGGTAATGAAATACACAATATCGTTAGCCAGAATTTCATCACTTCCTTTTGGTATAATGGTCTGCATACCCCGCTTAATGGCTACCACTCTGTATTTTTCGTGATCAAAATATCCGGTACTAAATTTTTTATTGATAATTTCAGAATTGCTGCGAACCTTAATACCCAACAAAATAAGCGCATCATTGCAAAAACTCATATTTTGTCGCAACCAACTGGTTTTCAATGATTCAGAAATTTCTTTGGCTGCCAGTACTTCCGGATAAATTAAATAATCGACTCCAAGTTTTTTGAAAAACTCTTTGTTTTCGGGGAAAAGATATTCGTAATTATCGATACGTGCGAGGGTTTTTTCTGCTCCCAAGTTGGTAGCCAACATACAGGCTGTCATGTTTACACTTTCATAGGGAGTAACAGCTATAAACAAATTGGCGTTTTCCACACCAATTTCCTTCAGATGATTGATGGAAGTGGAAGAACCCACGCTGGTCAGCAAGTCGTAATTGCTTTCCAAATCAACCAAACGATCAGGATTTTCGTCGCTCAAGGTTATTTCCATACTTTCGCGAGCCAATAATTTTGCCAAGTGCGTCCCGACTTCGCCGGCACCGACAATAATAATTTTCATTTCCTAAAGCCCTTTAAAAATTCTATTTATAAATGAAGATTTATTTTTTTGAATATTATTAGCAGAGATTTTAACTTTATTGGAAATATTTTCCTTGTTATTTGGCTGCATCAATTCCTTAATGCTTTCGGCAATACCTTCTGCATCAAGTCCCAACATGGCATACAAATCGTCAGGCGAACCCTGTTCTATAAAATTGTCGGGGATGCCAAGTCTTTTAACTTGAACCGAATAATCGTGGTCGGCAAAAAACTCCAGCACTGCGCTGCCAAAACCACCTTGTAGTACTCCATCCTCAATGGTCAAAACGTGTGAGAATTTTTGCCCTATTTCGTGGAGAATATTTTCATCCAAAGGTTTCAGAAATCGCATGTCGTAATGAGCAATGGACAAATGATATTCGTTTTCAACTTTTTCAATGGCTTTTTCTGCTTTTATTGCCATTGTTCCAATTGTTAATACAGCCAAATCTTCTCCTTGCTTCAAACATTCACCTTTCCCAACTTCAAGCAATTGCATTGGTTTTCTCCAATCAACAATGGAACCTGCTCCACGAGGATAACGGATTACAAACGGGCCCATGTCGGGTTGTTGCGCCGTAAACATCAAATTGCGTAATTCTATCTCGTTTCGAGGAGCGCCAATAATTACATTGGGGATACAACGCATATAGGCCAAATCGAATACGCCATGGTGAGTTGGGCCATCGGCGCCTACCAAGCCGGCACGATCAAGACAAATAACTACCTGCAAATTTTGCAATGCTACATCGTGTATCACGTTATCATAAGCTCGCTGACAAAATGTAGAATAAATATTACAGAAAGGAATCAGCCCTTCCTTTGCCATCCCAGCAGAGAATGTTACCGCATGACCTTCGGCTATGCCTACATCAAATACTCTGTCGGGAAATTCTTTTTGCATGATATTCATGGAACAACCACTGAGCATAGCAGGAGAAACACCGACAATTCTTTCATTATTTTTTGCCAATTCCAGCAGCGTCTCTCCAAAAACATGTTGAAAAAGTGGAGGCTCTGAAACAGAATTGGAAGTAGTTTTTTCTCCTGTTTCCACACAGAATTTTCCCGGTGAATGCCATTCGGTTACGGCTTTTTCGGCAGGTTCGTAACCTTTTCCTTTTTTGGTAAGGCAATGCAGAATTTTTGGGCCTTTGTAATCTTTAATTTCTGTAAGAATTCTTACCAATTCATTAACATCGTGTCCATCTACCGGTCCAAAATATCGAATATTCAGTCCTTCAAAAAGATTGTGTTGTCGAGTGAGTGCAGCTTTCAGTGCATTGTTGAAGCGAATGATATTGTCTTTCTTTGATTCATCAATCAAATTCAATCCCTTCAACATTTTATAAATTCTGTACCTTATTCTGTTGTAAGTCTGAGAAGTTGTAATATCAATTAAATATTCGGTAATACCGCCTTTCAGTGGGTCAATTGCCATCTGGTTGTCGTTGACGATAATCAAGAGGTCATTGATATTTTTACTCATTGACACATTATTCAGTCCTTCAAAAGCAAGTCCGCCAGTAAGAGCTCCATCCCCAATGACGGCAACGACATGCCTGTCCTTTTCATGTTTCAGTTTGGAGGCTATGTCCATTCCCAGCGATGCTGAAATTGAAGTTGAAGCATGACCCACACCGAAAGCATCATATTCGCTCTCTTTGGGAGAAGGAAAGCCACTGATTCCTTTAAACTCACGATTGGTACGAAATTTAGTACGACGACCGGTAAGAATTTTATGGGCATAAGCCTGATGACCTACATCCCAAACAATGCGGTCGTAAGGAGCATTAAAAACATAATGCAACGCTACAGTAAGCTCGATGGCGCCGAGACTGGAAGCCAAATGACCGGGATGTGGAGAAACTTCTTCTATAATAAATGTTCTCAATTCCTGACAAACAGAGTTAAGTTCTTCTTTTTTAAGAACTTTCAAATCTTTCGGCGAATCGATACGAGATATATATTTAAAGTTTTTATTTTCCATTTTCTGAGATGATGATTGTGCACAAAAATAATACATTTTTTAATGTTTGACACTTTTTAAACAAATAATTTCTGACTTATATTTCCGAGTATATTTGAGAAGTAACGTTATGCACAAAAAAAAAATTTAAAGGCTAAAAAATTATTTTTTTGTATTTTACGGCAAGTTAATCTGATAAAGCTAAGTTCAACATAGAAGTATGAATTTCGCAGTGAAGTTTTGTTTGATTCTCATACAAATGTAAAGAAAATAACGCTTTCAGTAAAATGTAAAACCTGTTTCTACAGAAAAGACACAAATATTTGTCCATAATAATATTTTTGAGACAGAGAAATTTCTGAAGCAGGAATGTAATTGTTGTGATACAAAATTGTCATGTTACACTTCTATTTTTGCGCTGTGGAAATAGATATTGAAGTGAAGTTTTAAAGATTTTACCCCTAAAACATGAATGATTTCTTTATCCTTATATCCATTAAAAGCATTTGAACAATAATAAAACCAATAAAAATTGAAATATGTATTCCTATAAAAAAATTAAGGTGGCCTTTTTTGCCGATATTCTTACACGCGATCATGATGGCGCCATAAAAACCATGTATCAAATCATAGATAAAATTCCGGAAGAACAATTTGAATTTATGTTGTGTACCGGCACACCTCCTGAAGAAAAAACAAATCACAAAATATTGCAAATTCCTTCCTTAACTTTACCTTTCAATGCAAATTATAAAGCTTGTATTCCCTATTTTAACAGTAATAAACTTGTCAAAACACTCGAAGAATTTAAACCTGACGTCATCCATATTTCTACGCCTTCGCCCTTAGGTTTTTTCGGATTAAATTATGCGAAAAAAAATCATATACCTACGCTGTCTATTTATCACACTCATTTCGTTTCCTACATACAATATTATTTCAATCGTTTGCCATTTCTTATAAAGCCCGTTGAATCGATTGTGAAAAATATTTATCAAAGTTTTTACAATTTTTGCAATATGGTTTATGTTCCAACGAGGCAAATGATTAATGAACTAAGGGACTGTGGTGTCTCAAATCAACCTTTGAAGCTTTGGCAGAGGGGGATAGATACGGGTTTGTTTAATCCTTCCAAAAAGGACAGAAATTTTATTCAACAACTTACAGGTAACGACAAACCATGTATTTTGTTTGCTTCGCGTTTAGTGTGGGAGAAAAATTTGGAAACGCTCTTTAATATTTATGATGAAGCTGAAGCTCAAAATTTAGATGTCAATTTTATCATAGCAGGCAGTGGTGTTGCTGAACAGGTTGCAAGAAAAAGAATGAAAAAAGCTTTTTTTCTTGGGTTTTTGAATCATGAAGAGTTGTCGAAAGTATATGCATCTTCTGATGTGTTTGTTTTTCCTTCTATTTCGGAAACGTTCGGCAATGTGGTTGTTGAAGCAATGGCATCCGGTTGCGTGCCGGTAATTGCACGTGGAGGTGGTTCGCAATCTTTAGTAATGGATGGAGTAACCGGCTTCCTGTGTGGTCCTTATAATGTGAATGAATATGTAGAGAACATTAAGAAAGTCCTTCATTCTCCCGCTCTTAAGGAAATAATACAGCAAAATGCCATTCATTATGCTTCTACGTTTAACTGGGATCGTTTAACCAACGAGTATTTTAATGATCTCCAAACTCTTGCCGATTCATTACCTATCTATAAAAATGATGTTCTTAAACCAAATGAAATTATGCCGACAAATTATGCAATTTGATTTGAGTTTTATTGAGAGAGCGAATAATAACATTCAAGAACAGAATGAGCAAACTTAAAAGGTATCGAAAACTGATTATCGCAGTTTTGTTAATTTCGGTATCTGTGCTGATAATTCGGTTTATATCGAGTATCGATTTCCATGTTCTAACGACGTATCTCTATCGAATGCCCTCCATGTTTTTATTGGTTATCGCTATTTCATTTGTTGGGTATTTTTTCTCTTCATTGGGTTGGAAATTATGCATGGGAGAGGAGGGGAAAAATATTTCTATTGGAAAAGTATTTGTTATCAGGCACATAGGAGAGATGTTGGGTGCTTTTAATCCTACCAGTATTATTGCAGGCGACAGTTTAAAAATTTCTTATCTCTTAAAGTCCGGAATTTCCACTAAAGTTGGTTTGAGTTCCATCTTGTTGATGAGAATGATTACCGTATTGTCATCCATTTTTCTGATTGTTGTTTCCATATTTTATTTGACATTCAGTAAATTTGGCAACGGGAAAACCGTTATCCTGCTTTTGTTGATTATGTTGGTAATAATGTCGGGCTTTTTAATGGCAAAATATTTACTCGATGACCATCTATATCTTGGTAGAACTTTGGAGCGCATTAAATCAAAAACCAACTGGTCATTTTTGACAAGGAAAACAATTGATTCTTGTTATGAAATAAATACGCTTGCTTCGGATTATTTTAAGCACCACAAACTGAACTTTTTATTGGCTTTTTTGCTATTGACGCTTCATTGGGTTTGTGGAGCCCTTGAGTTTTTTATTGTACTGCAAACCTTACATGTAAATATATCGGTTATTGATGCCATTTCTATGGAGGTAGGCGTATCGCTTTTTAAATTCTTGGGAGCAATTGTTCCGGGACAGATCGGAATCGAAGAATACGGAAATAAAATTATGCTTGATGTAATTGCCGTAAAAGGTAATGAAATATGGTTTGTGGTTTCTTTAGTTAGGAGATCGCGTCAGCTTTTCTGGTTGTCTGTTGCAGGAGTATTTCTCTTGATCTCAAAAAGGAAAAAATTTATGCTTCAATAATAATGTACGAAGAAATATTATGCATCACCCACAAATATCCGCCTTTCACCGGTGGTATGGAAAAACAAAGTTATGAACTGATTCAGGGGCTATCTTTCTATTATAGAGTACACATTATTGCTTTCGAAGGAAAGGGAAACAAGATGCTCTGGTTTTTGAAACTTAAGTCGAGAGTAAAAAACATACTGAAAGCAAATCCGGGCATTCAGTTAATTCATCTAAATGATGGAACTATGGGAGTTGCAGCTCTTTGGTTACAAAAAGTTACTCAAATTCCTGTGGTGGTAACTTATCATGGTTTGGATATTACTTTTCCTTTGTCCTTTTTTCAAAAAAAACTTATACCAAAACTTGGAAAATATAAAGGTGCTGTTTGTGTCAGTAAATTTACTCGGGAAGAGTGTATCAAAAGGGGTTTTGACCCAAATACCACCTTCATCGTAAACAATGGCGTTGATCTGAGTTTAGGAAAAATTCCTTTTGATAAAACCATTATCCAGAAACTTAAAAATGAATACTTTATAGATGTAACCGGCAAGAATATTATCATGGCGACCGGAAGACCTGTAAAACGAAAAGGTTTTTCATGGTTTCTGAAAAATGTTATGCCTTTACTGAACGATGATGTTGTATTTCTAATAACCGGTCCACTGAATAAATCTCAATCTTTATTTGATGAATTTTTACAGAGGTTACCGCTGAAAATAGGATATAATATTCGTTTATTGTTGGGTCACTCTACTGACAAAGAAGAATTAATCCAGCAGTTGAGCAAGCAAAAGAATGCTTTTCATTTAGGAAAAGTTCCGAACGAAGATTTGATTCAGATGCTTTCACTTGCCGATTTGTTTGTAATGCCTAACCTCTCAATCTCGGGCGATGTGGAAGGATTTGGCTTGGTGGCACTCGAATCCAGCATTCGTGGTACTTATGTGCTGGCATCCGGTATACAGGGAATTACTGATGCCGTTATCGATGGGGAGAATGGAACGCTTTTGTCTTCCGGAAATGCTCAGGCTTGGGCAGATAAAATAAAAGAAATGTTGAGCGATAAGGATAGACTTAAGATCTTGTCCGAGAAAAGTAGAGATTACACTGTTCAACATTTTTCTTGGGAGAAAATGGTCGATGAGTACATAAAAGTGTTTGATGGTTTTATCCATCAATAGAAAAATAATGTTAAAACCAAGAAAAACTCATATAGTTCATTTTCTACAATAGTTCATTAAAACTCATTGTTCGATTAATAAGATACATCGAGGCCTGTCTCAGGGTTATTCATTGAGAAGTAACGTTATGACAAAAAAAATTTAAAGGCTAAAAAATTATTTTTTTGTATTTTACGGCAAGTTAATCTGATAAATTGAAAAAAAATATGGATTTTTTTTGATAAAGTAATTTTTTCATTTATCTTTGCACCGAAATTCAATTTTGAAGAATGATGTATCGGAAAAATAATTTTGTAGGAATCGTCGTGCTACTTTTGGTCCACAATCAAAGGTGAGGATGGTTCTTACTATTTTTTTGCATTAAAAAACATAACACATGAAACCTTTCTCACCTTAGAAGAGAAAGGTTTTTCTGTTTTTATTGAATGAATTTGCCTCTTTTGTGAAAAGAAGAAAAAAAACGCAGGTAAATAACCGCTTTAAAATCAGCAAGTAGTAATAAATTAAAAATAATTTTTCAATGGAAACTTCAATAAATAACTCGAAAGAGCAGTCGATGATAAAAAGATTGAGAAGTACAACCAGCACTTCCGGAAGAAGAATGGCAGGAGCACGAGCCTTGTGGCGAGCTGCCGGCATGAAGAATGAACAAATGGGAAAACCTGTGATTGCAATAGTTAACTCGTTTACTCAGTTTGTACCGGGACATGTTCACCTACACGAAATTGGTCAGAAAATAAAAGTTGAGATAGAAAAACTTGGCTGTTTTGCAGCAGAATTTGACACCATAGCCATTGATGACGGA
>JAAYUQ010000120.1 GCA_012517575.1 Bacteroidales bacterium | reverse complement strand
TTTATGAGGAAAAAATCGATAACCGCCTTCCGTCTCCTGAATGCCATGAAAATTATGAATGTCCATTCTTAAAATTTCGGCGCCGAGTTCTTCGCAAATCCAGCCGATGTTTTCTTCGTTCTCCTCACGATTGTAAGTGCAGGTACTATAAACCAAAATGCCATCGGTTTTTAAAGTATCCCAGACTTCGGAGATAATTTTCCGTTGTCGGACGACGCAATTTTCTACATTTGCCAATGACCATTCATCGATTGAAACAGGATTTTTTCTGAACATTCCTTCTCCTGAACAGGGCGCATCTACTAAAACGACATCGAAAAAACCGGGAAGATTTATAAAATCGGATGGTTGATTGTTGGTAACCACAACATTGGCATTTCCCCATTTTGCAACATTTTCGGCCAGAATATAAGCTCTCGAACGATTAATTTCGTTGCTGATTAACAAAGCATTTTCGTGTAAGTATTGAGACACGAGAGTTGTTTTTCCACCCGGTGCAGCACACAAGTCAAGCACGGTTTCAACCTGTGGGAAAAATTGTTTCTGACATTGGTGGAGAAACATGGAGCTGGCTTCTTGAACATAATATATACCGGCATGAAAATACGGATCGACAGTAAAAACAGGGCGTTCGTTCAAGTAAAATCCGTCTTCACACCACGGTACTTGATCGGTGGAAGGATGATATTCAATTTTGTTGTTTGCTCTGATACTCACCGGAGCCGTTTTTTCCAATGCTGCTCTGAACAAAGCGAATTCCTCTCCCAGTAAAACTTGCATTCTTTTTTCAAAATCCGGCGAAAGATTCATGCGATATGAAATTGTGGGTTGTATGTTGCAAAATTAGTCTTTTTTGTGTAATTAAGACAGGAGTTGTAAAATGGATACGTGATATTTTTTAAAAACAATACTTAATTGATGATTGGAGGATTCATCCAAAAAAAAAATTTCAGAAAATCAGATTTAAAAAAAGCAGCGAATTTTATCTCACTGCCTTTCAATTCCTTTTTTCCTTTTCCAGTTTGTTAAGCTTCTTCTTTCCCTAAAATTCGTAAAGCAGCTTCGAGAATGTCAGTGTTGTCCAACATAACTATACCACCATCAGGACCCGGTTCAATATGAATGCCGCAACTCTGGCCATCTTTGTAATTGTGACCGCCAAAATAATTTCTTACTGTTTCAATATCTAACCCAAGTTCTTCGGCGATCCGGCTCAGGCTTCCGTGAGGAAGAGCATCTTTAATTCTACGCAGTTCGTTGAATGTTATCGTTTTTGTCATGACCATTAAGTATTAGATGTTTATAATTTTTACTTTGTTTTACGCTCTAAATTTAGGATATTCTTTTAATATGAAAAAACTTTTTTTGAAAATTTCACGGAAAAAATTGAATTTTTAATTTGATATACTTAAAAAATTGTATTTCAATAATTTATATTTTTTACTTTATTCTTTTTTTAATATTGACTTAACATCATTGTAATTAAAACGTTTACAAAATTTTTTTGTTGTGATAACTCGATATTTTTAAAAGTTATTTGTTGTCAATTCATTTTTTTGGATACAGTTGATTTTTAATTAATTTTGTGAACGTTAAAAATATTCCGATAATTTCTCAATTCCTTTTGAAATGCTTTCCATTTTGATTCCGGTATATAATTATTCGGTTGTGCGTCTTGTCCGTGAATTGCACCGGCAGGCCGAACAACTTTTCATTGATTTTGAAATCATTGTCATGGAAGACGGTTCCTCTGAACGCTTGGAAGAGAACAGACAAATTGATGAATTGAGTTTTTGCAAATATATTGTTTTAGAGAAAAATATTGGCAGATCGGGCATTAGAAATCGTTTGGCTGACATGGCAAAATATGGTCACTTGCTTTTTCTCGATTGTGATGCCGAGGTTTGTTCTGCCTATTTTGTCGAGAAATATGTTTCTTTTTGCAGGGAAGAGTCTGTGGTGGTTGGTGGTACAGCCTACGATGAAAATTTTAACGATCCGGATTACAGTCTTCGGTTGAAATATGGTCGATTGCGCGAAGCTCGTCCTGCAACTCTACGAAACAAACTTGAATTGAATGGAAAATCAAATTTTTCAGCATTTAATTTTTTAATCGCAAAATCTATTTTTAACCGGATTCGCTTTGATGAAACCATTTCTGGCTACGGGCACGAAGATACACTTTTCGGTCATCAAATTCATGAATTGGGCTTTACTGTTTTTCATATCGATAATCCACTGATTCATAAGGGATTGGATAACAATCAGGTTTTTATGTCCAAAACCGAAGAAGGAATCCGAAATCTTTATTTTTTGTTCCAAACCGGTCGATATCCTTTCCTCGCCAAAGAATCCAGTTTGCTGAATTCGTTTCTGACTTTGAAAAAAATGTCGCTTATCGATTTTTTTTCATGGTTATATCAGATTTTTCGGCATCCGCTTTACACAAATCTTTGTTCCTCAAATCCTTCCTTATTTTTATTCGATTTATACAAGCTTCTTTATTTTTGCCACTATTCCAAAAAAATGACAAGATGACAGAAATTGACTATTGTCTCTTTTGTGTTTTTTCTGTCAAAACTGTCAATATCAACTTATTCTTCATCAGGCACACATTTTGAAAGGTACTCAAGCGAAAATATTTATTTTGTCAGAAAAACAAGAGTATATAAATTAATTTATTAACCATTTAAAAATTTGTGTGATATGAATATTAAACCTTTAGCAGACCGTGTGTTGGTAAAACCTGCTCCGGCAGAAGAAAAAACTTCGAGTGGAATTATTATTCCCGATTCAGCTAAGGAAAAGCCACTGAAAGGAGAAGTGGTAGCTGTTGGAAAAGGAACAAAAGATGAAGAAATGATTGTTGCAGTAGGAAACTCTGTGTTGTATGGCAAATATGCCGGTACTGAGCTGGAATGGGATGGTGAAAAATATCTCATCATGCGTCAGTCGGATATTATGGCAATCATTGATTAAATCAAACAAACCTGATAATTAAAAAATTAAATAGTAATTTTTAAAGAAAAATCAATTATTAAATTATAAAAGAATATGGCTAAAGAAATTTTATATAACCACGATGCTCGTGAGCAACTCAAGAAAGGTGTTGACGAATTGGCTAACGCAGTAAAAGTAACACTGGGACCTAAAGGAAGAAATGTCATTATCGAAAAAAAATTTGGTGCACCTCATATAACCAAAGATGGTGTAACAGTTGCAAAAGAAATTGAATTGGAAGAGCCTTTCCAAAACTTGGGTGCTCAACTTTTAAAAGAAGTTGCTTCCAAAACAAGCGATGATGCTGGTGATGGAACAACCACTGCTACCGTGTTGGCTCAAGCCATAGTAAGCGTGGGCTTGAAAAATGTAACAGCCGGCGCCAATCCAATGGATTTGAAACGAGGAATCGACAAAGCTGTTTCTCAAGTAGTTAAACACATTGCTTCGCAATCGAAAAAAGTAGACGACGATTATAACAAAATCGAACAGGTTGCCACCGTATCGGCCAACAACGACTCCGAAATCGGTAAATTGATTGCTGATGCCATGCGCAAAGTTTCAAAAGATGGTGTCATTACCATTGAAGAAGCAAAAGGAACTGAAACTACCATAGAATTGGTGGAAGGAATGCAATTCGATCGGGGTTACATATCGGCTTACTTCGTAACCAATACCGAAAAGATGCTGGTTGAAATGGAGAAACCCTACATTTTGCTTTGCGACAAAAAAATATCCAATTTCAAAGAATTACTTCCTGTTCTTGAACCAGTAGCACAATCTGGTCGTTCATTGCTGATTATTGCCGAAGATGTTGATAGCGAAGCTCTTACAACGTTGGTTGTGAATCGTCTTCGTGGTTCTTTGAAAGTTTGTGCAGTAAAAGCGCCCGGTTTTGGCGATCGCAGAAAAGAAATGCTCGAGGATATAGCTATCTTGACCAATGGTGTTGTAATCAGCGAAGAAAAAGGTTTGCAGCTTGAAAAAGCTACAATGGACATGCTGGGAACCGCCGAAAAAATTACCGTTGACAAAGACAACACGACCATTGTAAATGGTGCCGGTTCAAAAGATGCCATCGCAGCTCGTGTGAGTCAAATTAAGTCGCAGATTGCCAATACAACATCCGATTACGATCGCGAAAAATTGCAGGAACGTTTGGCCAAATTGGCAGGCGGAGTAGCAGTGTTGTATGTAGGTGCTCCTTCGGAAGTTGAAATGAAGGAAAAGAAAGATCGTGTTGATGATGCATTGCATGCTACACGTGCAGCCATCGAAGAAGGTATCGTTCCGGGTGGAGGCGTTGCCTATATTCGTGCTATAGAAGCTCTCGAAAGTTTGAAGGGTGAGAATGAAGACGAAGAAACAGGTATCGAAATTGTAAAACGTGCTATTGAAGAACCGCTTCGTCAGATTGCATTTAATGCAGGAAAAGAAGGTGCTGTCATTGTAAATAGTGTAAAAGAAGGTAAAGGAGATTTTGGTTACAATGCGCGTACCGAAAAATTTGAAAACTTCTTTGAAACCGGAGTGCTCGATCCTGCTAAAGTTACACGAATTGCACTCGAAAATGCAGCTTCTGTAGCCGGTATGTTCCTGACAACTGAATGTGTCATCACTGAAAAGAAAGAAGAAAATCCGGTTCCTCAAATGCCCGGCGGAGGAATGTGAGATATGATGTAATTTAATAAAGTTCTCGATATATTAAAAAACTCTGGAAACTGCTATGTTTCCGGAGTTTTTTTGTTAATTAAACCCAGCTTACGCATTCAAAAATTTTAAATATCATTTCTGTAACTCAATGAACTATGTACCTTAACGTGAGTTTGGTATAACGATTTACCTGCTTTTATCATATAAAAACTTGATAATTAATAAGATAATAAAGTTTATTTTTGTTGTTGATTAACGTTACTAAGGTTTTTATTAAAATAACGGGGCGCGTTTTCTGAATATAAAGACTTTATTTGATACAACTAACCTTCGTAACATGTGAATACTTCCTTTTCATCAACCTTATTACCTTATTTATAATTACTTGTAATATATTCATATTTATCTATCGAACTCACGTTAACTTATTCATTATAAACAATTAGGCTAAATTCCGAACTTTATAGACTGACTTACAATTAGTTTTAACCGTGTTTTCTCTAATGCTGAATCTGGGTTAAAATAAAGAAATGGCGTTGAGAATTTCTCAAATATTTTAGTTATTCTCAGGCTTTCTTTCTAATAATCATCCACCGACAAATATTTGCGTGCATATTAAATCATACTTTTGTCAAAAAATTTCTCCTTTTTATCCAATTCAAATCTTTCGGAGTTGCGATCCCTAATCGCTTGGTTATAAGTTTAAAAATCAATTTTTCTTTATTATTGGTTTATAAATTGTTCAATTCATAAAAGTCTTTTCAACCATTACTATCAAACAATACAATCGGGTATGTCAAATATAATTAATTTATTTGTGGAGTTTATAAAAAATAGGAATTTTTATTTTTATCTTTGAAGTGTTTTTTGAAATTTTATAAAAAACTTACAAAAACTAAAGATTTCATGTTTTAATAAATAATTTTAATTAATTCTACAAACTATCATTAAAAAGTGCAGCGTCAGCACGATAAAAACTGACGACAATGTTATGAAAAAGTTTAATTTGCTTGTGTTTGGCTGTTTTATTTTTTCTCAGGTATTTAGTCAAGTGAACTATGTCAGTCAGTTAAATGACCCGCTTTTTTATGGAGGGAGTATCAAGGTTATGGCTAAAAATTCAACTTGTCTGCTTGTTGGCACGGAAGGAGGAATTTTTAAAAGTACCGATCATGGAATTAGTTGGACAAATGTTTCCAAGAATTTTGATCAGAATGCTGTAAATTGTCGTGAAATCGTAAGTTTGGGAGAAGTTTTTTATGCAAGCTCCAACCCGCGAAATGGTTCTCCAAATATTTACAAAAGTATAAATAATGGTGAAAGTTGGGAGCAGATTTCCGTGCCGGGTATTAATTGGATACAAACCATTGGTGCCATGTCCAATACGTTATATGCTGTATGTGGAACTTATTCAATGACAGAAGGAAATCAAGGAAAACTCTATGCTTCTACTGATGGAATAAATTGGATCCCCAAGGCTACGGTTTGGTCTGATAACTGGACTGGTGGAGACTGTGAACTTTACACTTTCAATCAAAATAAATTATATTTAAAATTGCAGAATAATTTGTATTATACTACGGATGGCAATTCTCTTGTCGCAATTTCCGCAAGTGGAATAAACGCAAGCAATTTTTCAGATGTTGAGGAAATTGACGGGGACGTTTATGGTAATTTATTTTGTAGAAGCAATAATGCTATATTAAAATATGATTTTGTCGCTCAAAAATGGAATGATATTACTTCCGGTAAAATTCCTAATGATTTTTACATAATACAAATTTCGGTTACTGATAACGTCATTTTTTTTGATGCTTTGAATCAAAGTTTCGAAATGAAAATTTTTAAATCGTTCGATCAGGGAAACACTTTTACTGAAATACCAATATCTGGGAATGTTCTTCCAGCGACTGACAATATACAGGAAACTGCGGCGAATACTTTCATTGGCAATGGTCTATACGGAGATGTTTATTTTTCGAGCAATGGTGGTGATAATTGGTCATCGAATACCGGACAATTTATGGCTACATATACGGGAAACTTAGCAAAAAGCGGTAATAATTTATTGTTCAGCAGAGAAAATCTTGGAGTAGTTTCATCAGTTAATGGTGAAAATTGGGCAACAGCTAATAATGGAATTCCAAGTTTTGGTGGAATGGCTTATTTTGTAAGCGAATTAGCACAAGTTCATGATACTCTTTTCAGCCTGGTGAGTCCCGATCCTTTTTCAGAAACAGTTTCTCTTTACCGGTCGACCGATAACGGAGTTTCATGGTCGGTATTTGATATCCCAGCTCCATACAACAATGGCGAAGAATTTCATATTGCAGGGAAATGTGATTCTCTTTTGTTTATTAATTATTATGATATTGCAACTGCAAATTATGAACTTATATCCATGTCCATCAAAACCGGATCGTGTGTAAGACCCGGTCAAAGCACAAACGTTCCAGTCTTTGTCAAAGGAACAAAAAATTGTTTGTTTGCATTTTATGGATACTCCAGTAATGATTATTTCAACAATGTTTACAAAGTTAATAATTTTGGAGTGAGTTTTACAGACATAGGTTTTAACGATCTTCAATGGGGAATGAAGACAATAAAAAGAATATATAAAGAAAGAGATGATTTTGCAGGACCAATGATGGACGTTGATAATATCAATAATTACGCTTTGTTTGTAATACAAGATAGATCAGACGGTATACTTGATAAACTTTATAAATATGATGTCAAAACCTCATCATGGACAGAATTAAATGCCGGAGGTCTGCCTTTGAATTACGTGGGAAATTGTTTGAATTATATAGGGAACAATGAATGGCTTCTGGCCACCAATTTCGGATTGTATCGAAGCACTGATGGTGGATCAACTTGGGCTGTAGCTCACACTTCCGGTTATTGGCAAAATGGAATAATTGTAAACAGTATAGTTAAAATGAATAATAAGAT
>JAAYUQ010000119.1 GCA_012517575.1 Bacteroidales bacterium | reverse complement strand
ACCGAAGAGCCGGCCAACTTTCCGGTGGAATGAAGCAAAAATTGGCGTTGAGTTGTGCGCTTATTCACAAACCCAAGCTTCTGATTTTGGATGAACCAACAACCGGCGTCGATCCGGTTTCGCGAAGGGAATTCTGGGAAATGCTTCAAAATCTCAAAAATGAAGGAATAACTATTTTGGTTTCTACAGCTTATATGGACGAAGCCGGACTTTGCGATACCATTGCTTTGATATTGAACGGAGAGTTTTTAAAAATTGATACCCCCAAAAATATTGTGCAGCAATTCGAACCGGAAATATTTTCGGTTCAGAGCAATCAGCGCTCAAAACTGTTGAACGATTTGCGTCGTTTGCCGGAGGTTTCGAGCTGTTATGCTTTTGGTGACAGTATTCACGTTACGGTAGAAAACAAAAAAATTTCAGAAGACGAATTGCAGAATTTTCTTTTAAAAAACGGACATGAACAAATCGAAATTGCCAAGATAGAACCAACTGTTGAAGATTGTTTTATGGAGCTTTCCAAACAACAGGAAGAAAATAATTGAGAATGGAAAAAGTTATTGAAGTACAAAATTTGACCAAAAAATTTGGTGATTTTACGGCTGTTGATCATATTTCCTTTGAGGTGTACAAGGGAGAAATTTTTGGTTTTCTCGGCGCCAACGGAGCTGGAAAAACTACTGCCATGCGGATGTTGTGCGGACTTTTGCCACCCACTTCGGGAAAAGGACTTGTTGCCGGTTTCGATATTCATACCCAATCGGAAGAAGTGAAAAGAAACATCGGCTACATGAGCCAAAAATTTGCATTGTACGAGGATTTGAAGGTTTGGGAAAATATCCGTTTGTATGGTGGAATTTATGGCGTGCCTGAAGATGAAATTATAAAAAAAACAGATGAGTTATTAAAACGACTTGGATTTGAAAAAGAAAGAAATTCGTTTGTGAAATCGCTTCCTTTGGGATGGAAGCAGAAACTTGCCTTTTCGGTTGCCATTTTTCATGAGCCTAAGATAGTTTTTCTTGATGAGCCGACAGGCGGAGTGGACCCGATAACGCGAAGAAAATTCTGGGAATTGATTTATGAAGCAACCGATCGTGGAATAACCATTTTTGTTACAACCCACTACATGGACGAAGCAGAATATTGTGATCGTGTTTCCATTATGGTGGACGGTAGAATTGACGCACTGGATACGCCAAATAATCTGAAACTGCAGTATCATGCTCAAAATATGAATGAAGTTTTTCAGCAATTGGCGAGAAAAGCAAAAAGAACCGATGCTTAATTTGTTGTAATATGAGCAAAATAAAAATTTTCCAAACGAGAATACAAAAATTTTTTGCCAACCCACAGTTCAAAACTTTTGGTTCATTTGTGCAAAAGGAGTTTTATCATATTTCCCGCGATAAAACATCGTTGTCTCTGCTGCTCATTTTGCCGGTTTTGCTAATGATTTTGTTTGGCTATTCTATTAATACCGAAGTTAAAAATTCACGGATTGCTATTTATGATCCTTCAAACGATGTGGTTACGCGAGGTATAATCGAAAAAATCAAGGCAAGCGAATATTTTACGGTGGTAAGAATGTTGAAAAGTCCCGAAGAAATTGAAAAACAGTTTTTGAGAGAAGATTTAAAAATGGTAATTGTTTTCAGTGATCATTTTTACGAAAACATGCAACGAACCGGCAAGGCTCAAGTGGAACTTCTTACCGACGGAACGGATCCAAATTCAGCCATGACGGTAGTTTCCTATGCTTCGAATATCATTGCACTTTATCAGAAAGACTTATTTAAAATTCAACAAATTCCTTTTCAGATTCAGCCTGCTGTAAAATTGCTTTACAATCCCCAGTTGAAAGGGCCTTATTATTTCGTTCCTGGTATTTTGGGAATGATTTTAATGATTATTTGTTCGATGATGACGTCGATTTCCATTGCGCGCGAAAAGGAATTTGGTACAATGGAAGTGTTGCTGGTTTCGCCTTTCAAATCGATGTATATTATTCTTTCCAAAGCCATTCCTTATTTTGTGCTTTCGCTGGTGAATCTTGCTTCCATGTTGTTATTTGCGGTTTTCATGCTGAAAGTTCCGATAGCCGGAAGTTTGTTCTGGCTCATCATGTTGTCGTTACTGTTTATTTTTCTATCACTTTCGCTGGGATTGTTGATTTCGGCGCTTGCCAATACGCAACTTGAAGCTTTGCTGTTTTCGGGAATGGTGCTGGTCATTCCGGTGGTAATGCTTTCCGGAATGCTTTTCCCAATAGAAAACATGCCACATTTTTTCCAATGGCTGTCGCAAATTATTCCGGCAACCTGGTATATTTCTGGCGTGAAAAAAATTATGATTAAAGGACTTGGATTTTCTTCTATTTTACCGGAATTGGGTATTTTAACTATGATGACAGTTTTTTTGATTACCATCAGCTGGAAATCGTTTAAATATCGACTGGAATAAATTTAATTTGGATAATTTAGTCGTTTTTTGAAGAGAAAAAGGAAAAATGAAAAACAGAAGCAAACATATCACCAATACTGATTTTCTGAAAACCACCTTTCAACCACGAGGTTTCGGGGCGTTGAAATTTTTGCTGGAAAAGGAATTCAAGCAAGTATGGAGAAATAAGTTTTTGATTCGGGTTATTTTCCTGTTGCCGTTGCTTTCGCTCGCTTTGTTGCCAATGGTTGCCAATTTTGAAATCAAAAACAATAACCTGGCTGTAGTCGATCACGATCACACACCATTGTCGGAATTGCTGATCAAAAAAATTACTTCTTCAGGTCATTTTAGATTGGTGTCGGTAACCGCAGACTATAAAGAAGCGTTGAAAGATGTGGAACAGGACAGAGCCGATGTGATTGTTGAAATTCCGGCAGCTTTTGAAAAAAATTTGATGACCAATTATTCTGCCGATTTGCTTGTGTCTGCAAATGCAGTGAATGCCGTTAAAGGTGCATTGGGAACTTCTTATCTGGCTCAAATTATCAATAATTTTTCTACTGAATTGCGAAATAAATATTTGACGGCCAATTCCCGGTTGCAAGCTCCGGCATTTGAAATTGTTCCTCGCTATGATTTCAATCCGCGCCTGGAATACAAATTCAGTATGATACCGGCCATTATTATGATGATTTTAGGCATGATTTCGGGATTTTTGCCGGCGCTGAACATTGTGGGAGAAAAGGAAAGAGGAACGATTGAACAAATGAATGTTACGCCTGTAAAACGGCTGCCTGTGATTTTATCTAAATTGATTCCTTACTGGGTAATTGGTTTTATTGTGTTGACCATTTGTTTTATTGTGGCATGGATAATTTATGGAATGGTTTCGGTGGGCGGATATTTGGAAATCTATCTTTTTGCAACTATTTTTGTACTTGCCTTTTCAGGATTGGGGCTGGTAATTTCCAATTATGCAAATACCATTCAGCAGGCCATGTACCTGATGTTTTTCTTTGTGATCAATTTTATTTTTTTGAGTGGACTTTACACGCCTATTTCCAGTATGCCGGAGTGGACTCAGACGATGAGCTTTTTCAGTCCGCTGCGTTACATGATTGAAGCTCTGCGTTCCATTTATCTCAAAGGCAGCAGTTTTATGGATTTGTGGCATCAATTTATGGCTTTGGTCGGTTTTGCTATTTTTTTCAATTTTTGGGCTATCAATAGTTACAGAAAAAAAGCTTAAGGTCCAATTTCAATTTTTGAGGAAATAAATTTTTAGACAGAATAATTTTTGATGGGAAATTTGAATTTAAAGGTGAAAAACTTGTTCAAAGAGCAAGTTTCTGAATGGGATTTGGCAAAGAAAAATTACGAAGATTTAAAGAATGTTGAAATAAAGTCATTTTCATTTGGTGATTTTGAAATTGTGGTACAGTTTAATCCTGCTCGAATTGTTTCGTCCGGAGCAAAAGTAGATGAAAAAACCATAAAAGAAAGAAAATGTTTTCTCTGTAAAGAAAATTTACCACCCCAACAAAAAGGTGTTGATGCAGGCGAATATAGTATTTTGGTAAACCCCTACCCTATTTTTCCCGAGCATTTTACCATCCCACGAAAAGAACATATTCCGCAACAGATAAAACCTTTTTTCTCCGATATGCTCGAATTGGCAAAATCGATGGATGAGTTTGTTGTTTTTTATAATGGCCCCAAATGTGGAGCTTCTGCTCCCGATCACTTGCACTTTCAGGCTGGTACGAAAAATTTTTTACCGTTGGTCAATGATTATCGCAAATTAAAGGCAACTTATGCTGAAATACTGGAAAAGGGAAGCCATTACAATTTATATCTTTTTAAAAATTATTT
>JAAYUQ010000118.1 GCA_012517575.1 Bacteroidales bacterium | reverse complement strand
AGGGTATTACAAATACTAATAAAAACCAAAGAGTAAGAAATGCCAGTAAATATGTTTTTGTTACCATAATTTTGAATTTTAAGAAGGTTGAGTGTAGAAAAATTCTACACTCAGCCTCTGTGATTTTAATATTTCATTAATTCGGCATAAGCCATATTTAGTTCTCTCTCTGCCCCAAGCAATTTATCGACACTCTCGTAATACAGCGATAGTTCAAAAAAGTATTCGGCAAGCGATATTTCGCCCTTGTTCAATGCTTTTTGAAGCAAGTCGGCATTGCTGAATGTAGCGAGTTGGGTGCGGTAATCGGTAACGCTGCCTTGCAACGATATAACTTTGGCGTGCAGGGTTTTCATCTCGTTGAAGAATTGTAGCTTTGCATCTGCTTCGATGCTTTGAACTGCCAATGTGTTTGCTTTGGCATATTTCACTGTATTTTTGTTTTCCCAAAGCGGAATGGAGATTCCAACGCTAATGCCTTGAAATTGCTGTCCTACTACCTTCTCGCTCATGTAACCTGCATAGAATTTAGGTAAACTTTGCGATACTGTTAATTTCGATTGCTTTTCATGCAATGCAATTTCAGTTTTTATCCACTGTAACACAGGGTTGTTTTGTTCGGCGGTGGTGTACCATTGCTCGAAATCGGGCGAAATGGTTTGTAATTGCAGGTTTGCTTCAGCAAAAACAATTTCAATTCCACCGTTTAAGCGGGTCAGTTCCGATAGCAGGGCTTTACGTTCAATCTCAAGCTTTTCAAAGTCTTTCGACATATTGAGGCAATTCATTTGAGCCTTGTTGTATTCCAAAATCCCTGTCTCGCCAATATCGAATTTTGCTTTGTAAGCATTAGCCAATTGTTTGGCATTTTCTAAACGTTTTGAGACTTCGGCATACAACGAATTGTAATACAACAAATCGGCACAGAGTAAACGAGCCTGATAAAGTATTTCTTTGCGTTGTTTCAGGTAGTCGAGTTCGGCTTGTTCGTTTTTGATGTTCGCAATTTGGTTACGATACGAGTAAGCGGTAGGAAAATCGAACGACTGGCGTATGCTTATGTCGGTACGGTTGCCAATTGTCGAGGGATTGCCCCACAGGTAATTGAACTCTACTTCGGGATTTTGGGGTGTAAGCCCTGTTTTATTCCCTATTTTTTCGGCATCAACGCTTTTGCGGTATGCCGAAAGGGTGGTGTTGTTGCGTTCGATGTTTGCCAATACGGAATCGACAGTACTTTGAGAGAACGCATTGAACCCAACCAATAAAAGTGCAAATATGATTATTGTCCTCATTTCTTTACGGTTTTGATGATTCCACGATTGTTTAAAATGCTGTACACTATTGGCACAATATAGATATTGAGAATAGTTGAAGTGAGCAAGCCACCCAAAATAACTTTTGCCATGGGGCTTTGAATTTCGTTACCCGAAAGGTCACCACGCAAAGCCAACGGAATGAGTGCAAGTGCAGCCGTGAGGGCTGTCATAAGAATTGCATTCAAGCGGTCGGACGAGCCTTTTGTAACTGTTTCGTGGAGCGAAACACCCTTAAAACGTAACCTTTGGTAATTTGAAATGAGCAAAATGCCGTTTCGGGTAGCAATACCAAAGAGCGTAATAAAACCAATAATTGCAGGAATACTCAAAATACCCGATGTAACCCAAATGGCAAACACTCCGCCAATAAGAGCTAAAGGTAAGTTGAGCAAAATGATACCCGCCAGTTTGAAATCCTTAAACTCCTGATACAACAAAAGGAAAATGATAATCAAAGCAATTAACGAGGTAAGTATCAGCGTTTTTGATGCTGCTGCCTCGCTCTCGAATTGCCCGCCGTATTCGATACGGTAGCCTTCGGGAAGGGTGATTTTCTCGCTGATATTTTTCTGAATATCCTCTACCACACTGCGTAAATCACGTTCGGCAACATTGGCAGAAATCACAATTTTGCGTTGCACATTTTCGCGACTTATGGAACTTGGCCCCGAAACCGAAACTATTTCGGCAACTTGATCCAATGGAACTTTTTTGCCTTTGTCGGTATCTATAAGAGCGTTTCGGATGCCTTCGAGGGTTTCGGTATAATCTTTATTCAAACGAAGCACCAAATCGAAGCTGCGTTGCCCCTCGTAAATATCTGCCAGTTTTTCGCCACCAAAAGCAATGTCCACAAATTCATTGAACTGCTCAATGGTTATTCCATATTGTGCCAGCATATCACGGTTTGCGCGTATTTGTATTTGCGGTATTTCCACCTGTTGGTCAACATTAACATCAACAAGTCCTTTTATGTCAACAATTGCTGCTTTAATTTCGTTTCCTATAGTGAACATCTTGTTCAGGTCTGTTCCGAAAAGTTTGATGGCAATGTTTGCCCGTGTACCCGAAAGCATGTGGTCTATTCGATGCCCCAGCGGTTGCCCTACTGTGTATGCAATTCCGGGTATGCGTGAAAGCGTGCTGCGTACATCGGCCATAAACTCGGCTTGGCTTCGGTCTTTCAATATGAAATTTACATCAACCTCGGCACTATTAGTAGTTTGTGAGTGTTCATCGAGTTCGCCCCTGCCTGTACGGCGTGCGGTACTCGACACTTCGGGTATTGCCAGCAATTCGGTTTCGACCAGATTGCCAAGGCGGTTACTTTCTTCGAGCGATGCCCCGGGCTTGGTAACAACAGAAAGCGTTAAAGCCCCTTCGTTGAATTCGGGTAAGAAACTACGACCAAACGAAGAAAACAAGAATAACGCAAAAACAAATAAACCCAATAAAGGAATAAGTATTGCCTTTTTGTGATGCAACGCCCATTTCAATGACCTTTCGTATTTGCTTGTCAGGGTGCGGACTAACCATTTTTCTTTCTCGTTTTTGGCTAAATATTTTTCGTCCGATAGTATCATTTTAGCCAAAAGTGGCGTGAGTGTCATTGCAACTACAAGCGACACAAATAATGAAACAACAAACGCTATCCCAAGCGGTTGCAACATTCGCCCTTCCATTCCCGAAAGGAAAAACAAGGGTAAAAATGCTACAATAATTATTAACGTTGCATTAAAAATTGAAGCCCTGATTTCTTTTGAAGCCTCAAAAACAACGGTAAACGAAGTTTGCCGTTCGTGTTCTGGTTTTGCACGGTTTTGCCTAAGCCGTTTATAGACATTCTCCACGTCGATAATGGCATCGTCAACCAATGCCCCAATGGCAATGGCCATGCCTCCAAGGCTCATTGTATTGATATTTAACCCAAGGTATTTTAACACCAAAATAGCCCCAAGCAACGACAAAGGAATAGCCAAAAGAGAAATAAGCGTTGTGCGGAAACTGCCAAGGAACAGGAACAAAATGACAACTACAAAAATACCGCCTTCGATGAGGGCATTCTTCACGTTATTTACCGAAGTTTCTATAAAATCGGCTTGACGGAAAATTTTAGTATCGAGTTTTACATCGGCTGGCAATGTTTTTTTCAAATCCAAAAGATTTTTTTCAATACGCCGGGTAACATCGAGTGTGTTTGCATTGGGCTGTTTGGAAATTGAAATGATAATGGCAGGTTTTGCACTGCCCGATGCATATCCCATTTTGGGAGCACCTCCGATTTTCACCTCGGCAACATCGTTAATGCGAATGGGTTTGCCGTTTATTGATTTAATAAAGGTATTCCCGAGAACTTCTACATCGGACGTACGGGCCATACCTCGCACAACATATTCGTTGCCATATTCCCTGAGAATGCCACCTGTAGAGTTTTGACTTATGCCTTTACAAATTTCTGCCAATTCAGTCATTGAAACTTTGTAAAAGTTCATTTTTTGCGGGTTGGCCAACACTTGGTATTGTTTGTATTCACCACCGATGATGGTTACCTGCGAAACGCCACCTGTTGCAAGGATAAGCGGCTTAACGTTCCATTCGGCAATGGTTCGCAAATCCATCATACTGGTACTGTCGGACTGCAAACCCACAAAGAATATTTCGCCCATAACGCTCGATTGTGGGGCTAAAACAGGTTGACCAACACCCAAAGGCATCCGGGAAGAAACACTGATAAGTTTCTCGCTCACAATTTGTCGGGCTTTAAAAACATCGGTTCCCCAATCAAACTCAATCCAAACAAACGAAAAACCCTGTGAAGAAGCAGAGCGGACACGGCGAACACCGGTTGCCCCATTTACGGCAGCCTCGATAGGGAAAGTTACCAGTTTTTCAACTTCTTCCGAAGCCATACCGTGGGCATCGGTCATTACAACAACCGTGGGAGCAGTGAGGTCGGGAAACACATCCACGTCCATATTCATAGCGGTTCTAATCCCGAAAACCACCAACACCACCGAACAAAGCAAAATCAGATATTTGTTGTTCAGTGAGAATTTTATAAAATTATTTAACATGGCAGTACGGATTAATGAACATGACCTGAATGAGCATCTAATGTGCCTGTGGCTTGTGCCAGTTTTATAAGCATTGCACCACGGGTAACAATTCGTTCATTAGCTGTTATACCCTTTTTTATCTCGGTATTCACACCATCAGTACCACCAATAAACACTTCCCTTTTCTCGAACAATTCAGGAGTAACCTGTACCCACACAAAGAAATTACCTTGTTCCTCCAAAAGCGATGTTGTGGGTACAACTACAGCTTGATTATTGGAAAATGTTTTGAGGTATATCTCAACAAAACTACCCGAAATAATACTGCCATTGTTTTCGACCTGCAAAGTAACAGGTATCAGATAATTGTCGCTGTTTGCTGCTTTACCAAACGAAAGCACCTTGCCGTTTAGCTGCTCAAGTGAATAAGAACGGTTATTGTTGATTGTCCTTATGTTGGCTGTTTTAATGTTTGGTAGTACTTCTGCGTATTTTGAAGGAACATCGGCAGTGAGTATAAGCGATTTGTTTTGAGATACCACCGCAATAGGTTGACCCGCCTCGACATAGGCACCATTCTTCACAAACACCTGTTTGATAAAACCCGCTTGCGGACTTGTAATGGTTTGCCCCGAAGCGTTGAAATTCTTATTGAGATTGTCGAAAATAGCCTTTGCGTTTTCGTATAGGTTTTTTGCTGAAAGCAAATCCTTTTCAGAAACAATTTTATCTTTTGCCAGTTCCTTAGCACGTTCGTAGTCAGCATTGGCTTTTTCATAATTGTTTTTTGCCTCTGCATATTTTACGGCAATGTTATTGTCGGCCATATCACCGCCCGAAACAGAAAACAAAGATTGTCCTGCTGAAACGTCCCGACCTTCAGGCAAAACACCTGAATTAAATAGCACAATTCCACTGGTTTTGGCAGCAATTACAAACTCGTTACCTTGAGCCGACTGCACTAATGCGGTTGTTTTTATAACCTGACCGAAAGGCTCTAAGCGAGGAATTGAGGTAGCAAAATCAATTTTCCACGATTGCTCTTTGGTGAAAACTGTTGTGTTTGTGCGTGAAACAACATTTCTTTCAGAGGCTTTATGGGCTTCTTCGTCATTGGCAAACACCATTACATCGGGAACAATAATTTCAGACGTTCCTTTGTCGGTTGTAATTTCATAGGTTAATTTTCCTTTCCCCTGAGTTTCGGGCTGAATGTCGAAACTGTAAATCCCTTTTCGTGTAGGTTGGTCGAGGGTTTGTTTCGTTTCTTTACCATTTACAGAAAGTGTTATGGTGATTTTACCTTTTTCAACTGCTTTGAAATCAGGCAAAATAGAAAAGTGCGACAGCACGTTTGCCTTTTCGCCAACGATAAAAGCATCGGCTTCGGCAAATAATTCAAAATAGCTACTGTATGCTGTATATTGGAATTTTACTTCTTCGTGTTCGTCATGTTTCTCATTTTCATGACCGTTCGGGCTGCATGATTCAATTGCAAATGCTAAAAGCACCCCAAAAAATATCTTGTAATTCATATTGAAAAATGTTTAAATTTTTAGAAATAAATACGTGAATCACTGCTCTGCATTTTGCAGAGTAATGACATTAAAAAAAGCTAAAAATTTAAACAGTTGGTGGAGCACGTAACCCAAGTGTTGAGGTTACGAATGATAGTAAATATGAAAAATGTTTGGGATAATAAGTTACAACCTTTGAAACTGGTTGTAAATCACAATACCCAATATTTGAAAGAGTGTAATAATCGTGATTGTGGCTGTCCGAACAGTTGTCGCAACTTTTTAATTGTTTGCCTTGTGATGTTGGAACTACAACCAATTGTTTTAATACACAAGAGGTTGAGTTTTTGTTGCCATCGTGTTGATGGTTGTGTTCTGCAACATTATGATTGTGGGGTATCGCATCGTCCTGACAATGCTTTTGTTCAAAACAAATAACTGATTCGTGATGATGATGCGGAATAACAGCATGAGCCAACAATACCAGGTTGGCAATGAAAATCAGGCTATATGCTGTTAGTTTTTTAATCATTGTGCAAATATAAACGAAATATTTGTCGGAATGGTATAGAATTCAACAAAAAAAGTTGTCAAGTTAGCAGAAACCTATCCACAAAGCGGATGCGGTGGGAGAAAAGCATGTCTATAATAGCGAACGGACGGTTGCAGGGATGGGCTGCTATAATTTTGCTTTTGTGCGTCGGGGTATTTGTTTTTTGTCTTTTATATCGGGTAGTAAGTTGTTGTCGGAGTGTTTTTTTGGCTTGTTGCTAACGTTTGGCGTATATGACTTGTGGTGGTTTTCGAGGCGCATAACTATCAGCTAAGCAGAAACTTAGATAGAAGCACAAAGCTTGATTTAACCAATTCACCCGCCATAAGTTATATACGCTGTTAGCCAAAGTTTTTTTCATTAATATAGTTTGTCTTTTTCAATTTTCAAGTCTGTCAGATTAATTAATTCTTTACCAATCTCTGAAATGGCACCACCGCACCACCTGTCGACAACTTTATATTTTCCTAAATATTTTCCTTCCAAAATCCAATGAGAACCATCAGTCCCCATTATCTCTGTTTCAGCTGACGGTAAGTTCCAAAAGTCAATGGAGTTTATTTTATTTTCAATTAATCTCCATTCTTCAGTTGTCAATTCTTTTGATTCATTTACGATAATTTCTCCCGGCTCATATCCACCCGCTCCATTTGAAACTTTCCAATGAATTGAAACAATGTCGTTATGGTTTTCCAATCTTATTACAATTGGGTTGTCAAAAGACCTTAAGTATGTAAAACGATAAATTTTTGTTGGCAAAGTGTCGCTCAAAACAGGTTCGTTTAGAGCATTCAAGTGTTCTGAATACCAATTGATTGAAAATAACGCAGACTCAACTCCTGAAACAGAAAAATCCGAAACATTAGTAATTACATTAACTGAAAAATCTGTTTCCAAATTTTCAGGCAATCCGACAAACGCGGAAACTGGGAAGTAAGAGGTCTGAAAATTATCCAATTTCAACTCCTTGCTCTTAGTTTTTTCGTTTCGATAATTATAAAGTTGAATTAGTGGATACTTCGTTGTCTCTCTAAATTTTTCATCTATAGAACAGAGTTCTGTGAAATAATCTATGCTACTTTTTGCATAATGGTCAAGGTTAGCTTTTTTCTTGTTATTGGTAAACTCTCTGATAAAAAGCTCGTAATATATCTTCCCAAGAGAATAAGTGGCTTCTATATTTTCATTGTCAAGTGCTTTAGCCTTTTTCAAATAATTTATACGCTGTGAAAATGTCAGTCCCGAAAAATAAGCGTTTCTCTCACTCGCTCTAATTAAATATATCTTGGGGTTTACTGAATTGGTCTTTATCAGGTTGTCGAACAGAACATTAATTGAATCTCGTTGATTATTTCTTCCATAGACTTCTACCAAATAATTAATTGCTCTGCTATTCAGTCCATCCACTTCTAATATTTTATAAGCTATGTCTTTCTTGTTCCCCCACTTTTCTCCTGATTTATAAAAACTTAGTTCATATTCTAATTCTTCCACTGTCTGTGAGGAAGAGGTAAAATAGAACAGGGTCAGTATAATTATCAGTATTAGCTTCATTACTCAGTTGTCGTTTTTTAGAATTTTGGCTAACTCGTTTATAGGTATGATAAGATCATACATATTCACCCCAAATGGCTGTATATGTATGACGACTGTCATTCTTCCGTAAAGTTATGATTTTATTACAAATCATCGAATGGGGATCTGATTTTTGAAGACTTTTTGTAGAAACATGGGTGAAGATCACGGTAGTTTTGCTTGGCCACAGGCCAAGCAGGGATGGTATGTAATGTAAATCGGTTCCGCTTTCGTTCAAATGGATTGCATAACTGTGCCTCAGCCATCGCAAAGTGAGCGGCTTTTTCATATCGGTATTGAGTTCCCGTGCTGTAGCCATTGCCGAAGTTTTAAACCTATATCAAACACGCATTCTTTGCGTCAGTCCTGGACTTTTCTCACAACCCTTTGGTCACGATTAAGTTAGATGACGAATGGGTGAAGAAAGCAAAAATTTTGAATCTCGCAAAATTTTTCCAAAATTTTTTTTGATGAGCTGGCCATGCGATGGTATTAGGACAATAAGAAGTTATGGCCGCAGCTGGCACACCCTCATCAGCCCCATTTATGCCTCAACTCACCCAAAGCCAGGTGTAAAATATTACGGAATTTCATTCCAGATATTTATTCCCAATCTCCCCGTCACCTGTCATCTATTACCTGTGCCTCTGACACAACTTCACTTTTTTCTATCTTTCCATGCTATGAAAAGCATTGAGAGGATGAACACGACATTGACCCCAAAACTTCCTCATTCATGAATCATTAAATTAGGATGCACCTGGTAAATCTGAGCAAGCTCAGATAGGTTCTTGTTCTCTCTTAACTCCGCTGGGGCAATCTT
>JAAYUQ010000007.1 GCA_012517575.1 Bacteroidales bacterium | reverse complement strand
GTGAAAATTTTGATAATGTTATTTTGCTGTAAATTTACCAACCCGAGAAAAGTATCCTGCAAATAATCCAGTCGATCGAAATCAAAACGGGTGTATTCAAACAGTGAATTTATATCTTTTACAATAATATTGAGACGGGGTATCAAATCTTCGGGAAAGAAATTGCATTTCAATATATTGGAAACTACGCGCTGCTTATCCACAATATTTTGTCGGATTATCATTACTTTTTCCTGCAATTCCTTTATCTGCAGCAGAATGTCTTGATCGAGATCAGATTCCGTATTTAAGTTCTTACTTAAATTGGTGATTTGGTCGGTAACATCTTCAATCATATCGGCATCGTACTCTACCCGAGTCTCAAAGAGAGAAACCATCACATGATAGCCGGTAGGAAAATTGGTGGTATTGACAAAGATTTTTTTTACGGTTTCGTTAAAGGATTTCAGCTCTGCATTGCGTACCGAAACTAAAATTCCGTTTTTTAAGATAAACGAAACCGGCTGCATGGCATAATTGTCCTGCAAAAAATTGGAGTTGGCCACAATGCTGTCATCGGTTTGTATATAACGTGAACTCATCTCAATTTCTTCAATTTCTTCATCCTCCTGAATGTAAATTTTAAGGAATTGTTCGAGCTCAGTTTCTATATTTTCGGAAACATCATTCATGTCAATCCAAATAATATCTTTGAGGTTGATTTTTTTGAGTGTATCGATACTTTTGGAAATTTTCAGCTTCCCATCTTCGTGGTAAAAAATTCTTAATTCTGACATAATTTTTGTCCCTTTCTTTTTTTCTGCTGTTGCAAGTCAGCAGTGGTGGTTATTTCCACCGGGTAAAACATTTTTTTAGTTTCCCTTCAAAGCTGAGCCAACTTTATTGGTCAGTTCTATAAAAGCTTTAACATCAAGCTGTTCTGGTCGCAAATCAAAAAAAGGCTCTGCATACATGGGATGGCTGGGAACAATTGATTTCAATGAATTACGCAACGTTTTTCTTCTTTGATTAAAAGCAGTTTTCACCACCCGCCTGAATAGTTGTTCGTCATAGCCCTTTTCGGGATTTTCTTTGCGTGTAAGACTGATGACAGCCGATTTGACTTTAGGAGGAGGATAAAAAACAGTTTCATCAACAGTAAAAAGGTATTTAATGTCGTAGTCTGCCTGCAACAAAACACTTAATATTCCGTACGATTTATTGCCCGGAGGAGAAGCCAGCCGTTCGGCCACTTCCTTTTGAACCATCCCCACAACAGAAGGAATTAATTCTTTATAATCGAGGACTTTAAAAAAAATCTGACTGGAAATATTGTAAGGAAAATTTCCTATAATGCAGAAAGGATGAGAATAAATTTCTCTTAGATCAAGTTGAAGAAAATCTTTTTCTAAAATTTCAAGCTGAGGAAAGTGTTGCTGAAGGTAAACAACCGATTCGTGGTCAATTTCTACAACCTTCAGATCAATTTGCGGCTGCTGAAGCAAAAACTGAGTAAGCATACCCATGCCCGGCCCTATCTCCAATACTGAAGCAGGACTGCCGTCGGGCAAACTGACGGCAATACGACGGGCAACATCCGTGTTTTTCAGAAAATGTTGACCCAAGTATTTTTTTGGTCTTACTAAAGTCATTACTATGATAATCGTCAGACATATCGGTATTTAACTGAATAAATAAAAATGAGAAAAACTAAAAAATGGAATTTAAATTAATTCGTATCTTTGTAGAAATTTTTTCGCCACAAAATTAATCAAAATTGTTCGATATTTGATAATTATTTTTAAGAAAAAAACGCTTGAATTGAACGTTTAATTGTTGTTAATGAGAAAAATTCTTCGAAACTTGGGAAACTCGATTACAAAATTGATCGATTTTTTTTACCCGCCTTTCCGTAAATTCATGCCTTTACAGTTTTTTCGTTATGGAGTTTCCGGAGCTGCAAATATGGTTTTCGACTGGGTGCTGTATTTTGTGGTATACAATTTTGTACTTCGTCATCAAATGCTTCATTTGGGTTTTGTAACCATGAGTTCGCACATTGCTGCCCTTGTAATTACGTTTCCCGTTTCGTTCATGACGGGTTTTCTTTTACAAAAATACGTAACTTTTTCGGCTTCCTATCTTCGGGGACATGTTCAACTTAGACGGTATTTGCTCGTTGTTATGATAAATCTGGGTTTGAATTATGTCGGATTGAAACTCTTTGTCGAGCTTGCCCATTTCTATCCAACACCTTCTAAAATGCTTGTTACCATCATAACAACTCTTTTCAGTTATTTCGCTCAAAAGAAATTTACATTTAAAACCGCTTCCCTGCCATTAAACAAAGAATCGAACCTTTAAAACAACATTAGCTTGCCTCAATTTATCGAAAATATAGCTGTGCCCACAAAAATGACAACTGAAAAATCCAAGCGATGGAACATTTTCAAGTGGGGTTGCCTGGCGGCGGCGTTCATTTTTTTGCTTTACCGGCTCATTTGCTTTCAACATTACGAGCAATTGATTTCTCAATTCAAAGAACTATCATTCTGGAAAACATGGTTTTTGTGGGGTGTAATGTTGTTATTGCCTGCCAATTGGTTATTGGAATCGGTGAAATGGCAACGATTGGTGAGAAATTCAGAAAAAATAGATATAACTTCGGCTTTTCATAGTGTTATGGCTGGATTTCTAACTGCTTTTTTCACACCAAATCGTGTGGGAGAAGTGGCCGGTAGAATTGCTTTCTTACAACCCGAAAACAGGAAAGCAGGCGTAACGTTAAGCCTTGTAAACAGTGCTACACAAAACATCATTATGGCAGTTTGCGGCATTCCTGCTGCCGTTATTTTTTTTCTGAACAGCAAAAACTCTGAGTATTTGGGAAAAAGTAATCTGTTAGGATATTTTGTAATGGTGGGCGTAATTTTGCTGTTGCTGAGTAGTATTTATTTTTCTTTGCCCAAATTGGTTGGGCGAATTAAACAAAAAAAGTCGTCAGCAAAATGGATAAGTTACATTTCTTGTCTGACCGATTATTCTTTCACTGACTTACTAAAAATTCTGCTGCTTTCTTTTTTGAGATATTTGGTTTTCTCTTTCCAATTTTATCTGATGTTGCGATTTTTTGGTGTCGAAATTACCGGTTGGGCTGCAGCAATTGCCATTCCTACCACTTACCTGTTTGTAACTTTTACTCCTTCGATGGCTTTTTCCGAAGCAGCTATTCGAAGTTCCTATTCGGTTTTGGTTATCGGAGCATTTTCAGGACAAACGGTTCAAGTAATTTTGGCAAGTACTTTTATTTGGATTGTTAATTTTGTAGTGCCCATGTTGGTGGGCTCTTTCGTACTGATGCAAACACATCCGATTGCAACAAATAAATAAAATTCTGCCTTATCTTTTTTCCAGTACCAAATCTATTCTTCCCAGATAAAGTCCGCTTTTCCCCATCTGAGCCAATACTACAGGTTTACCGGCCGCATTTTTTACCTTAGTTTGAGTAATAATTTGATGTGAATGACCTCCAATGACAACATCAATATATCTGGTTTTACGGATTATATCGTAGTCGGTAAGTGTTTGCTTAAGTGTATCAGCACCCAAATGAGACAGACAAATAATCAAATCGCATTTTTCGCCTCTTTTTAAAAAATTGGAGATATTGATAGCCGTTTTCACCGGATCGACATAGTTCATCCCTTTGTAATTGTTTTTGAAAATCAGACCTTTTGGATTGACATTCAAAGCCATTACACCGATTTTCAAACCGGCCTTGCGAATGATGAGATAAGGTTTTACCAAAGTTGCCATTGCAGTGCTGTCCATCTGATAGTTGGAAGTAAGAACAGGGAACCGGGCATTTTTCAGTATTGCAGCCATAGTGTCAATCCCGTTGTCAAATTCGTGATTCCCCAAAGTAACGGCGTCATATTTCATTCTGTTCATTCCGTTCACTTCGATTCTGCCATTGTAAAAATTAAAATAGGGCGTTCCCTGCCAAAAATCGCCGGCATCGAACAATAACACATTTTCATTCTGCAGTCGGATTTGTTGAATGACTCCCATTCTGCGGGCATAACCACCTCTATCGGAAGTAGTAAGATTCGATTTTTCTGTTGGCTCTATCTGACTGTGAGTATCGTTTGTATGCAGAATGGTCAACTTTATTCTTTCTCCTCCATAGAGAATACTGTTGAACACCAACAAAAAAACAAGAATTGTAGTATTTTGAATAGTTTTCATAAAAAATCGTTTTTTAGTTTTCCAAACTTATTCTACCATCTATTTTCGATTGTATGATATTTCCTTTCAAAGTTTCATTCCGAATGAAATCTATGAGAACATTTCGAAGTTTTAAACCGGTTCCCGAAATTTTTTCGTACTCAGACAGAGCTGTCATTTGGTCGTTACCTTCGGCGAGATAATCACTGGTAGCCACCGTATAAATTTTTGCGGGATCAATCGGAATTGTTCCAACAAAAATTTGAACTGCCTTGCCATTTTTCACTTTCATTCTGATGCCGGAAACACCTTCGCCGCCAACAGAAGCAAAAAATTGGAAAAGCTGAATTAACTTATCTCCTTTGATCCAAAGAATAACCAGCTCATTTTCAAAAGGCATTAATTCGTAGATATTACGAACAGTAATACTACCTGCGGGAATTTCAGTTCGTAATCCACCAAGGTTTACAACAGACACATCTACCTCCTGATGTAAAAAATCAGAAGCTGCACGTCGAAAGACATCAGCGCAAAAATTGGAAAGAGGACTTTCGGGCGCATAACTTTTCATATTTTCTACCGAATATCCAATTACCATAGACATTTCTGCATCAATTCTCTCTTTTACCGGCTGAAGGATTGCTTCAAATTCTTTGTCGGCAATTTTTTCAGTAGTACTATCGATAGAGATTTTTTCTGACTTAGCTTCCACTACCTGCCACGTTTTATGTGTGCATGAAGTTAAAATAAAGGAAATGAACAGAAAATAAAAATATTTCTTGGTTTGCATCAAATTATTTTTTGAGTTCCACATTTATGTCCGTAAAATTACAAAAAAACGGATAAAAGAATAATTTTTTTCGAGGTTGTAAGTTCGTCAACAAACAAAGAAACTGTAAAAAATTGATCTTTGAAAAAAATAGGCATAACCACTGTTCGAAAATAAAATTTTCTGCACAAAAATACAATCAAAATTGGCAGAATAACGACTAATTTCCGATATTTGCATATTCAAAGGTCAAAAAAAAAATTAAATGTTACACTACAACGGTTTATTGATAGGCATCGCAGTTTTTTTAATGATTGGAATCTTCCATCCGCTGGTGATAAAAGCTGAATATTATTGGGGAGTCCGAAGTTGGTGGTTATTTTTTATAGCAGGCTTGATAAGTGCTGCTGCTTCTTTATTGGTAATCAATGAAATTGTTTCAATTTTGTTGGGCGTTCTTGCTTTTTCTTGCTTCTGGAGCATTCGCGAAATTTTTCAACAGAAACGAAGGGTGGAAAAAGGTTGGTTTCCACAAAACCCCAAACGAAAAAAATAATTTTCAAAATTTACAGCGTTTCTGCTTGTCAGACGTTTGTAAATACCATTTATTTATCTATTTTTGTGAGGTTATCAGTTGTTTGTTCTGCAAGTTGACGAAAAGATAAAATATTCTTGAACCATAAAAACATTTTAAAATGTTGTACTACAACCGGATATTGTTAAAGCTGAGCGGAGAATCGTTGATGGGAGGTAAGCAATACGGACTTGATGAAAATCGGTTGCAGGAATATGCTTCTCAAATTGCAGAAATTTCAGATATGGGCGTTCAAGTAGGGATAGTGATTGGTGGAGGAAATATTTTTCGGGGCTTGAGTGGAACAAAAAAAGGTTTTGACCGCATTTTAGGCGACCAAATGGGAATGCTCGCTACCGTTATCAACAGCTTGGCGCTTCATTCCGCCTTGCAAGCCGAAGGAGTAACTTCGCATGTTCTTACCGCCATACGTATGGAACCGGTAGGAGAATATTACAGCAAGCAAAAAGCCGTTTCATTTTTAGAGAAAGGTGAAATTGTTATCATTTCGGGAGGGACAGGAAATCCGTTTTTTACCACTGATACAGCTTCATCGCTCCGTGCTATAGAAATTGGCGCAGATATTATGCTGAAAGGTACGCGAGTGGATGGCGTTTACACCGATGATCCCGAAAAAAACAGTTCTGCAGAAAAATTTGAAGAGATAACCTACGATGAAGTTTACCGGCGCAATTTGAAAGTGATGGATTTGACCGCCACAACTCTCTGCAAAGAAAACAATATGCCTATTTATGTTTTCAATATGGATGTTCTCGGAAATTTAAAGAAAGTGATAAGGGGAGAAAAAATCGGAACTCTTGTAAAAAACTGATACATAGAAAATTAGTCGTAAAAAATAAAAGAATCAGAGACAAAAATAAATTTTTCGGAAGTAGAATCTTAAAAAATTAACATTATGGACTTACAAGACGTAAAACCAATTCTGAACGAAGCGAAAGAAAGTATGGAAACAACCATACAATTTTTGGAAAATACTTTAGCCCATATTCGGGCTGGGAAGGCAAATCCCCGGATTCTGGATGCAGTTCGCGTGGATTACTATGGTGTACATGTTCCTATTGCCAATGTAGCTTCCATCACTACTCCCGATGCCAAGACAATCATGATTCAACCATGGGAAAAAGCTATGATGAAGCCCATAGAAAAGGCAATTTTAAACTCCGATTTGGGAATTAATCCTACCGATAACGGCGAGGCTATTCGGTTGTCCATGCCACCTCTGACAGAAGAGCGACGCAAACAACTGGTTAAACAAGCACGCATGGAAGTTGAAGAAGCCCGCATCCGGATTAGAAACGCCCGCAGGGATGCCATTGAACATATCAAAAAAATGGTGAAGGAAGGACTTCCAGAAGACGTTGAAAAAGATGCAGAAGAACAAGCTCAAAAGCTTCACGATCAGTATATTAAAAAAATTGATGAAATGCTTGCTCTCAAGGAAAAAGAAATTATGACTGTATAAAATACTCTCTTTCAATTAATTAAAATTGATAAAACTTGCTTTCGACATGAATAAGAATCAAGTTTTATCAATTCTTTTTATAAAAAAATTTAAAAATAGAAGACTGGCATTTTTTTTCGACACAGTAATTCCAGAACTATTAAGGAGGTTGTAAATATAAATTTAAGGTGAATATGTAATGTTGGGCACCGTCGTAAAAAGCACCGGCAGTTGGTATCTGGTTCAAACCGATGAAAATGAACGTATAGAATGTAAAATCAAGGGAAATTTTCGTTTGAAAGGTATTCGAAGCACCAATCCGATTGCAGTGGGCGATCGCGTGGAATTTGAAAAAAACAAAGATGGAATTGGTCTGATTTACAAGATATGCGACAGAAAAAATTATATTATTCGTCGTGCGTCCAATTTATCAAAAGAATTCAGCATTCTGGCGGCAAATCTTGATATGGCAGCTCTGGTCATTACATTAAATTATCCTGAAACTTCTACCGTCTTTATCGACCGTTTTTTGGCAGTAACTGAAGCATATAATGTTCCTGCTTGTCTGATCATCAATAAAACGGATCTCTATGGAGAAGAGGATGCAGAGTATTTGGAAGCAATTGTTTATCTTTACGAAAATATTGGATATTCCGTCTTTAAAACCTCTGCCTTAACAGGAGAAAATCTTTCGGTAATAAAAAATTTTTTTATCGGCAAAACAGTGCTTTTGTCAGGTAATTCGGGAGTTGGCAAATCATCATTACTCAACGCACTTAATCCGGAAGCATTGGCCAAAACAGCCGACATATCGTTCTATCACAATAAGGGAATGCATACTACTACCTTTTCTGAAATGTATCGGTTGCCGGATGGGGGTTATCTTATTGACACACCGGGTATCAAGGGATTTGGTTTGATCGACATTGAAGAATCGGAAGTAGATCATTACTTTAAGGAAATTTTTAAGATTTCCTCGCAGTGTAAATATGATAACTGCCTGCATATACAGGAACCGGAATGTGCGGTGAGAGAAGCTGTGGAAAAAGGACAAATCAGTTGGTCGCGTTATCAAAGTTATTTGAGCGTTTTGGAAGATTGCCATGCAGAAAAATACAGAAAAGATGAATATCTTTAATTTCTGCAAAATATTTACAAAATTTCTTTTCCCCTTTTTAATAATTTCACTAATTTTACCAAAATGTATTTTGGTAGGGAAATATATTTTAGAATTTAAAATAATGCCATGAAATACAATTAATTACCATTAATGAAAAAATATCTTCATCTATTTTTGATATTATCGGAAATGATATTTTTTTCTTTCCATTCATTTGCGGCTTGTCAATATAGTGAACCTCCCGGAAATTTTCTGTATCGAAAAAACACATTTTCATTAAATCGGGTTACCAATGATAATTCACTTTCTGCAACGATTACAGCAAATAAACCAGGTGCTTGCATTAATACTACATCGCCCATCATTACCTTTACAGGAGCAAATGGGACACCTCCTTACACTTTTTCCTACAAAATCAATAATGGCTATCTTCAAACAATCACATCGGTTAGTGGAAATTCAGCAATTTTAAACGTTCCGACCAATGCAACAGGAACTTTCAAATATACGTTGATAAGTGTTTCCGATGCTGTGCCAATCACTCAAAATATCTCTAATCAGGAAGTTACCATTACAATAGGTCAACCTCCAACAGTCGATTTTACATTTTCTAACGAAAATTGTGCAGGAGAAAACATCACATTTACTCCCATCAACTTACCTGCCGGCGCTGATTATTCTTTTAATTGGGAATTTGGTGACAATACTACTTCAACCGATAGTGTAGCACATCATATATTTATGACGGCAATAGGAAACGGCACTCAAACTTTTACAGTAAAACTAACCGTAACTGATAATTTGACTTCCTGCATCAATTCAAAAGAAAAAACCATTACTTTATCTCAGCATCCCGATCCAAAATTGAATGCATCCGCAGAAAGTGATACGTTGAACGGGCAAGTTACTTTCGTGTCTTGTAGTAAGGTTGCCACCGAATTTGTATTTACTAATCCAAATGAAAATAATTCCGACATTATTGGCTATACTATTGATTGGGGAGATGGTTCACTTCCCTTTTCGGGATCCACATGGTCATTACTGACTCATACTTATAATTTGGGAATGACTACATTAAAATATACAGTTCAAGGACAAAATGGTTGCTCTGTAACCAAAGAGTACAAAATATTTGTTGGATCTAACCCTGGAGGTGGTATTCCTAGTCCGGGAAATACGGATATTTGTGTAAATGAACAGTTGACTTTTCCAATAGCAGGGATTCAAAATAATCCACCTGGTACCATCTATACGATTTCATTTAACGATGGAACACCTCCTGAAGTTTTTTATGACAATACCCGTACCGAAATAACCCATACTTTTACGAAAGGTTCTTGTGGAACTAATAGTTTTGATGGGAGAAATAATTATCCCAATTCATTTATGGTCAGTATGACTGCTACAAATCCGTGCAGTCCTTCAGGGACATCATCTGTAGTTGCACCAATCTATGTTTCCCTTCCTCCGGAAGCAAATTTCAATGCTAATAATTCTACTTGTGTAAATACCGATTTCTCAATACAAAACACCTCAAGAAAAGGATATGTGGCATCAAGTTCAGGATGTACTTCAGGAGATAAATTTGTATGGTCTATTTCTCCAAACGAAGGTGTAACAGTAGTGAGTGGCTCATTGGGAGACACACGTGGTTTGACGGATGAACAATATAACTCCTGGATTTCTGGGAGTAATAATGTCATTCTAAGATTTGCAAATCCAGGTAACTATACCATCAAAATTAAAATTGCCAATCGTTGCGGAGCAAGCGACACCACACAGACCATTTGCGTAGAGCCTGTAGTTGCTCCAACTTTTACTTTGGATAATAATAAGGGTTGTGCTCCTTTTACTGTAAAAGTGAACAACACAACCGATACGACACAATTGTGCAATAGGCCATCATACAATTGGAGTATAAGTTATCAGCCTGCCAATTGCGGAAATGCTTCTTCTTACACATATGTAGATGGTACTTCGTCTTCATCAAAAAATCCACATATCACTTTTAACAATCCGGGAATTTACACGTTAAGGTTGTTTGTTTATTCAAACTGTTCGGTTCAAAGTTACAGTCAGGAAGTAACCGTTACACAACCACCAATTGTTTCCATTAACGATATTCCAGATTATTGTGGCAGTGCCGAAATAAATCCTACTGCAGATATTCAAACCTGCATCCCTACTACCGATTCAGTTAGTTATGAATGGAGTTTCCCCGGAGGAACACCTGCTACTTCCACAGCCATGACTCCTGGAAAAATCACTTATTCATCGCCGGGAACCTATATCGTTTCATTAACAGTAAAAAATGATTGTGGCAATACAACTACAACAAAAACATTCAAAGTAAATGTTGTTCCTCAAATTACAAATACCGAATTAAGCCAAACCATTTGTTCAGGCGACCAGTCTCAACCTATACTACTAACTTCCACTGTTCAGGGAACCACTTTTTCATGGATAGCGCAAGCTACTACAGGTGTTACGGGATTTACGTCTTCAGGAATTGGTGATATTCCCGCACAAAATATATTTACTACTGCTGATGTAACTGGAACTGTTACATATTATATTACTCCAAAAATTGGAACTTGTACAGGAGATACTGTCAGATATGTCATCAACGTTTATCCTCGTCCCTATTTTACAAAACAACCTGTTTCCAGTGTTCTTTGTAAAGATGGAGAAGCAGAACCTTTAACGGTTTCTTTCTCGAAAGGAGAAGGATCTTATTCCATCCAATGGTATTCCAATAGCATAAAATCCATTTCAGGTGGAGATTCTATACCCGGAGCAGTTGATTCTGTTTATATCCCATTAACTTCAACCATTGGAACTACTTACTATTATTGTGTCATAACATTTTCTTCGGGTTATTGCCGAGAAATAACTTCAAATATAGCAACCATAACCATTAATCCTTCTCCTGTAATTACTGAACAACCGCTTGCCTCACAAATAATTTGTGTCGGAGGCAGTTTGCCTCAGCCACTCAAGGTAAAATACAGTGGTGGCGCTGGTCCATCCTATCAGTGGTACAGTAATAATGTAGACTCCAATATTGGAGGAACAGCCATCTCTGGCGCAAACGATTCTGTATTCATGCCTCCGGTGTTTACCTCTACTGGAATTTTTTTCTACTATGTTATGATTACTTTTTCAGGTAGTAATTGTAACCTTGTTACAAGTGAAACGGCAAAGGTTGAAGTTATACCCGACCCATCGATTGCGCAACAACCTTTAGCATCGCAAACCATTTGTCAAAATTCAACAGCTGAAAACTTAAGCGTAAAAGTTACCGGAGGAATAGGGAACTACGCTTTTCAATGGTTTCAAAATACAACAAATAACAATACGGGAGGAACAAAAATTCTAAATGCTACTGATAGCATATTTATTCCCTCTACAGCTACTACCGGAACTTTATATTACTATTGTGAAATTACGCAGCCCAATGGACCGGGATGCAATGCTGTCAGCAACACTTCACAAGTAATTGTAAGGGAAGGCCCTTCTATTATTAAACAACCTTCATCGTTTGTGGTTTGTAAAAATGAAACATCACCAAAATTGTTTGTTTCGTGGAAAAATGGAGTAGGAATTCCTTCCTATCAATGGTTTTCAAACACTTCAAATTCAAACATTGGTGGAACTCTAATTCCAGCTGCAACCGATTCTGTTTATATACCATCGACTTCTGATGTTGGAACAATTTATTATTACTGTGTTATTTCTTTCCCATTGGGAGGCTGTTCCGAATTGATTTCCAATCCAGCAACAGTAACCGTTAATCCATATCCTGTGATTTCGGATATCGATATCTCGATTTGCAGCGGACAAAGTTTCAATATTATTCCCGAAAATTCCGGTAGTGATATTGTTCCGTCTGGTACAACTTATATATGGTCTGAGCCAATTGTTTCTCCTACAGGGTCAATTACAGGTGCAAGTAGTCAGTCAATTCCTCAAACAGAAATAAGTCAAACTTTAACCAATATAACGACTTCCACTGCTATTGTAACCTATACGGTCAAACCTTCAGCCAAGGATTGTGATGGCACAGAGTTCAAGATTTCAGTTACAGTATATCCGGCTGCTCATATTGAAGCAAATGTTCACAACATTACCTGCAATGGTGCAAATGATGGAATGATACAACTCACAATTACTGGCGGTGTTCCTTTTGCTACAGGTGATCCTTATCAAATTACATGGAGCGGGCCCAACGGATTCACTTCCCACAATGCAATTATTTCAAATTTATCGGCAGGTAATTATCAAGTACAAGTATTGGATGCAGGAGGTTGCCCTTATCAAGCAACGTATTCAATCATAGAACCTGAAAAAATTAAGATTTCCGAGAAATATCAGAAAAATGTGAGTTGCTATGGCAATGCAGATGGGGAAATTAGCTTCAATGTGAGTGGCGGAACGGGAAATTATGTTTATTCATGGACAAAGAATGGCATACCTTTTTCAGGTAACAATCATCTTTCTTCACTCCAAGCAGGAACTTATGCCGTATCTGTGACGGATAGCAATTCATGTGCTCCTCAATTGGCGGAATTTACAATTATTGAACCTTTACCCTTAATCATTTCCCTTTCGAACAAAAAGGATGTATTGTGCTATGGGGATGCAACAGGTAGTATTGAAGTGGAAGTTACAGGTGGAACCAAAGCCGAGATAACTTCTGGGAATTACGATTATTACTATTCGTGGTCAGGACCTGAAAATTTTAGCAGCAACAATAAAAATTTAAGCAACCTTAAAGCGGGAAATTATTTTTTGACGGTTCGAGATTCTTCAAATTGTACAGTAACTTCGGACACTATTACCATAACGCAACCGCAAGAACTGATTGTTTCGGCCACTTCTACCGCAATTACTTGTTTTGGAGACGACAATGCATCCATTACACTCAACGTTTCGGGAGGTGTTGAACCTTATTCCGTTCAGTGGAGCAATTATGGCGAGGGAATGGTGCAGGAAAATCTTTCTCCGGGAACATACGATATAACGGTTGCTGATAAGAATGGATGCCAAAAATCATTACAAGTAACAATTCCTGAACCATTCCGATTCTCTGTGAAACCCGTAGTAAAGCAAATAAGTTGTTATGGTGCCAATGATGGCAGTATCAAACTCAATTTTGTAGGTGGACTGCAACCGGTTTCTTTTGCTTGGGATGATGATCCAAATGCCGGAGTAGATAGAAATCAATTAAAACCTGGTGTTTATACGGTCCGTATTCATGATGCGCAACCTTGTGACATAATCCGCAGTTTTACTATAATAGAGCCACAACCTCTGTCTGTTTTGGCTCAAGTTAAGGATGCTACCGATTGTCAAAACGTAAACAGCGGGTCTATTCTACTTGCAGTTACAGGAGGCAGACCCCCATATAAATATGAATGGTCAAACGGAATGATTACAAAAGATATTGAAAATATACAGGCAGGAAATTATTCGGTTCAAATTACAGATTCTTCGGGATGTAATTTGATGGAACAATATACCGTTCATCGGCAAGCGCCTCTCAAAGTGAGTGTTACAAGCCACATAGAATTTGATTGCTCGACGAAAAATACTATCCAAGTTAACCAAGCATCAGTCAGCGGAGGAATCCCTCCCTATCAGATTTCGTGGTCGAGTGGAACAATTAGCGGTGCAAACAATGAAATCATGACAACCGGTCAAAGCGGTTTAGCTTTTGTTCATATCACTGATGCATTACAGTGTGAATTAACTGCCTCTGTTAATATTCAAATTCCTGAACAAGGTATCGGCTATCAGCTTCTTGACTGTAATCAACGATCTTATCAGTTTAATGCCTTGCTTCCGATTGAAAAACCGGATTATACCTATTCATGGGATTTTGGCGACGGTGGAATCTCTAATATAAAAAATCCACAATACAATTTTTCAAAACCCGGAAATTATAAGGTAACATTAAAAGTTCAGAATGATGAATGTTCACTGACTTATGAAACAACAATTTCTGTTGAAGCTCCTCCGGTGCTTTCTCTCGATAAAGAACCAATATTCTGTATCGGTGATTCCTTGTTGCTCCACGTTTCCGGTGCTGATTATTATCGCTGGAATGATGGTTCGACAGCAGACAATTTATTGATTGTCAAACCGGGAACTTATTCTGTTGAAGGGACTTCAAAAGCCGGATGCAGTTCAATTTTAACTTTCGTAGCAAGTTATTTCGATTTATTCCATTATACGATACAAACAGATCAGGAAATGGTTACCGATCGTCAGCCAACCATAGAATTTTGGTCAGAAGAAACCTCCAATTCTATGTATTCATGGGATTTTGGAGATGGGGACAAAACACAAGGAAATCACATTTCACATACGTACGCCATTACAAGGGATGGCTACTATGAAGTAACCTTAACAGTAATCAATCCCAATGGTTGTCGGGAATATGCTACTAAACGTATCTGGATTGGAGAACCAACTTTGCCAAATACCATTACCCCCAATGGAGATGGAAAAAATGATTCTTTACTGAAAGGATTTCATATTCAAGTGTTTAATAGAAACGGGCTCTTGCTTTTTGATGGCAGAGAGGGATGGGATGGTACTTACAAGGGAAAACCGGTAACCGGTGGAACTTACTTTTATGTTTTAATGTATGCTACACCTGAAGGATTGAAGTCGGCTTCAAATTTTGTAACAGTAATTCGCTAAATTAATTTTCATGAAAAGACGGTTTCTGATTTTGTTTTTTTCCGTTTTTGGAGTAGTCGCTTTATTTTGTCAGTCGAATATTCGGGTAAACAATTATTGGGATAATACCTATTATATCAACCCAGCATCTATTCACGATCAATATAATGGTGAAATAAGCATGGCAGCAAGGAATCAATGGGTTAATTTTCCGGGTTCTCCGTCAACTTTTTTTGCTCATGGTAGTATTTTCCTTTCCGATTTTCATACGCAAGTAGGAATTAGGGCAATGGCCGATAAAATAGGTTATACCAATACTTATGATGTTGATTTTTCCTACGCTTATGCACTGACATTAAACCCTACGTGGAATTTGAATATGGGCCTGACAATTAATTATCAGGGATTGAACTACGATTTGAGTCAGGTTAATTTGTCGAATGGTGATGATCCTTCGGCATACGAACATTTTAAATTTGAATCGAATTTCAATTCCAATCTGGGTGTGGAACTAAACAACAAATATTGGAAAATCGGTTTGGCAGGGCAAAATATTTTTTCATTGTTTTACTCATTTAGCGAACTTTTTAACAACACCAATTTTTTATATGCTTCCTATAAACCTTATTCTCGAAATTTTTTCAGTGTTGGCGGAGGGATGTGTCTTATTCAATACGGCAACATGATGCAGGCAGAATTGAACTTTAATGGCTTCTTCAAAATGACACCCGAAAATAATGCTTTTCAATTGGGCTTGTTTTATCGTACATGGCATGAAGTTGGAGCCCTTTTTGGAATCGACTTGACCAATGCCTTTCGCCTCTCTTACAGCTACGATTATAATGCCGGGGCTATCAGGCGAAACTCAATCGGCACACATGAGTTGATTTTAACATACAAAATCAAAGGCGAACCCAAATGTGTCAATTGCTGGTATTGAATTCGGAATTTTTACCAACATTTCGCCTAATAAGATTAAAGAAAAGGTTTACGATGCAATAAGAATTATTTTTCTCAGAAAAAAATTACAATTTTCTTCTGAGAAAAATACAGAAAAGATGAATATTTTTAATTTTTACTATCAATTTGTAGAAAAAATTTAGAGAATTCAAATAAATTAAATACATTTGCAAAGGAAAAATTTTTAATTATTTATTTCTGAGCTTAAAGATTAAGTTATGGCACAACATCAAATTGATAGACTGGACCGCAAAATTTTGCAATTGATTTCACAAGATGCTCGAATTCCTTTTCTCGAAGTAGCACGCGAATGTAATGTTTCCGGAGCAGCTATCCATCAGCGCATACAAAAACTTCGCAATCTTGGCATTATTAAAGGTTCTGAGTTTGTGATAGATACCTATAAGGTTGGATTTCAAACTTGCGCTTATATTGGGATTATTTTAAGCGACATTAAAATGTTTAAACCTGTGGTGGAGGACTTGAAAAAAATTCCAGAAATTGTTGAATGCCATTATGCTACAGGAAAATATTCCATGTTTATAAAAATTTATGCAAAAGACAACCGACATTTATTACAGATTATTCTCGAAAAATTGACACTTATACCCGGTGTGGCACATACGGAAACTTTTCAGATTTCACTTGACGAAATTTTCCGCCGTCAGCTTTTTGTTTTCGATATGGAAAATGAAGAAGAAGACCTCGAAGAAGAAATGTAATTTTATCGCTCACGTTCACAAAAAAAAACCTCGCTTTAAACGAGGTTTTTTTTGTGAACTGTTCTAAAATTTATTCATTTTTGCTTTTTTCTTCTTTTGGTGGACGTGGAAGCAGAGCCTTGCGGGACAACTTGAATTTTCCGGTTTTTTCATCAATATCAAGAAGTTTCACTTCTATCATATCGCCTTCCTTAATGCCGGTTTGATCCATGCTTTCAGTACGTTTCCATTCAATTTCCGAAATATGCAACAAACCTTCTTTACCGGGAAGAAATTCTACAAAAGCACCATAGGACATAATGGACTTAACTTTCCCCACATAAGTTTCACCAACCTCCGGAATAGCAACTATCCCTTTTATTTTGTTAATGGCGGCGTCGATCGATTCCTTACTGGTGGCGGCAATTTCTACGCGTCCCTGATCACCGATTTCTTCAATAGTTATGGTAGCTCCGGTTTCCAGTTGAATGTTCTGAATAATTTTTCCGCCAGGACCGATAACTGCACCAATCATTTCCTTCGGCACAAACATAACCACAATACGCGGGACATGAGGTTTAAAGTCTGCACGTGGTTCAGATAGCGTTTCCAGCATTTTGTTCAAAATGAACAACCGTCCTTCTTTAGCTTGTCTCAATGCTTTTTCCAGAATTTCGTATGAAAGTCCATCAACTTTAATATCCATTTGCGTGGCAGTAATACCATCTTTTGTTCCTGCAACTTTAAAGTCCATATCTCCCAAATGATCTTCATCTCCTAAAATATCCGAAAGAACGGCATAGTTTTTTCCCTGGTTTTCAGAAATCAATCCCATAGCAATGCCGGCAACAGGTTTTTTGATTTGCACTCCTGCATCCATCAAAGCCAACGTACCTGCACAAACTGTCGCCATAGAGGAAGATCCGTTTGATTCCAAAATATCGGAAACTACGCGAATAACATATGGATAATCATCCGGAATTACATTTTTCAGAGCTCTCATGGCCAGGTTGCCATGTCCAATTTCTCGACGACCAATACCCCGCGATGCCCTCGCTTCACCGGTGGCAAAAGGAGGAAAATTATAATGAAGCAGAAAACGTTCTTTTCCTTGTATCAAAGCTTCATCTATCAACTTTTCGTCCATTTTGGTTCCCAGTGTTACAGTTGCCAAAGCCTGAGTTTCTCCTCGTGTAAAAATGGAAGAACCATGTGTACCCGGCAAATAATCAACTTCCGACCATATTGGGCGAATCTCTGTAGTTTTGCGTCCATCCAAACGCTTTCCTTCATCAAGGATGGCACGACGCATTGCTTCCTTTTCTATGGCATGATAATATCTTTCGATTAGCGGCTTTTTTGCTTCGGCCGTCGCAGTGTCCAATGACGCAATATATTCGTTCAAAATAGCTTCGAAATGTTCACTGCGCGAATGCTTGTCGGCATTTCCTGAAGCTGCTTCGGCATAAACTTTATCATAGGTTTTTTCCCAAATATCTTTTTTCAGCTCTTCGTCGTTTTGTTAATGGCAGTATTCTCGTTTTTTTGTTTTTCCGACTGTCTCCATTAATTCCAACTGAGCTTTACAGTGTAATTTTATAGCTTCGTGAGCAACTTTCATGGCATCAAGCAAATCGTCTTCGCTCACTTCCTTCATTTCGCCTTCAACCATCATGATATTTTCCATAGTAGCAGCCACGATAATGTCCATATCGGCATTTTCTAACTGGCTGAAAGTTGGATTTACCACAAAATTTCCATTAATGCGTGCAACACGAACTTCTGAAACGGGTCCGTTGAAAGGAATGTCGGAAACGGCAAGTGCAGCAGATGCTGCCAGACCGGCAAGTGCATCGGGAATATTTTCACCATCAGCAGAACAAAGCATGATGTTTACGAAAGTTTCGGCATGAAAATTATCGGGGAAAAGAGGACGCAAAGCCCTGTCTACGAGCCTGGAAATAAGAATTTCATAATCGGAAGGACGACCCTCTCGGCGTAAAAAACCTCCCGGAAAACGTCCAAAAGCAGCAAATTTTTCTTTGTAATCTACCGATAACGGCATAAAATCAGTTCCTTCAATGGCATCCTGAGCTGAACATACGGTTGCCAGCAACATAGTGTCGCCCATGCGCACCATTACCGATCCATCAGCCTGCTTGGCCAATTTCCCGGTCTCAATAATAATTTCTCGTCCATCACTCATTGTGATGGTTTTTGTAACTACTGTCATACAATTTTTTCTTTTAAACTTTTATTTTACGGACACAAAGATACAACAATATTTGCAAATTTTTTTAATCCTCAACAATTTACTGTTGAATAGATCTATGATTTTGTAAAGGGAATTTTTCTATCATTACTGAAAAAATTTCTCGTTCGGAATAAAGATTACCACTTATTTCAATTTGGCTGTCAATATGTCACAGAATAATGATATGGCATTTTTTTTGCAAAAAAAAGGCGGTGAAGGTGAGAAATTGTTGATTTTTTCTCTTTCAAAGCTGAAAACGAATAAAAACGAATTTAAAAACGTATAAAATCCAAAATAATCATGACAAAAGGGACTATTGGGGTTACGAGTGAAAATATTTTCCCCGTGATTAAGAAATTCATGTATAGCGATCATGAAATTTTTCTGCGTGAATTGGTTTCCAATGCAGTAGATGCTACCCAAAAACTTAAAACGTTGGCCTCTGTTGGAGAATTTAAAGGAGAACTGGGTGATTTGAAAATTCGCATATCTGTGGACAAAAAGAAAAAAACCATCACTATCAGTGATCGTGGAATAGGGATGACTGCTGAAGAAATTGACCAGTTTATCAATCAAATTGCTTTTTCGAGCGCAGAAGAGTTTCTCGAAAAATACAAGAACGACGCACAATCCATTATTGGTCATTTTGGGCTTGGTTTCTACTCGGCATTTATGGTTTCTAAAAAAGTGGAAATATTCACCCTCTCGTACAAGGAAGGTGCTGTTGCCCAACACTGGTCGTGCAACGGTGATCCCGAATATGTGCTTGAAGATACCATAAAGTCGGACAGAGGAACGGATGTCGTTTTGCATGTGGATGACGATAATCTTGAATTTTTGGAAGAATCGAAAATTCGTGAACTGCTTTTGAAATATTGTCGTTTTCTTCCTGTAGAAATTGCTTTTGGTAAAAAGAAAGAATGGAAAGACGGAAAATATGTGGAAACCGAAGAAGATGAAATTATCAACAACACGCAGCCCGCATGGATTCGCAAACCGAGTGAACTAACAGAAGAAGATTATCTGAATTTTTATCGCGAATTGTTCCCCTACAATGAAGATCCGCTTTTCTATATTCATTTGAATGTGGACTATCCTTTCCACTTAACAGGGATTTTGTATTTTCCAAAAATTAAAAACAATATCGACATTCAACGAAACAAAATTCAACTTTACTGCAATCAGGTTTTTGTTACCGATCATGTTGAAAATATCGTTCCCGAGTATTTGACGCTGTTGCATGGCGTTATCGATTCACCTGATATTCCGCTCAATGTTTCCAGAAGCTATTTACAAAACGACTCGAATGTGCGGAAAATCTCCAACCACATTACCAAAAAAGTCGCCGACCGCCTGCAAGAAATCTTTAAAAATGACAGAAATCAGTTCGAACAGAAATGGGACGACCTGAAACTGTTTATTCAGTATGGCATGTTGACAGACGAAAAGTTTTATGAACGAGCCGAAAAATTTGCCTTGTTCAAAAATGTGGATGGAAAATACTTCACTTACGAAGAATACAAAACCTTGATTGGCGAAAATCAGAAAGATAAAAATGGTGATTTGATTTATCTGTATGCAACCAACCTCGAAGAACAATACAGTTACATACAACACGCCAAAGACAAAGGATATGATGTTCTGCTTATGGATGGTCAGCTGGATATTCATCTCATTAGCCATTTGGAGCAAAAATGGGAGAAAACTCGTTTTGTAAGGGTAGACAGTGATGTGGTTGAAAAACTCATTCAGAAAGAAGACAACACCAATGTTTCGCTTAGCGAAGCACAGCGCGAAGCGTTGACGACAATTTTTAATTCTCAGCTTCCTGCAATGGACAAAACCAATTTTATTGTTACTTTCGAACAGTTGGGACCCAATGTAAATCCGGTTCTGATAACTCAAAACGAATTTATGCGTCGAATGAAAGAAATGTCAGCCATGCAGGGCGGAATGATGAATTTCTATGGCGAAATACCCGATAGTTACAATCTAGTGGTGAACACTACTCATCCGCTGATCGAAAAATTGCTGAACGATGAAGAGACAGCTTGTGCCGAAGAACTGGCTCCCATTGAAACTGAGCTTTCGGATTTAAACAACAAACTTCATCAGTTGAAAGAAAATCATAAAAACAAAAAAGAGGAAGAAATTCCAGCAGAAGAAAAAGATGAGTTGACATCGCTGGAAAAAAAGATTGATGAACTGAAAGAAAAAAGAAAATCGATTCTTGCGTCGTTTGCCAGTGGCTATCAAACGGTGCGTCAGTTGATCGATTTGGCGCTTCTGGCCAACAACATGTTGAAAGGAGAAGCGCTTGCCAATTTCGTCAAACGCAGCATCGATTTAATGTAAGAATTTTTCTTTCTGCTTTACTTCTTAAAGCCCGTCGGATTTTTTTAAAACTGACGGGCTTTTTTTGTGAAGACATTTTGAACATGCCGTTTTTTTGTGTTACTTTTGCAACTTAATTTCATGTAACTAACTGATTACTAAAATAATGAGAAAGGAGACGACTGTATTTTTCGCCTTTTTGCCGCTGGCAGCTATGGCTCAGAATTTTCAACTGCATTACGATTTCGGACAGGGACGACATTACGTTACCACTACCTTCGAAATGTTCAAACCTGATGAATGGGGAAACACTTTCTTTTTTGTGGATTACGATTTCAACATGGACCGTGACCATAATGCAAGCCTTTCGTATATGGAATTAGCAAGATGCTTTTCATTGGGCAAAACTTCTCCTTTCAGCGTTCAGGTGGAGTACAACGGCGGTTTGTTCGCTATGGAAGGAGCAGCTTTCCCCATCCAACATGCTTTTTTGGCCGGACTCGACTATGGCTGGCACAACCATAATTTTGATCGTTTTCTGAATTTTAAAGTGCTTTACAAAAATATTGTTGGCAAACATCCCCTCTCTTTCCAACTTACGGGCGTTTGGGATTTAAGCTTTTACAACAAAAGAATTTCCGTTTGTGGTTTTGCCGACTTTTGGC
>JAAYUQ010000117.1 GCA_012517575.1 Bacteroidales bacterium | reverse complement strand
CGGAATTTTACTGTTTATCAGTACTTTTCTTTATGTTACCGGCAGGGTTTCTGTTTTTGTTTTTTTTTCTTATATAATTTTTGTTTTGTGGATGTTTCTTCGCGAATTATTTTTGAGAAAGAGCAATCCTATTCAAAATTGGGCATATTTTCTACTAGGTCAGGTAATGATTGCATTCCCTTTTTCTTTTCTTAATTTCATTCTTTTTATCGATGGTTATCAGCCTTTTCTGGTTTTATCAATTTTTATTATTACATGGCTTAACGATACGGGTGCATTTCTTGTTGGAAGCGCTTTTGGAAAGCATCACTTTTTTGAGCGAATCTCACCCAAAAAGTCATGGGAAGGTTTCTGGGGCGGAGTTTTCATCGGATTACTCGGTGGATATGTTTTATCTCTGTTTTTGCCTCAATTGAATTTTTCGCAATGGTTGATTCTGTCGATGATTGTGGTAATTGCAGCAACTCTCGGAGATTTGACAGAGTCGCTCATGAAGCGGACTCTCAACATTAAGGATTCTGGTAAAATTATTCCTGGACATGGTGGTATGTTGGACCGTTTTGACAGTATTCTGATGGTTTCTCCCTTTGTTTTGATTTTTTTAAGTTTTATATTTGCATAGCTCTTCTTCTATATTCTTTTTTGCATTGAATTGTATAATTATTTACCAAACCATTATAAATCAAACACATGGATATGAATTTTGATGAAATACGTTGTTATACTGATAACGAAGTACATGAAATTTTGGAAAAACTGACAAACGAGAAACAGTTTATGAAAGTGGTAAGTACGGCTTATCCTCTGATGCCCAAAGAAGTGATTAAGGAACGATTACTCAGTTACCATTCTCAATACGAATTCCAAAAAGATTTTATATATCCATTTTTACAATACCTTGAAGAAAATACTACCAAAGGAATAGAATTGCTTGGACTGGAAAAAATCGACAGAAATACAGCTTATCTGTATATTTCCAATCATCGCGATATTGTATTGGATTCCAGTTTTTTCTGCAAAAAATTAATGGAAAATTCTATGAATACGGTTGAAATTGCCATTGGCGACAATTTACTCATTTATCCGTGGATAGAAGATTTTGTTAGAGTTAATAAAAGCTTTATTGTTAGGCGCGGACTAAATGTGCGTCAAACACTGGAAAGTTCAAAAGTACTTGCTGCTTATTTGCTGCATACGATTCAGGTCAAAAAAAGTTCGATATGGATGGCTCAAAGAGAAGGAAGAGCCAAAGATTCAGATGACCGCACTCAGGAAAGTATTTTAAAAATGTTGAATCTTAGTGGCAAACAGGATGATTTTATTCAACATATCATGCAGTTTAATATTTGTCCGTTGTCTATTTCCTATGAATATGATCCCTGCGATTTTCTTAAAGCCAAAGAATTTCAACTGAAAAGAGACTGTCCCGATTACAAAAAACAGCCTTCCGACGATTTGGAAAATATGATTACCGGCATCATGGGTTACAAAGGAAAAGTTGTGTTTCGGATCACCGGTTGTATCAATGAAAAACTTCAGGGAATTGCCAAAAAAACTTCCAATCGCAATGAACAGATTTCAAGAACTGCTCAACTGATAGATTTTCAGATACATGCAAATTATGAAATTTATAGCGTGAATAAAATCGCCTATGATGCTTTAACGGGTGAAAATAGGTTTGTGCATGAATATAGTAATTTGGAAAGAATTGATTTTGAGCAATATTTATTAAAACAAATGAACAAAATTCAACTGGAAAACAAGGATGAAAAATTCTTGAGGCAAAAAATGCTTGAAATGTATGCCAATCCGTTAATCAACTTCTTGAAAGCCACCAACCAACAATGATTGGTAATAAAAACAAAAACAACACCGACTTCGAGAATAGATAAATTCGGTGTTGTTTTGTGTATGAAAGATTTTCAGAAAAATTTCAGTAACCTAAAATTTTCAGCATCGATTTGTAACTTTGTTCTTTGGCAAAAAGCTTGGTATAATACTCTCCATCTTCGTCTTTATCGATAATAACCATTTTAGGAGCCGGTATCAAACAATGTTGTATACCGCCATATCCACTCAATGATTCTTGATAGGCTCCGGTATGGAAAAATCCGATGTATTGTTCGCGCCCTTCTTCCATTTTGGGTAAAAAAATAGCATTTGAATGAACTTCGGCATTGTAAAAGTCTTCGCTGTCGCAAGTAAGACCGCCAAGATTGACGCGTTCATATTCGGAATCCCAATTGTTGATGGCCAAAAAAACATATCGTTGATTGATGGCCCATGTATCTGGGAGTGTGGTCATAAACGAACTGTCGATCATATCCCATAACTCGCGGTCATTTTGTTTTTTCTGATTGACAATGGAATAAAGCATAGCTCCACTTTCTCCAACAGTGTAGGAGCCAAATTCAGTAAATATGTTTGGTTCGGGAACGCCGTTTTGAGTACAGATATTTTTTATTTGAGCAATGATTTCTTCTGCTATGTATTCGTAATCATACGACATATCCAAATGTGTCTGAATGGGGAAACCTCCTCCAATATTCAAACTATCCAGTTCAGGACATTTTTTCTTCAGTTCGCAATATAAATTCACAGCTTTACTAAGTTCATTCCAATAGTATGCCGTATCCTTGACTCCTGTATTGATGAAAAAATGCAGAATTTTCAACTCTACTTGTGGATTGTTGGCTATGTGTTTTGTGTAGTAGGGAATAATATCATTGTAACGAATGCCGAGTCTGGAAGTATAAAAATCAAATTTCGGCTCTTCTTCCGCAGCAATTCTGATTCCTATTTTGAGTTTCTTGTCGAAATCTTTCAACAGTAAATCCAATTCAAATTTATTATCGAGAATTGGAACTACGTTGTTAAATCCCAAACGTATTAGGTTTTGAATATTTTCGATGTATTGGGGACGTTTAAATCCGTTGCAGATAATATATGTTTCAGGTTTCAATAATCCCTGCTCATAAAGCGACTCCATAATGTTGATATCGAAAGCGGAAGAGGTTTCCAAATGTACATCATGTTTCAAAACTTCTTCCATCACAAAAGAGAAATGGGAACTTTTGGTGCAATAACAGTACATGTAATCTCCCTGATAATCAACTTTTGCCATAGCTACATTAAACATGCGTCGTGCTTTTTGAATGTTCTCGGCAATTTTGGGTAGATAGGCAATTCTAAGCGGGGTTCCATATTGCTTGATAACATCCATCAATGGAATACCACACCACCAAAGTTCATTATCAATGACATTGAATTCATCATTGGGGAACTCAAAAGTCTGTTCAATCAGATCAATATATTTGTTCTTCATCGCTTGTTTTCTGAATTAATAGTAAATATAACTTACTTAGATTGCATAAATTTTTATTATCCGGTTTGATTAAAATTGATATTTTCTTCAAATGTGTGCAAAATTAATACTTATTTTTTATATGACAATATCATACAAACAAATATTTCATGTGGATTAGAATTACTTATTTTATTGTTTTAAATAAGTGACAATCATTATTATACAATTTTTAAAACAAACAAAATAAATTTATTAATGGTTGATTTGCCTATTTTTTGATTTAAAAATTTAAAATACGAAAAATTTTATTCAAAAAATCCAAGTTGTTTAGATATAAATTTTTTTTTCAATCTAATTCAATTTGATTTTCTATCTCTTTCAAAAAAATTGCATTTAATCATGGATTTTCTTGAAATATGGACTTGGAGATATACTTGAAATTATTCTTTATAAGATTGTTTTAATTAAAAGTAAATCTTAAATTGAATGATAAAGAAAAATTTGTTTTTCGGGAAACAAGTTGGGTTGAAACTTACAACGGATCTACATCTATTTGTAGATGAACTGATTTGAATGAGGGCTGTGAGAGGCAAGAGTTGATACAATCTCGTACAATTTTTTTTGTTTTTTCCGGTGATGCTTCTATTTCTATCTTTAAAAGAATATGTTTGATATAATAGTTCTGAATTTTTGGAATAAGAGGATCGCTTGGGCCCTGTACGCGACGACCAAAAACATTTCTAAGTGAATCGGTTAATTGTTGAGATGCTTCGAGAAGTATTTGTTTGTCGTGATGTCGAACTATAAGTAAAATTAATCGTGTATAAGGTGGATACCTGAATAATTTGCGTTCTTCGCACTGGTTCATAAACATTCCTTCGTAGTCATTGGCTATCACTTGTTTGATGATTGGATGTTCGGGTTGATAGGTTTGTAGAATTACTTTTCCTTGTTTGTCCTTTCTGCCAGCACGTCCGCTAACTTGAGACAGCAACTGAAAAGCTCGTTCGTGTGATCGAAAATCGGGGAAATTCAGGAGATTATCGGCATTTAAAATTCCAACCAAACTGACTTTATCGAAATCTAAACCTTTTGTAATCATCTGTGTACCAATCAGAATGTCGATTTTATATTGTTCAAAGTCCGTAATAATTTTTTCGTATGATTTTCTTGAACGTGTGGTATCCAAGTCCATCCGATTGATTCTTGCGTCGGGAAATATTTTTTTAATTTCATCTTCAATTTTCTCTGTTCCGAATCCGTGTGTGGAAAAAGCAGCCGGTGTTCCGCATGATGGGCAGGATGAAGGATAAGATTCGGTGTAGCCGCAATAATGGCAAGTCAATGCATTGGTAATTTTGTGGTAGGTCAGGCTTACATCACAATTTTTACACTTGGGAATAAAATTGCAACTTTTACATTCCAGGTAAGGTGCATATCCTCGTCGATTTTGAAAAAGAATGATTTGTTCTTTGTTTTGAAGTGTTTTTTGCATTTCTTCTATCAGAAAATCTGAAAAATGACCTGTCATCTTTTTTTTGTGATAAGCTTCTTTCAAATTTATTATTTTAATTTCAGGCAACGAAATTTCTTCAAATCGCTGGTTAAGTTTTACCAAACCGTATTTTCCCGTAACTGCATTAAAGTAAGATTCTATGGCAGGTGTTGCTGAGCCCAGCAAAGTATGTGCTCCGTGCATGGAAGCCAGCACAATGGCAGCATTGCGTGCATGATAGCGCGGTGCGGGATCAAATTGTTTGTAACTTGTTTCATATTCTTCGTCAACGATGATCAAACCCAATTGTCGGAAAGGCAAGAAAATGGAGGAACGAACGCCTATAATTACTTCATAACCTTTGTCGTTCAATAAACTATTCCAAATTTCGGTGCGTTCTGCATCAGAAAATTTTGAGTGATAAACGCCCAACTTTTTCCCAAAAACTTTTTTCAGCCGAAGGGTAAGTTGAGTGGTCAGTGCAATTTCAGGAACCAGATAAAGCGCCTGTTTTCCTTCGTCCAAGACTTTTTGAATCAAATGAATATAAAGTTCCGTTTTCCCGCTCGATGTAACGCCATGTAACAGTACCACCGGTTTTTCCTTAAATTTTTTTTCGATTTCAAGCAATGCTTTTGCTTGAAACTCGTTAAGAGTTGCCGGTTTTTGAAGTTCATTTTCAGAGAAGTCGAGACGTCCGATAATTTTCTCATAAGTTTCAAAAATATTTTTATCTGTCAGCGCTTTCAAT
>JAAYUQ010000116.1 GCA_012517575.1 Bacteroidales bacterium | reverse complement strand
CAGGATCAATAGGCAGTGAAATTGTTCGACAGTTGTGTAACTTTAGTCCAAAATTGATCGTGCTGGTTGACAATGGAGAAACAGCCATTCATAACTTGAGAATTGAATTGCAGAATTTTTCTTCAACCCAAAATTTTAGTTTTTTGCTGGGTGATGTCCGAAACAAGGAGCGAATGGAGTATATTATGGATTTATACCGCCCCGATTTTGTTTTTCATGCTGCAGCTTACAAACATGTTCCCTTGATGGAAGATTTCCCTTGTGAAAGTGTTCAGGTGAATGTGCTGGGCACCAAAATTATGGCTGATTTGTCGTTGAAATATAAAGTTTCGCGGTTTGTAATGGTTTCCACCGATAAAGCAGTGAATCCGACCAATGTGATGGGGGCTACCAAACGTATTGCCGAAATTTACGTGCAATCGCTGGCCAGAAAAATGCAGAAAACCGGAAATGAAACCACCAAATTTATTACTACGCGTTTTGGAAACGTATTGGGATCGAATGGTTCAGTCGTTCCATTTTTTCAAAAACAAATCGAAAAAGGAGGACCTGTTACCGTAACGCATCCTGATATTATTCGTTATTTCATGACTGTACCCGAAGCCAGCAGTTTGGTATTGGAAGCAGGAGTGATGGGCGAAGGCGGAGAAATTTATGTTTTCGATATGGGAAATCCAGTTAAAATCAGTCATCTCGCTAAAAAAATGATTCAAATGGCAGGATTAATTCCTGGCGTGGATATTCAGATAGTTTATACCGGCTTGCGTCCGGGTGAAAAATTATACGAGGAACTTTTAAATCATACAGAACAAGTTAGACCCACCAATCACCCAAAAATAATGGTTGCTTCAGTTGCCGAATACGATTTTGATAAAATCTCCGTTGATATAGATAACCTGATAAAGTACAGCTATCTTTGCAAAGATTTTCTGGTTGTATCCATGATGAAGCAGATAGTGCCCGAATTCAAAAGTAATAATTCTCAATACGAATTATTAGATATTAACAATTAGTTGAATTTCAGGTTTAATTACATTTTTTCTGATAGCGAGCGTTTGGAAATAATTTATTCTATATTTATTTTCAAACATTTTTTTATTGAGTTTTTTATGAAATAACGGAGAATAAATATACATAACAGCATAAAATGAATTATTTATACAATTTCATTCAACAATTTCCCTATTTGCTGATTCTTTTTTCTTTCCTTTTGGGAAAAGCTTTTATGCCTTCTGTTGTTAGAATTGCCAAAAAACATAACTTTGTAGTTAAGCCTAACAAGCGGACAACTCATAAAGGTTTGATTCCTTATACCGGAGGTTTTGATATTTTTATTTCATTTATCTTTACTATTCTGATTTTCTGCTTTCCTTTGATGGAAGAATTGCAATACATTCCCATAGGCGTTTTCATTATTTTGATGACCGGATTCATTGATGATTTGCTGAATATCAAACCAACATCCAAAATATTGGGCGAATTTGTTGCGGGTATATTTCTTATTGTGTTCTCCGATATCAGAATAACTAATTTTTTTGGCGTTTTCGGTATTCATGAACTTCCCTTGTCGATCAGTTACATTTTTTCCTTTTTGGTTTTTTTACTGATGGTCAATTCTATCAATTTAATTGATGGGGTAGATGGCTTAGCTTCGGGACTCGGAATTTTTTACAATCTTTTTTTCGGCATTTATTTTCATTTGACCGGAAATGTATCGCTTGCCATCATTGCTTATACGCTCACAGGTTCGCTGGCAGTATTTTTTATTTACAACGTTTTCAGCAAGAAAAACAAAGTTTTTATGGGCGATACCGGTTCCCTGTTTTTGGGTTTTATGCTGACTTTTTATCTCTTTGAATTTTGTGAAATGAATGCATCCCACAGTGTTCCTCAAAGTATGTATATGGCTGCTGCTCCAGCTGTGGCTATTTGTGTTTTGATTGTTCCATTATATGATACTTTGAGGGTTATGGTAACCCGCATAAAAAAAGGTGTTTCTCCTTTTAAGGCCGATAGAAATCATATTCATCATTTGTTGCTGAAAATTGGATTTTCTCATCGAAAAGTTACATTTGTTTTATTGGCAATCACCGGCTTTTTTACCGCTTTTGGACTTTTGGCTCGTCAATGGCCAAATTTGCTTTTG